>NZ_JAMYNL010000008.1:0-297927 GCF_040319065.1 Mesorhizobium sp. M0968
TTTTTTTAAAAACCCACATCCCAACCAAAAAAGGGGGGGGGCCGGGCCCCGCCGCTCTTGTCTGGAATTCCAGTTCGGCCGTTAGAGCGGTTATCGTTTCACGGAACGCCGAACCGCTCTATCTCTTTGTTTTGACGCAATTCCCAAGGGAAAGCGCTACACGCTTTTCCCGGGAAAACCGTTTCACACTTTTCCTGGAATTGCTCTAGTTGTTGCCGAAGAGGTTGCGATCGGCGCCCTGGGGCGCGGACTTGGGCACATCGCCAGACGAATTCAGCAGCTTGTAGATCGGCGAGTTGCTGTCCCGCACCGAATACGTCTGCGTCTTGTCGACGTTGACGGTCGTCTGCTTGTTGATGTCGGTCCCGCCAACATTGTCGTTGCGGGCATAGGCACTGCCGGCGGCAATCAAGAGAGCGGCGGCAGTAAGAACAATCTTTTTCATTTGGGTACTCCTGGATTTTCGAAATCAAGCGGCGGGCATGCCGCCGCCTTGATGGTGGGATCGGCTGTTAGCTGTTGCCGAAGAGGTTACGGTCGGCGCCCTGGACAACCGGCTGCTTTTCAGCCTGGTCCGACGTCTTGACGGAAGCCGTGTAGGAGCTGTCGACCGAGACAGCAGGCGGGTTGGCTCCGTTGGAACCAAAGTTGTCGCTGCCGGCGAAGGCGCTGCCGGTGATGGCCAAAACGGCGGCGGCAGCAAGAACGATCTTTTTCATCTTAATACTCCTGAATTTTTCAGATCCCGGACGGCGGATATGCCCGCCGCCCTGATGCTGGGATCGGCTGTTAGTTGTTGCCGAAGAGGTTACGGTCGGCGCCCTGGACAGGCTGCTGGTCAGCATGAGCCGGCTTCTGAATGGAAGCCGTATACGAGCTGTCGACCGAAGCGGCAGGCTGGTTCGCACCCTTGGAACCAAAGTTGTCGCTGCCAGCGAAGGCGCTGCCGGTGATGGCCAAAACGGCGACGGCGGCAAGAGCGATCTTTTTCATTTTAGTACTCCAGTATCTCAGTTTTTCCGTCCGTCCAGCGGCGTGCCTTGGGAGGAATTCGCGTCGTTCGGACAGCCCCGATGTGGGAAAGCCAATGGCCAGTTTCCAATCACGAAGTTTTTTGGTGTGGACCAAGAATCTACACCTTGAAATTGTGCCAGAGATTCCCTTCGCCACAATTTTATTGCTAAATATCAAGTAGATAGCCCATAGTATCGGTCTGGCTGCAAGGTGACTTGGGGAGGCAGCGTTCACAGCGTCCTGCACGCATTGTCAACAGAAACGAACCGTTCGGTTCGATTTTTTAAACCGATAAAAGTCGCGGCCGAGGTTCTTTGTCGAATCGTTAACCATTTCGGCCAAACGCGGCCTCACCGTTCTGCCGGTTTTCGGCCCGCTTATGCCGGCCGGCGAAGGCAGCAACCGCGCAAGAACCAGGTCAGACCCCGTAGCGTTCGGTGCGGATGAGAGCCGCGGGAACGCCGGCATCGATCAGCGCCTCGGCGGCGGCCGTCACGAACGCGTTCGAGCCGCAGACAAAGGCGAGCTTCGGCGGCGCCGGCAGCCTGGTCATGGCTTGCACCATCATCGCGGCGTCGACCCGCCGCGCATAATCCGACGATCGGCGGGCCGGCTCGCGCGTCAGCGTCAGCACCAGGTCGAAGCCATCCCGGCGCTCGGCGAGGTCGATCAGCTCGTCGCGAAAGATCACCTCGTCCCAGACCCGCGCCGAAAACACCAAGGCGGCGGCGACCAGCGATCCCCGCATCGCCCGGTGACGGAGCATCGACATCAGCGGCACCACGCCCGACCCACCGCCGACGAGCAGGAGCGGTCCGCCATCGCCGTCGGACCAGACGAAATGGCCGCCGAGCGGCCCGCGCAATTCGACCTCGTCGCCCACCGCCGCGATCTCGTGAAAGAACGGCGAGACCTCGCCGTCCTCGAGTTTTTCAATCGCCAGCTCGATGGTCTCGCCGGTCTCCGGCGCCGAGGCGATGGAGTAGGAGCGGCGCGCCTGATAGCCGTCCGGCGCCGTCAATCTGACATCGACATGCTGTCCGGCCCGGTAAGCGAAGGGCCGCGACGGCTGCAGGAAAAAGCTGGTGACGCGCGGCGTACGCTTTTGGATGCGGGTGATGGTGACCGTCTGCCAGGGCGACTGCGCCGCCGGTGCGTCGCTCATGGATCGTTCGTGTAGCGCTGCTCGCGCCACGGATCGCCATAGATGTGATAGCCTCGCAACTCCCAGAAACCCGGCTCGTCACGCTCTGTGAACTGCAGCCCGTTCAGCCATTTGGCCGATTTCCAGAAATAGAGATGCGGAACGAGCAGCCGGGCCGGGCCGCCATGGTCGGGAGTGATCGGCTTGCCCTCGTAAAGCAGTGCCACCATCGCCTTGCCGCCGGTGAGATCCTTCGTCGGCACGTTGGTGGAATAGCCGTCGAAACCCAGCGCCAGCGTGAAGGCGGTGGGCGGCTCGATGCCGGCGTCGGCAAGAATGTCGTCGACGAGCACGCCCTGCCACGCCGTGTCGAACTTGGTCCATGCGGTGACGCAATGGATGTCGCGCGTCATCTTGGTCAAGGGCAGCGCGTTGAACTCGGCCCAGTTCCACTTCTTGATCGGCCGCGGCCCGTGCTTAAGCGTGAACGACCAATCCTCGGTGCGCACATGCGGCGTCGGGCCGGCCGACAGGACCGGGAAACCTTGCTCGAGATATTGCCCCGGCGGGATACGTGCATCCGTATCCGTCGGCGGCTTTCGTCCGGAAGAGAAGCCTCGGGTAACCATCTAGAATATCCGTTTGCGCAAGGTCCAATCGAGCTTTGTCAGTTTTCTCGAAGACGCGAGCGCGGGCAACAGAAATCTTGGCTCCGGCCTGGCGGCAATGCTCTACATTGATCTTGGCAGCGCGGCGCCCGCTTCAGCCGCTGGCGAAGGGGACGGCCACGAACATCTGGGCGTCGCCACGCTCGACAAGCAGCAGCACCGATTTCTTGCCGGATTTGGCAGCCTGCACAATCGCCTGATTTGCCTGTCTGGCGCTCCTCACCGGGGTCTGGTCGACGCCGACGATGATGTCGCCGGGCTGGATGCCGGAAGCCGACGCCGCCTTGTTCGGGTCGACGCGCTCGACCAGTGCGCCGTGCTGGTTTTCCGGCAGGTTCATTGCCTGGCGCACATCCGGAGTGACGTCCATCAGGCCGAGACCGAGCGCCGGTGCGCGAAGGCCCTGCCCCGTCGACGGCTGACCTGAATCGCCGGTCACCGATCCCGTCGCCGTGTCGTCTTCGTTGCGCCCGATCTCGACGGAGATCTGCAGGCTTTTCCCCTTGCGCCAGACATTGAGGGCTTCCCTCGTGCCAGGCGCAACGTCAGCGACGGCGCGCGACAGATCCCTCGGATCCTTTATGTCCTGGCCGGCGAAGCTGGTAATGACATCGCCGGTCTCGATGCCGGCCTTGGCGGCCGGCGATCCGTCGCTGACCTGCGCGACCAGCACGCCGGTAGGGTGATCGAGGCCGATGGCGCTCGCCACATCAGGCGTCACCGGCTGAATCTGGACGCCGAGATAGCCGTACTGGATGGAGCCGCCCTTCATCAGCTTGGCGACGACCTTTTGCGCCTGGTCCGAGGGGATGGCGAAGCCGACGCCGACGCTGCCGCCATTCGGCGAAAAGATCGCGGTGTTGATGCCGACGACATCGCCGTACACATCCGTCAGCGGGCCGCCGGAATTGCCCCGGTTGATCGGTGCGTCGATCTGGATGAAGTCGTCAAACGGGCCGCTGTGCAGATCGCGGCCGCGCGCCGAGACAATGCCGGCGGTGACCGTGGTGCCAAGGCCGAAAGGATTGCCGAAGGCGAGCACCTGGTCGCCCGGCATGAGCTTGTCCGAATCGCCCCATTTGACGGTCGGCAAGGGCTTGCCGGCGTTGACCTTGAGCACGGCAAGGTCGTTCTTCGTGTCATGGCCGATCAATTTGGCGGGAAGCTCGGTGCCGTCGTCGAGCATCACCTTGACCGACTGGGCGCCGTCGACGACGTGATTGTTGGTGACGATCATGCCGTCGGCACCGACGATGAAGCCTGAGCCGAGGGCCTCGGTGCGCGGCGCCTGTTCCGGCGGTGTCTTGGGGGCGGGCAGTCCCTGGTCACCGAAGAAACGGCGGAAATAATCGTCGAAAGGCGCGTTTCCGCCGAAGGGAGAGGCGTCGCTCGTGGTGTCCGGCTGTTGTACTTTCATGACCGTCGTGATGGTCACCACTGCCGGTTTATCGGCCGCCACGACCGGAGCGAACGAGCCGCTGGGCGCCGTCATGCCGGTGACAGGTGGGGTCACTGTTGCCGCCAGGACATCATTCAGCCTGGGAGCGAAGGACAGGGCGAAGGGGCTGACGATCAGCGCGGCGCCCAGCAAAGCGGCGACGCGATGTCTGCGAAGGGTGTGGATTGGTGACATGGCCGTTGTCCGGGCGAGAGATTGATCGGGCGCCGCAGCGTTCCGTCACCGGAACGCTCTATCGGCGTGTCGGCCTTGCCTGTCTCGCCTGGCACGGCGGCCGACCGGATCGACAGCCCCGCATCTAGGGCGCCGATCGTGGTTTCCAGATAATATTACGAAGATTTAATTTCCGGCTGGCAGCCGCCTTGCCGGGCTGGCGCCGAAACCCGAAAACAAAAACCCGCCTTGCGGCGGGTCGTTGGGGCGAATCAGCACCATACCCAAATTACTAGCATAGCTGCCGGCACAAAGCAAGAACAAAATAGCTGCGCAAGACAAATCGCTTCAGATTTGCGCCGCCTCAGCCGAGGCCTCCTATTCGCCTTTCCGGTCGGTCCGGCTGAGATAGGTGGTGGCGATCTCGCGCATCCGCCTGCCGTCGAAGCTCGGTCCATGGCCGCCATGGCCGATCCGGATCGGCAGCTCGACCAGGCGCTGCATCGTGCGGCGATAGGCGGCACGATCCGAATCCGGCAGGTCGTCGATCAGCATGGCGTCGTAGATGGCGTCGCCGGCGAAGAACAGGCCGTCTGCCTCGTCGAACAGCGCGATCGAATCCGGAGAGTGGCCGGGCAGATGCAGGACGCGGAATTGGCGGTCACCGAGGTCGATCATGTCGCCCTCGTCCAGGGTCCGGGCCAGCGGCGCCGGCGGAATCCTGTAATCGGCGGCTCTCCAGCCCGGCGCCGGCAGCTTGGAAACAGCGCCTTCCAGGTCATGGAACATGCAGGCGTAGGTCACCGCTTCATCCATGCTGTCGAACTGTGCGGCGCTGTGGCGCGGCCCTGCCCGCAACGGAAACTCGTGCAGCGAGCCGACATGATCGAGATGGATATGCGTGGCGACGGCGAGCAGCGGCTTGCCGGCCGGCGTGTCGATCTGCGGCGCCAGCGGGCAGATCCCCATGCCGGTGTCGACCAGCAGGTCGACATCGCGGCCGCGCAAATGCCAGATGTTGGCACGCACGGAATCATGCACGAAGGGCTCGGTCAGCATCGTCGTCTTGGCGTTGACGATGGTTTTGCTGAACCAGCTGTCCATCAGATCAAGGCCGGCATCAGACGAACGGCTTGCCGACCTTGTACTTTTGCGGGACCAGCCGCTTCAGATAGGCCATCCCCGCATCGGACAGCCGGTTGACATCCGGCAGCATGAAATCATCCGGCATATGGCGCGTCTTGCCGGCGACGTTCTTCAGCGGCACCTTCTTCAGCACGGTTTTCTTGCCGTCATATTGCAGCGCCACCGAACCGCCGCCCTCGTCGGCCACCGTGACCGCGAAGGCACCGGCATCGAAGGCCTCCTGCGCGTCCACCGCGCTGATGGCGCCGACATAGCCGCGCGGCATATAGCCGAGCGCATCGACGCGCGCCCGCTTGCCCGGCAATCCTTCGGCGAGCGCGCGCTCCAAGGCTGCCGGCAGGTCGCTGCCCGACAGCTTGACGTTCCCATGCTGGTCGCGCTCCAGCCTTTCCGGCGGCACCAGGCTTTCGACCAGCGCTTTGCCGTCGGCGGTGCTGACGCCTTCGGAGACGGCAACGATGCAGCGCTTGTGGCGGTCGAGCGTTGCACGAACGTCGTCGATGAAACCGGCCGCCGAGAACGGCCGCTCCGGCACGTAGACGAGATGCGGGCCGCTGTCCTGATCGAGCTGCCAGGCCGCGGACGCGGCCGTCAGGAAACCGGCATGCCGCCCCATGACAATGCCGACATAGATGCCCGGCAGAGCGCGGAAATCGAGATCGACCGAAAGGAATGCTCCAGCGACGAACTCGGCCGCCGACATGAAGCCGGGCGTGTGGTCGTTCTCCTCGAGATCGTTGTCGATGGTTTTCGGCGCATGCACGAAGGCGATCTTGCCGCCGGCGGCGTCGGTGAGGATCTGCTGCGTGCCCGAGGTGTCGTTGCCGCCGATATAGATGAAGGCATCGGCGCCGGCTTTCTTCAAGCCGTTGAGGATGAGGTCGCAATAGGCGGCATCCGGCTTGTCGCGCGTCGAACCAAGCGCGGCGCTCGGTGTCGCCGCGATCAGCCGCAGGCGATCCTCGGGGATGGCGGAAAGATCGACGTAATTGCCGTCACGAATGCCGCGCACGCCGTGGATGGAACCCAGCACCTTGGCGCCGGGATGCCGCTTGCGGATTTCGAGCGCAGCACCCACCACGGTCTGGTTGATGACGGCGGTCGGGCCGCCGCCTTGCGCGATGACAAAAGTTCCGGCCATTGTTCACGTCTCCCGGGCGATGGAAATCGCAGGCACATTCGCCTGTCTTGCGGCATCGCGCAACGGCAGAGTCGATGACGAAGGGCAGCAGCAGCCGGTCAGACGACGACGACCGGATTCTTCTTGGAGACGCGGCTGTAGAGGTCGATGATGTCCTGGTTGATCAGGCGCACGCAGCCCGACGACATCGCCTGGCCGATGCTCCACCATTCGGGCGAGCCGTGGATGCGATAGCCGGTGTCGCTGCCGTTCTGATAGATGTAGAGGGCACGCGCGCCGAGCGGATTGTCGAGGCCGCCCGGCTGTCCGCTTTGCCATTTCACCAGTTCCGGCCTGCGGGCGATCATCTCGGGCGGCGGGGTCCAGACCGGCCATTCCTTGCCGTACTGGATGTTGGCGCGGCCGGACCAGCGGAATCCGTCCTTGCCGATGCCGACGCCGTAACGGATCGCCTCGCCGCCGGGCTGCACCAGATAGAGCAGCCGTTCCTGCGAGTGAACGACGATGGTGCCGGGTTGCTCGCCGGTCGGATCGACGACGATCTGGCGGCGGAACTCCGGCTTGACCTTGAGGTAGGGCACTTCCGGCACATTGAAGCCACCGTCGGTGAGCGAAGCGTACATCACGTCGGGGCTGGTGATGTTCTTGTCGACGCTGATACTCGGACGGATGGGCCGGATCGAGCCGGTGGTGACGTCGTCGAGCTGGAGCGACGGCAGATCCAGCGTCTGGCTGCAGCCGGCGACGCCGAGCAGCGCCAGCGCACCGGCGCCGGACAGCACCGTGCGACGGGAAAGCTGTATTTCGGTTTCGATTGCGTCGCCAATATGCGGCAGCGACAGACCGTGCGGCAACTCACGCATTCACCCAAACCCTACGCTGTCGGCGGGAAACACGCTCCGGCCGTATAGCATGCATTTTCGCCAATCATGGTTGAAAAACCGTGAAGGCCGGCCGCCTGGCGTTAACGAGGGGGCTTTTTCGATTTTGCCTCTTTACATCTGCGCGAGGCCAAGGATTTATCCTCTTCTTTGAGCTCAAGGAGAAGAAAATGTCCTTCGAAAACTGGGCCGCTTTTGCCGCTGCCTCGGCAGTCCTTCTGGTCATTCCAGGTCCGACCATCCTGCTGGTGGTGTCCTATGCGCTCGGCCAGGGCTGGCGCACCGCGCTGCCGATGGCAGTCGGCGTGGCGCTCGGCGACTTCACCGCGATGACATTGTCGATGCTGGGCATCGGCGCGCTGCTGGCGGCGTCCGCCACCGTATTCACCGTGCTGAAGGTGATCGGCGCCGGCTATCTGATCTATCTCGGCATCAAGCTGTTTCGCGCCGGCGGTGCGCTCCGGGCCGAACCGCGCACCGATGCGGTGTCATCGGCGAAAATGACGGCGCACGCCTGGCTGGTTACCGCGCTCAATCCGAAAAGCATCACCTTTTTTGTCGCCTTCCTGCCGCAGTTCCTCGACCGGCATGCGGATTTCTGGACACAGATGCTGATCTTCGAGACGACCTTCCTGGCGCTCGCCTTCGCCAATGCCTTCGGTTATGCGCTGATCGCCGCAAGGGCGCGCAACGTGGTGCGCAACCCAAAGGCGATCCGCATCTTCAACCGCACCGGCGGCACGCTGCTGGTCGGCGCCGGGATCGCGACAGTGGCGATGCGCTCGGGCAACTGAGGACAGACCATGGCGGTGAGCGACGCATTCGGCCTGACACTGTCTGGCGCGACGGAGGCCGGGCTCTCGTCCTACAGCCGGGCCGTTCGCGAATTGCAGTGCTTCATCGGCGATCCGGTCGGTTCCATTGACCAGGCAATCGCCGAAGATCCCGGCTTCGTCATGGCGCAGGTGTTCAAGGGTTATCTCTTTGGCCTCGCCACAGAGCGTGAGGCGACGGCGGTGGCCAAGGCATGTCACGAGGCGGCGCTGCCGCTTGCCGCGACAACACGCGAGCAGGCGCATGTCGCCGCCCTTGGCCATCTTGCGGAGGGACGCTGGCACGAGGCCGCCCGCGTGCTGGAGGATATCGCCATCGAGTTTCCGCTCGATGCGCTGGCGCTGCAGACCGGCCACCAGATCGACTTCTTCACCGGCAATGCGCGCATGCTGCGCGACCGCATCGGCCGCGCGCTGCCGTCCTGGCAGAGCGACATGCCGGGCTATCACGCCATACTCGGCATGCAGGCCTTTGGCCTGGAGGAAATGGGCGATTACGCGCGCGCCGAAAAACTTGGCCGCACGGCGGTCGATATCGAGCCGCGCGACGGCTGGGCCCAGCATGCGGTGGCCCATGTCATGGAGATGCAGAGCCGGCAGAAGGACGGCATTCTGTGGATGCGCGCCAATCCCGAAGCGTGGACGCGGGACAGCTTCCTGCAGGTGCACAATTGGTGGCATCTGGCACTGTTCCATTATGATCTCGGCGAAGTCGACGAGGTGCTGGCGCTCTATGACGGGCCGATCTATGGCGAACGCTCGATGCTGGCGCTCAACATGGTCGATGCCTCGGCGATCCTGTGGCGGCTGCATCTCGGTGGCGTCGATGTCGGCGAGCGCTGGGCGACGCTCGCCGCCAACTGGTTGCCCATGGCCAGCGCCGGCCACTATGCCTTCAACGACGCCCACGCGATGATGGCGTTTGTCGGTGCCGGCCTCGAAGCGCCGGCCCGCAACTTGCTCGAGGCGCAGCGCGAGGCGATGCGCGGCAAGGACGACAACGCCGGTTTCACCAGGGATGTCGGCCATCCCCTGACGCTCGCCATCAAGGCATTCGGCGAGGGCAATTATGCCGGGACGATACGCCTGATCCGGCCGATGCGGGCAATCGCCCATCGCTTCGGCGGCAGCCACGCACAACGCGACGTCATCGACCTGACACTGATCGAAGCGGCATTGCGTTCCGGTGATGGCGCGCTGGCGAGGGCGCTTGCGGCGGAACGCGCGCTGGCACGGCCGGACAGCCCGTTGTCGGCACTGTTTTCACGGCGTGCAAACGCTCCCGCGGCGAATTGACCACGGCCACATCTTGCCTTAAAAACTGCCCCGGCCTGATTTTTTCGAGCGTCGAAAAAATCTTCGCGTGTTGACCGGGGTGCGTTTCCGGCGGCACGATTGCCGGGATATCTTCGCCGCCCGTGTCACAGGACTGGGCAGCGAAGCAAGAAAGACCGTCGCCGCCAGGCATGACGGACATGGGAGGAAACATGTATCTCGGCCTCGATCTCGGCACGTCGGGCGTCAAGGCGCTGCTGATCGATGCAAGGCAGAGCATCGTCGGTTCCGGCCATGCGCCGCTCGACGTGTCGCGCCCGCATCCCGGCTGGTCCGAGCAGAACCCGGCCGACTGGATCCGCGCCTGCGAAGCGGCGGTCGGCGAGCTGCGGTCGATGCATGCGAAGGAACTCGCGGCTGTCAACGGCATCGGCCTTTCCGGCCATATGCATGGCGCCACTCTGCTCGATGCCGCCGACCAGGTGCTGCGCCCCTGCATTCTATGGAACGACACACGCAGCCACGCGGAGGCGGCCGCGCTCGATGCCGACCCGCGCTTTCGCAAGCTGACCGGCAACATCGTCTTTCCCGGCTTCACCGCGCCAAAGCTCGCCTGGGTCAAGAACAACGAACCGGCTGTTTTTGCCAAGATGGCAAAGGTCCTGCTGCCGAAGGACTTTTTGCGGCTCTGGCTCGCCGGCGAGCATATTTCGGAAATGTCGGATTCGGCTGGCACGTCGTGGCTCGATGTCGGCAAACGCGCCTGGTCCGCCGAACTGCTCGCCGCGACGTCGCTCGACGAAAGCCAGATGCCGTCATTGGTCGAAGGCACGGCCAGGGCCGGTGCCTTGCGCGCCGAACTGGCCGCCAAATGGGGCATGCAGCTGGGCATCCCGATCGCCGGCGGGGCCGGCGACAACGCGGCCTCGGCCTGCGGCATGGGCACGGTCGGCGCCGGGCAGGCGTTCGTCTCGCTCGGCACGTCGGGCGTGCTTTTTGCCGCCAACGCGTCGTATCTGCCCAATCCGGAAAGCGCCGTGCACACATTCTGCCACGCACTGCCCGGCACCTGGCACCAGATGGGCGTCATCCTGTCGGCAACCGATTCGCTCAACTGGCTGTCGGGGATCGCTGGAAAAAGTGCCGGCGAGTTGACCGCCGAACTCGGCGATTCGCTGCAGGCGCCGAGCGGTGTCTCTTTCCTGCCGTACCTGTCAGGCGAGCGGACGCCTCACAATGATTCCGTCATTCGGGGCGCCTTTACCGGGCTTGCCCACGAGTCCGGCCGCGCGGCGCTGACCCAGGCCGTGCTCGAAGGCGTCGCCTTCGCTTTCCGCGACAGCCTCGAAGCCCTGGCCAAAGCCGGTACGACGCTGACCCGGGTGACGGCGATCGGCGGCGGCTCGCGTTCGCGCTACTGGCTGAAGGCCATCGCCACAGCGCTTGGCCTGCCAGTCGATATCCCAGCCGACGGCGATTTCGGCGCCGCCTTCGGAGCGGCCCGGCTTGGCCTGATCGCGGCGACAGGCGCCGATCCGCGCGCCGTGTGCACGGCGCCGGCGACGGACGCCACGGTCGAGCCGGTCGCCGCACTAAGCGATGCCTATGCAGATGCCTATCAGCGCTACCGCCAGCTTTACCCGGCGATCAGGAGCGCCACGGCGTGAGCGGTTTCCCGCCCTCGCCGTGGCCTGCCGAGAAGGCCTCACTGTGCCGGCACCTTGTCGAGAAAGCCGGTGACGCTTTTCAGCCGGCCATTTTCGATGACGCCGATATCGGTGCCTTCGATGACGGAGCCGACGCCTTCCGGCCCGAGGTTCCAGGAGAAGCGGATGGTATCGGCGAAGCCGTCCGGCTTGCCTTTCAGCGAGAACCTGAAGCCGGCAAAGCGCTGCTGAACGCCTTCGATCAGCGCGGCGATGGCGTCATGGCCGTCGCCCTGCATGATCGGATCGCGGTAGCCGACGTCCTCGGTGAAAGTCGCCTCGAGCAAGGCTTTCCTGCGTGCGGCGTCGCTCTCGTTCCAGGCGGCGATGTAGTTTTCGGCAATGGTGTTGAGGTCGGTCATGGTCTGTCTCCTTCGTTGGGTGGCTTTGACATGAGCCTTTTCGACCAGCGCCAGCGCGAAACCAATTACGCCTGAGGTAATCAGGCCGAACCATGCGAGAGGAAAAAAACATGAGCAGCGGTTTTTTCGGCGACATCCAACAGATCAAATACGAGGGACCGGATTCGACCAATCCGCTGGCCTATCGGTTCTACAATCCCGACGAGATCGTCGCCGGCAAGCGGCTGGAAGACCATCTGCGCTTTGCCGTCGCCTATTGGCATTCCTTCGCCTGGCCGGGCGGCGATCCGTTCGGCGGTCAGACGTTCGACCGGCCATGGTTCCCCAAGGCCGGCGGTACCGACACGATGGAGCTGGCCAAACTCAAGGCCGACGTCGCCTTCGAGATGTTTTCGCTGCTGGGCGCGCCTTATTTCTGCTTCCACGATGCCGACGTGCGGCCGGAGGGCCGGGACTTTTCCGAAAGTGCGGCGCGGCTCGACGAGATCGCCGATTATTTCTCGGGAAAGATGAAGCAGACCGGCGTCAAGCTGCTGTGGGGCACGGCCAACCTGTTCTCCAACCGCCGCTTCATGTCGGGCGCCGCCACCAATCCCGATCCGGACGTCTTTGCCTATTCGGCGGCGACGGTGAAACACTGCATCGACGTCACCAAGCGGCTGAACGGCGAGAACTACGTGCTGTGGGGCGGCCGCGAGGGCTATGAGACGCTGCTCAACACCGACCTCGCCCGCGAGCAGGAACAGGCCGGCCGTTTCCTCAATCTGGTCGTCGATTACAAGCACAGGATCGGCTTCGAAGGCACCATCCTGATCGAGCCGAAGCCGCAGGAGCCGACCAAGCACCAGTACGATTACGACGTCGCCACCGTCTACGGCTTCCTCAAGCGCTTCGGACTGGAGAACGAGGTCAAGCTCAACATCGAGCAGGGCCACGCCATCCTGGCCGGCCATTCGTTCGAACATGAACTGGCGCTGGCCAATGCGCTCGGCATTTTTGGCTCGATCGACATGAACCGCAACGACTACCAGTCGGGCTGGGACACCGACCAGTTCCCCAACAATGTGCCGGAGATGGCTCTGGCCTACTACCAGGTGCTGCAGGCCGGCGGCTTCAAGACCGGCGGCACCAATTTCGACGCCAAGCTCAGGCGCCAGTCGCTCGATCCGCAGGACCTGCTGATCGGCCATATCGGGGGCATGGACTGCTGCGCTCGCGGCCTGAAGGCGGCAGCGCGCATGGTCGAGGACAAGGCGCTGTCCGCCCCGCTCGCCGAGCGCTATGCCGGCTGGGATTCGGCCGAGGCCAAGGCGATGCTTGCCGGCAAGTGCACGCTGGAGGAAATCGCCGAGCGCGTCGTCAAAGAGAAGATCGAGCCGCAGCCCAGATCCGGCCGCCAGGAATTGCTCGAAAACATCGTCAACCGGTACGTCTGAGGCGTACCCGGTTCGCGGCCGCATTGTTCAGCGGCCGCCGGCTAAGACGGCTTTCTGCGGGGCTGAACCGACGAAGGTTTTGCCCCGTGTGAAACTCGCGTGGCCTGTTCGCTGACCGGGTCTGGCGCGCCTTAGCCGTGATCGAGGCCTCTCAGGTAGGCGCAAAACATGTCGGCCATGGCATCGGCGTAGACTTCAATCTCCTTGGGGGTTCGAGGCGTCTCCGAGAACTGCTTCCCCACCGTGCTGAGCGTCGTCATGACCAGGTCGCCGGCCAATTCGCGAGTCGCTTGCGCGGCGCTCGGCAACGCCTCCTGCATGAAGAGCTGGATGGTGCGGTCTCCGGACGCCCTCGCCGCCTGCGCCTCGGGCGCGTCGCGGTAAAGCGGTGCGGCGTCGTCGAGCGCCACACGCACCGCGGCCTCGTCACACTCCGAGCGGAGGAAGGCGTGGACCAGGTCGCGCAGCCGGTCGAGCGGCGGTTTCCTGATATCCTCGAGGATATCGCGCAGCAAACTGGTCGTCTGCCGCCATTCGTCGCTCTGGAGCCGGAACAGGATCGCCGCCTTGTTCGGAAAATATTGATACAGCGATCCGACGCTGACGCCGGCCTTCTCGGCCACCCGCGCCGTGGTGAAGCGCTGCGCGCCTTCCCTCGCCAAAACCTGAACAGCAGCCTGCAAAATCGCAGCGACGAGCTCCGCCGAGCGGGCCTGCTTCGGCTGTTTTCGCGAGGAAATCCGCGGACTTCGGTTATCGCTCATTGAGAGCCGCGCCAATGCGATTAGTGAATGCGAATGATTAGTCGTATTTTGAATGTCGCACAAGAACGCGTTCAATTCCGACTGGAGACCGATATGACCACACTGACGACAACGCCGCTCGCGCCCCTGCTGGTCCGCCTGTTCGAGGAAGCCGCTGCGGCAACAAGCCCTGCAGTGGCGGAACTCTCCGCCGAGGAGCGGATGCGGCTGGTTCGAAGCAAGACCGAATACCTCGATTTCTATGGGCGGCTAAGGGATCTCTGGCTTCCCGTTTCGCGAGAGACCGGCACGCTGCTCTACATGCTGGCACGAGGCAGCGGCGCACGGACGATCGTCGAATTTGGAACCTCGTTCGGCATCTCGACCCTGCACCTTGCCGCAGCCTTGCGGGACAATGGCGGTGGCCGCCTGATCACCAGCGAGTTCGAGCCATCCAAGGTCGCGCGCGCGAGGAGTAATCTGACAGCAGGCGGTCTCATTGACATGGTGGAAACCCGCGAAGGAGACGCGCTGCAAACATTAAGCGTCGATCTTCCCGAAAGCGTCGACCTGCTTCTGCTCGACGGCGCCAAAGCGCTCTATCCCGAGATCTTGAGTCTGGTTGAAAGCCGCCTCAGACCGGGCGCCTTCGTCGTTGCCGACAACGCAGATCTTTGCCCCGAATACCTCGAGCGGGTGCGCTCGACCGGGAGTGGCTACATGTCCACGCCGTTCGGCGAGGATGTTGAACTGTCGATGCGGCTTGGCTGAAGCACTGCGTGACCTGCCGGAACGACGTGCCCAAGATGGGCGGCGGCGGACAAAACTTTGCCCGGCATCGCCCATCAATCGCCTCGCTCTTGCCTTCAAACAGCCGTCACGAACCTCCTATAGTGTGGTTCGTGGCGGGATTCAGAAGAAGGAGGCGAAACGATATGCAGCACGAACGCGAAATCGACGCCCTGCTCTCATCTGGCGAGGCTGGATCGATCATCGACCGGCTGATGGCGCTGCCGCACCCGAAACAAGGTGCGCTGAGTGCAAACGAATGGGATCGCGCGGTCGCCAGCCGGTTCGAGACCCATCTTGCGAGACAGATGCGCTCGCAGATCGACGGCAGCAGCGACCGCAAGGACGCTGCCTGATCTACCTTTGCCTATGCATGTCGTTATCGCAAAACCGCTACGCACCCTCGGGTCAAGCCCGTGGCCAAGCTTTTGGGCGACATGCATTATCCCCGACGCAGCCTGACCGGCGCTTCGCCGAACGCTCTTGAAAACGCTCTGGAAAATGCCGCGGCGGACGAAAACCCCGTTCGCCCGGCAATGTCCGCCATGGCGATGCGCGTGTCGACCACCAGCCGGCGCGCGGCGCCGAGGCGCAGCCTGAGGTAATAAGCGCCGGGCGTTTCGCCGATCGACTTGCGAAAGATGCTTTCCAGCGTCCGTGCCGTCACCCCGGCGCGCTTTGCCACGGCGGCGATAGTCAGCGGCTGGTCGACATGCGCTTCCATCAGCCGAATGGCTTGCGCCAGCCTGGGATCGTAGCCGTCGAGACGGCCGAGCGAGACCAGCGGTTGCGCGTCCGTCGCGGCGCGCGCCTGGTCGTAGATGAAGACGCTCGCGACATCTAGCGCCACGGCCATGCCGAGCCGCGTGCGGATCAGATGCAGCATCAGGTCGAAGGTCGGCGAGGCGCCGCCGGTGGTGAACACCGGGCCATCGATGACGTAGCGGTCGGGGCGCACGTCGACGCCGGGAAAGGCCGACGAGAAATCCTCCATGTCCTCCCAGTGGGTGGTGGCGCTGCGCCCCTCCAGCAGACCCGCGCGGGCAACCAGCCAGGTGCCGGCCTCGACGCCGCCGCAGGCGCGTGCCGCGCGCGCCGCCCGGCGCAGTCCGGACAGCAGGGCCGATGTGGCGTAGTTCTGCGTGCCGAAGCCGGCGACGACGACCAGCATATCGGTTGTGTCAGCCGCATCGAAGCGGCCGCTGACCGCCACCGGCAGGCCGCATGTGGTGACCGGCGCCTCGCCTGTCACCGAGACCAGCCTGAAATCGAACAGCGTCTCACCGGCAATGCGGTTGGCGGCGCGCAACGGATCGACGGCCGAGGCGACGCACATGATCGACGAGCCGGAGAATACCAGCAGCGTTACCTTGAGCGGCAAACGCTCGGCCCGAAAGATCGTCGGTTTTTCGTTTTTGGTCACACGATCTTCGTAAAACGCAAAACAGTTTCCGGCAAGTCAGGCATTCTTGCCCTACGTTCTATTGGGAGAGAGTCCGATGCCGTTAGCGATGAACCGTGAGGTTTTCATTACCTGTGCCGTGACCGGGTCCGGCGGTTCGCAGGACCGCAGCCCGCATGTGCCGCGGTCGCCCAGAGAGATCGCCGATTCGGCCATCGAGGCGGCAAAGGCGGGTGCGGCGATCGTGCACTGCCACGTGCGCGATCCCGAGACCGGCAAGCCTAGGCGCGACGTGCATCTCTATCGCGAAGTAACCGAGCGCATCCGCGCGGCGGACGTCGACGTGGTGCTGAACCTGACCGCCGGCATGGGGGGTGACATGGTATTCGGCCCGCCGGAGAAACCGCTGCCGCTGAACGAAAAAGGCACGGACATGGGCGGCGCGAGCAACCGCATGGAACATGTGCGCCAGTGCCTGCCGGAAATCTGCACGCTCGATTGCGGCACCATGAATTTCGCCGAGGCCGATTATGTCATGACCAATACGCCCGGCATGCTGCGTGCCATGGGCGGCATGATGACGGCGCTCGGCGTCAAGCCGGAGATCGAGGCCTTCGACACCGGGCATCTGTGGTTCGCCAAGCAATTGGTCGAGGAAGAAGTGCTGAAGCCGGACGCGCTGGTGCAATTGTGCATGGGCGTGCCGTGGGGCGCGCCGGACGACCTCAACACCTTCATGGCCATGGTCAACAATGTACCGTCGACCTGGAACTGGTCGGCCTTTGCCATTGGCCGCAACCAGATGGCCTATGTCGCGGCCGCGGTGCTGGCCGGCGGCAATGTCCGCGTCGGACTGGAGGATAATCTCTGGCTCGACAAGGGCGTGCTGGCGACCAATGCGCAGCTGGTCGAGCGGGCGGTCAGCATCGTGTCGAATATGGGCGCCAGGGTCATCGGCCCGGACGAAGTCCGCAAGAAGCTGAACCTGACGAAGCGCGCACCGCTTTGAAAAGCCGGTAGCCGGTTGGGAGGAGCCGCTGATGAAGACCGTGAAATTCACCGCCATGAAGGACGGCGACCGCGAGGACTATGCCTTCCTCACCGAGCACGAGATCGACTATGCGGCAAAGACCGGCGAGCGGCTGCTCGACGCGCTCGTCCAGCTTGATGCGGGCCTCTCGGGCTACAAGATCACCCGGCTCGGCCATTCACTGCAAGCGGCAACACGGGCCTGGTGCGACGGCGCCGACACCGACTGGATTGCCTGCGCCTTGCTGCACGATATCGGCGACATCTACGCGCCCTATAACCACGACGAGTATGCAGCCGCCATCCTGAAGCCTTTTGTGCGCGAGCAATGCACCTGGGTGGTGGAGAAGCACGGCGATTTCCAGCGCCTCTATTACGCCCACCACCTCGGCGGCAATCCACACGCCCGCGACCGTTTCGCCGGGCACATCTACTTCGACGATTGCGATGAGTTTTGCGAACGCTGGGATCAGTCGAGCTTCGACCCGGATTACGAGACATTGCCGATCGATTTCTTCCGGCCCTTCCTGCTCGAAGTGTTCGCGCGCAAGGCCTATGACGCGTCCGTGATCCGTGCCGGCGAGCGCGTCGCCCTCACCGACCCCGCAACAGCCAGGACAAGAACCGGAGCCTCCGCATGAGCATCATCAACAAGGCGGCCGCCATCGGCGGCGGCGTCATCGGCGCCGGCTGGGTGGCGCGGCTGCTGCTCAACGGCATCGACGCGTCGATCTTCGATCCCGACCCCGAGGCGTCACGCAAGGTCGGCGAGGTGATGAAGGGAGCGCGACGCGCCTACAAGCAGATGCTGCCCGGCGGCCTGCCGAAGGAGGGCAAGCTTACCTTCGCCAAGACGATCGCCGAGGCGGTGGCAGACGCCGACTTCATCCAGGAAAGCGTGCCGGAGCGGCTCGACCTGAAGCACCGCGTGCTGGCCGAGATCGACCTTTATGCGCCGGCCAACGCCATTGTCGGATCCTCCACCTCCGGCATCAAGCCGACCGACATGCAGGTGGCGATGAAGAAGCACCCGGAGCGGCTGGTCGTCGGCCATCCGTTCAACCCCGTCTATCTGCTGCCGCTGGTCGAAATCGTCGGCGGCGAACAGACCTTTCCCGAGGCGATCGAGGTCGCCAAGGAGATCTATGCCTCGATCGGCATGAAGCCGGTGGTGATCCGCAAGGAGATCGAAGCCTTCGTCGGCGACCGGCTGCTCGAAGCGGCCTGGCGCGAGGCGCTGTGGCTGGTCAAGGACGGCATCTGCACGGTCGAGGAGCTCGACGACATCATGCGCTACGGCTTCGGCCTGCGCTGGGCGCAGATGGGCATGTTCCAGGTCTATCGCGTCGCCGGCGGCGAGGCCGGCATGCGCCACTTCATGGCGCAGTTCGGCCCGTGCCTGAAATGGCCGTGGACCAAGCTGATGGACGTGCCGGAGTTCAACGACGAGCTGGTCGAGCTGATCGCGACCCAGTCGGACGATCAGGCGCACGGTCTGTCGATCCGCGATCTCGAAAAGATCCGCGACGACAATCTGGTCGCCATCATGGAGGCACTGTCGAAGCAGAACAAAGGCAAAGGCTGGGGTGCCGGCGCCTTGCACAAGGACTACACCAGGCAGCTGGCCAAGCTCGCGGCGAAGAAGCCCACCGCCTCCAAGGCGGCCGAAAAGGCCAAGGCTGAAAAGCCGAAGAAAAGGAAGAAAGGCTGAGACCATGGATTTTGGTCTTTCGGAGGAGCAGAAGCTCATCGTCGAGACGACGCGGGCCTTCGTCGAGAACGAGCTTTACCCGCATGAGCGCGAAGTGGAGCGTACCGGCGTGCTGCGGCGCGAGCTGATCGAGGAGATCAAGGCCAAGGCGATCGAAGCCGGCCTCTATGCCGCCAACATGCCAACGGAAGTCGGCGGCGCCGGGCTCGATACGGTGACCTGGCTGCTCTATGAAAAGGAACTCGGCCGCGCCAATTACGCGCTGCATTGGACCTGCGTGGCGCGGCCTTCGAACATCCTTCTCGCCGGCACGCCGGAGCAGCGCGAAAAATATCTGTTTCCCTGCATTCGCGGCGAGAAATGGGATTGCCTGGCAATGACCGAGCCGGGCGCCGGCTCCGATTTGCGCGGCATGAAGGCAAGCGCCGTGCAAGACGGCGACGACTGGGTGCTGAACGGCACCAAGCATTTCATCAGCCATGCGGATCTCGCCGATTTCGCCATCGTCTTCATGGCCTCGGGTGAGGAAGAGTCTTCGCGTGGAAAACGCAAGAAGATCACCGCCTTTTTCGTCGACAAGGGAACCAAGGGCTTTACCGTGCGCGACGGCTACCGCAACGTCTCGCATCGCGGCTATACCAATGCCATTCTCGAATTCGACGATTGCCGGCTGCCGGCGAGCCAAGTTCTCGGCGAGGTCCACAAAGGCTTCGATGTCGCCAATTCATGGCTCGGCGCAACGCGCCTGCAAGTCGGCGCCACCTGCCTTGGCCGTGCCGAGCGGGCGCTTGGCCATGCCATCGAATACGCCGCGCAGCGCCAGCAATTCGGCCAGCCGATCGGCAAGTTCCAGGGCGTGTCGTTCAAGCTCGCCGACATGGCGACCGAGCTGAAGGCCGCCGACCTGATGGTGTTCGAAGCCGGCTGGAAGTACGATCAGGGCACCGTTACCGATCAGGACATGGCCATGGCCAAGCTGAAGGCCACCGAGATGCTTGCCTTCGTCGCCGACGAGGCGATCCAGATCCATGGCGGCATGGGGCTGATGGACGATTTGCCGCTCGAGCGCATCTGGCGCGACGCCCGCGTCGAGCGCATCTGGGAAGGCACTTCGGAAATCCAGCGCCACATCATCTCGCGGGCGCTGCTGCGCCCGTTCGGGGGCTGAACAGCGCAATGTTTGCATTCCTTCGCGCCCCCCTCTGTCCTATCGGACATCTCCCCCTCAAGGGGGGAGATCGGCCGCCATTCCTGATTTCGCCAGTTATTACCGTTGCATGCCTGGGGCCGGCGGCCCAACTGCCAATCTCCCCCCTTGAGGGGGAGATGCCCGGCAGGGCAGAGGGGGGTGTTCATGCACAAACTTGAACGTCTTTTGCGCCCACGAACGATCGCGGTCTTCGGTGGTGCGCAGGCTGCCGCCGTGGTCGCGCAATCGATCAAGATGGGCTTTGCCGGCGATATCTGGCCGGTGCATCCGAGCAAGGCCGAGGTCGCCGGCCGCAAGGCCTATCGCTCGGTGGCCGAATTGCCCGGCGCGCCGGATGCCGCTTTCGTCGGCGTCAATCGGCACTTGACCATCGAAGTGGTCAAGGCACTGGCCGAGCGCGGCGCCGGCGGTGCGGTCTGCTTCGCCGCCGGCTTCCTCGAAACCGAGGCCTATGACGAGGACGGCGAGCGGCTGCAGGCCGAGCTGGTCGCGGCGGCGGGCCAAATGCCAATCATCGGGCCGAACTGCTACGGGCTCATCAACTACGCCGACGGCGCGCTTTTGTGGCCCGACCAGCATGGCGGCATCAGGCTGCCAGAAGGCGGTCGCGGCGTTGCCATCATCACCCAGTCGTCGAACATCGCCATCAACATGACGATGCAGAAGCGCGGCCTGCCGATCGCCTTTCTGATGACCGCCGGCAACCAGGCGCAGACCGGGCTTTCCGAAATGGCGCTCGGCCTGATCGAGGACGACCGCGTCACCGCGCTCGGCCTGCATATCGAGGCCTTCGATTCGGTAGCCGGCTTCGAAAGGCTGGCGGCACGGGCACGCGAGCTGAAAAAGCCTGTCATCGCCATGAAGGTCGGCCGCTCCGAGCAGGCGCGGCAGGCGACCGTTTCCCATACCGCGTCGCTGGCCGGCTCGGACGCGGCGTCCGGCGCCTTCCTGAAGCGGCTCGGCATCGCCCGCATCGATTCAATTCCCGCCTTCATCGAGGCGCTCAAGCTATTGCACGTCACCGGCCCCCTGCCCGGCTACCGGCTATCGTCGATGAGCTGTTCGGGCGGCGAGGCGTCGGTCATGGCCGACAGCGCCGAAGGCCGCTGGGTGACGTTTCCGCCACTCACCCCCGAGCACCGCGCGCATGTCAAATCGACGCTCGGGCCGCTGGTCGCGGTGGCCAACCCGCTCGACTACCACACCTTCATCTGGAACAACGAGCCGGCGATGACCGCCACCTTCACCGCGATGGTGTCGGGGGGCTTCGACCTCAACATGCTGGTGCTCGATTTCCCGCGCCCCGACCGCTGCTCGGACACCGACTGGTGGGCGACGCTGCGCGCCTTCGAATCGGCGCTGAAGACCAACAGCGCGCAAGGCGCGATCGTCTCCTCGCTGCCGGAGAACCTGCCCGAGGAATACACTGCCGGCCTGATGGCGCGGGGCATGGTGCCGCTGTTCGGCATCTCCGAAGCCATGGACGCCGCCCAGGCGGCGGCCTTCATCGGCTGGGCCTGGCGCGAGCCGCAGGCGCAGCCGATCGACACTTCGGCGTCCGGCGCGCCGGTCGGCGACCATGTCACGCCGGACGAGGCCGAGGCGAAGGCGCGGCTCATCGAGGCCGGGCTCCCCGTGCCGAAGGGCGAGCGCGCCGGCAACGCGGTCGAAGCTGTCATCTCCTCGATGGCGCTCGGCTTCCCGGTGGCGCTGAAGGCCCTTGGTGTCATCCACAAGTCCGAGCTCGACGCGGTCCGGCTCAATTTGAGGGATGCCGAATCCGTCAGCACCGCCGCCCACGATCTCGGCCCGCTCGGCACGGGCCTTTATGTCGAGCGCATGGTGCGCGACGGCGTCGCCGAGCTGCTCGTCGGCTTCACCCGCGACCCGATGTTCGGCGCCGTGATGACGCTCGGCACCGGCGGCGTGCTGGTCGAGCTGTTGCGCGACAGCGTCACGCTGATGCTGCCGGCGACCCGCGACGATATCGAGGCCGCTTTGCGCGGGCTGAAACTGTTCCCGCTGCTCGACGGCTATCGCGGTCGGCCGAAGGCCGATGTCGGAGCGGCAATCGATGCGATATCGGGCATTGCCGCTTTCGTGCAGCAAAACGCCGGCGAGATCGAGGAACTCGACATCAATCCGCTGATCGTCTGCACCGAAGGCAAGGGCGCCTGGATCGCCGATGCGCTGCTGGTGCTTGGAGAGAACAAAAATGTCTGACGTCATCACCACCCGCCGCGAGGGCACTATCCTCGAAGTCACGCTCGACCGGCCCAAGGCCAATGCCATCGACCTGAAGACGTCGCGGCTGATGGGCGAGACTTTCAAGGCGTTTCGCGACGATCCCGACTTGCGCGTCGCCATCGTCAAGACCGCCGGTGACAAGTTCTTCTGCGCCGGCTGGGACCTGAAGGCCGCGGCCGGCGGCGACGCGGTCGACGGCGACTACGGCGTCGGCGGCTTCGGCGGGCTGCAGGAACTGCGCGACCTCAACAAGCCGGTGATCGCCTGCGTCAACGGCATGGCGGTCGGCGGCGGCTTCGAACTGGCGCTATCCTGCGACCTCATCTATGCGTCGGACCACTCCTCCTTCGCGCTGCCCGAAATCCGCGCCGGCACGCTGGCCGATGCGGCGACGATCAAGCTGCCGAAGCGCATCCCCTACCATGTCGCCATGGACCTTCTGCTCACCGGCCGCTGGATGGATGTCGCCGAGGCGCATCGATGGGGCCTAGTCAACGAGGTGCTGCCCAAGGAAAGACTGGAGGACCGGGTCTGGGAGATCGCGCGGCTGCTCGCCAGCGGCCCGCCGCTGGTCTTCGCCGCGATCAAGGAGACGGCCCGGGTCGCAGAATCGCTGACTTTCCAGGACGCCATGAACCGGGTGACGCGCCGGCAACTGTCGACGGTTGACGCACTCTACGGCTCGGAGGACAATCTCGAGGGCTTTCGCGCCTTTGCCGAAAAGCGCGATCCGGTGTGGAAGGGGAAATGAAGGTATTGCCGAAATGACGGCACTCCGTCACGCCCCCCTCTGGCCTGCCGGCCATCTCCCCCTCAAGGGGGGAGATCGGATGTCGCTTCGGTTTTCGCCAATCTCCAACGTTGCAAGATGGGCTGCAAGGCCGAAGCTGCCAATCTCCCCACTTGAGGGGGAGATGGCCGGCAGGCCAGAGGGGGGTGTTCACGCGGATTCATTGCGATCCATTCAGCGCCCATGACCGACTACAAAACCCTCATCGACGCCGAGACCTGGGCCTTCATCGAGCGGACCAATTCTTATTATCCGCCCGATACGATCGACTACACCGTCGCCGAGCAGCGCCAGATCTATAACCGGATGTGCCGCGAGTTCTTTGCCGGCTATCCCCAAGGCGTCACGGCGGAAACCACCGCCATTGCCACACCCTGGCACATTCCGATCCGCATCTACGGCGCCCCGGCGCCGGAAGCTTCGGCAATGGTGCTTTATTTCCATGGCGGCGGTTTTATCCTCGGCGGGCTCGACAGCCATGACGACCTCTGCGCCGAGCTTTGCAGCCGCACCGGCTACGAAGTGGTTTCGGTCGACTACCGGCTGGCACCTGAACACCTTCATCCGGCCGCCTTCGACGATGCCATCAGCGCCTTCGAATGGGCGGCGGCGACTTACGAGCGTCCTGTCCTGCTCTGCGGCGACAGTGCCGGCGGCAATCTCGCCGCCGCCGTCAGTCACGCAACGCGCGGCCATGCGCGCAAGCCGATCGGCCAGATTCTGGTCTATCCCGGCCTTGGCGGCGACAGCTCCGCCGGTTCCTACGTCACCCACGCGGAAGCGCCGATGCTTACCGCGCGCGACCTCGTTTTCTACAGGGACATCAGGACCGGTGGCGAGGATCGCACCGGCGATCTCACTCTGTGGCCGCTCGCCGACGCCGAGTTCGCCAATCTGCCGCCCACCGTCGTGATCACCGCCGAATGCGACCCGCTGTCGTCGGACGGCGAAGCCTATCGCGACCGCATCGTTGCCGCGGGCGGGCGCGCCTGGTGGCTCGAGGAGCCGGGGCTGGTGCATGGCTATTTGCGCGCCAGGCACACGGCCGGCCGCGCCCGCTCGAGCTTTACCCGGATTGTCGATGCGGTAGCGGTTTTGGGAAGGGGCGAGTGGATCTGGTGAGGGATGTCTTCCCGACCAGAACGGGCCTTTGTCGGCCGGTACAGCTCTATTTGCGGCGGCGTCGCCGGCCGGAAACCTGCTTCAGCCAAGGTCCTAAATGGAAGCCGCTCATCAGCAGGTACATCGGGACCATGCCGTCCAGCGGTGACGCCTCTTGCCCGGTCGAGCACATCATGTCCGGCGCTCCGCCGAGAAGCGTCAGCAGCGCCATGGTTGCGAAGGTCGGCGCGGCCGCAAAGGACAGCCAATCGGCTGCACTATGGTCGGCCGGGCTCGCATCGCCGGTGGATCCGCCTGCATGAATCTCGCTCATGTCCGTAGTCCTGCATAGCGAGCGGGATGCGTCGAATTGAACCGTGCATCCCGCTCCTCCAATTGTCCTGGCTGCATTTCCGCGACGCCAAAGACGTTCTATTCGGTGCGATTCCGGAACGCGGCCTCTCCGGCGTCCGATATCTCGACCCATTTTTTGTCGGGGACGGCTTCGGCGCCGTAATTGTCGTGCCAATTCCACCACTTGTACGTCGGCGTCTGCGGATAGCCCTCGGGCGAATCCTCCCAAACCTCCTGGCGGCCGAGCGGCGACAGGTCGAGATAGCTCCATACGGTCCCCATCGCCTCGTCACCGCGGTTGTTGATGAAGTAGGTGCGGAACACGCGGTCGCCGTCGCGGATGAACACGTTGTGGCCGTGCCACTCGTCAACGCCGAAGTCGGCATCGAAGCTGTCGGTGATGGTGTACCAGGGCATCTTCCAGTCCATCCGCGCCTTCAGCCGCGCAATGTCGGCCTGCGGTGCGCGCGAGGCGTAGGCAAGCGTGGTGTCGCGGGCGTTCAGATGGGCGAGGTTGCCGACCTGGTCCGCCCCCAGCGAACAGCCGCGGCAAGCGTGGTCGGGCCAGCCGAATACGCCGGGCTCGAAGAAGGCGCGGTAGACGATCAGCTGACGGCGGCCCTCGAACAGGTCGAGCAGGCTCACCTTTCCATCAGGCCCTTCGAACGTATAGGTCTTCTCCACCGCCATCCACGGCATCCGCCGGCGCTCGGCGGCCAGTGCGTCGCGAGCCCGGGTCACGGTCTTCTCTTTCACGAGCAGTTGCTGGCGCGCGGCCTCCCACGCGTCAGACGAAACGACCGGTGGTGTCTTCATCGCGAGCCGCTTCGTCTGCTCGCCTGTGCCATTCTGATGTGCCGTCATTGTGCATCTCCTTGCTGGTTTGTCGCCGCAGGCGCGACGTGTTGGGTCGTCAGATAGGATAGGGGCGATAGCGGGTTGGCGAGAGTGACAAGTGTGACGCGATTCCGACGGGTCCGCTGATCACGGCCAATTTCGCCGCCCGCGACGCCCCTGCGCTCATTCGTGCCCGGACTGCTGAACGGGCCGAGCGCCGGCCAGATAGCGGTCATTGTCAAACGGCTCGGCCTGGTTGCTATCCGGACTCCACAGCTGCCGGTGGGTTCGTGTGAGATCGCCGAGGTAGACATGCAGCGCACCCGATCGCGAACCGCCCGTATTCGCAACCGCATGAACGGTATTTGACGCCATGTGCACCACGGCAGGCGCTGCGATGTCCTGCCTTTCGGGAACATCGAGTTCGCTGCCGGCAACGGGATAGATGAAGTTCGTCTCGCTGCCCTTGTAGATGCCGATCAAGGCATCCATCAGGTGGTTGTGAGGCGGGTACTGCAGGCCGGGCGACAGAGTGATGTGATAGATCGTCAGGTTCGGACTCGCATGCAGAAGCACCTCGTCGTCGTCTTCTTCGTGAGCGAGTGTTCCCGATGCGTGAAAGCGGTTGGTGTAGTCGCCCAGGACCGTCCTTACCGGTTCGAGGGGATCTGGCCCCTTCGCGGCATTGACGATATCATCAGCAACAGCGTAGAGGGGCGAGTTGGCGGCTAAAGGCATATCAGTTATCCTCCCTGAGATGCTCAGATTATCAATTTGAGATGATCACGCTAGCGAATGCTGAGGCCAGCGTCAATCGGACAGCCAGACGGACAAAATATGAAAACGACGAAGTTGACCGCCGAACCGGCAAGACCGGCTACGGTCGAGGCGACAGCACTGTCAGCCGCCGACGTCCTTCGCAGGGAACAGGCATATGAGCAGCTGAGGAACGACATCATCGCCTGCGTGCTGCGCCCCGGCGAGGCGCTGACGGAGAAACAGATCGGTGATCGATACCAGATCAAAAAGGCGACCATCCGCGCGGCGCTGGCCCGACTGATGCAGGAAGGACTGGTCAGGAGCGAGCCGCGCCGCGGCTACGTCGTTGCTACGCTCAGCCTGCGGGATGTCAACGAGATCTTCGATGTCCGCAGCTTGATCGAGCCGGAAGTGTTCAGGGTGGCGGCATCGAACATGACCGAGCGCGGGCTCGAGGATGTCAGGCTGGCAGCGCAAAAAGTGCTGAAGCCGGAGACGCTACGCAGCCACGTCGCCTTCCTTGCGGCCGACCGTGCGTTTCGTCTGGCCCTTGCGGAGCTCTCGGGAAATTTACGACTGGCGCATCTGCTGGACCAGATACTCGACCAGTCGGCGCGGGTTCTCCACCTCGGCTTCAAGTCCCGCGACTTCACCCAGTTGATCATCGCCCAGCAAAAGGAGCTGGTCCTTGCCTGTGAGGCAGGCGAGATTTCCGCCATCGTCAAACTTGCCCGTTCGCAGTGCCTGTCTCTCAAGAAGCAGGTGCTCGAGGCTTTGCTTGCCGGTTCCAAGCTTCAAGACGTCAATTTGCAGCCCTTCACCTAAAGCCGGTTCCGGTTCTCCTGGAACCGGTAACCCGCTCTAACTATCTGTTTTGCCGCATTTATGCGGACGCCAAATGATTCCATTCGGCTGCAAAATGCTCTAAGGGAAGTTGGCCATTCGGTGCGACCCGCCACCTTGGCGCAACGGCCGCCGGCGGGCCTTGTTTCACCCCACCGCGTGTGCCGCCGCCCGTCCGGCACTGCGGCCGGAAAAGATGCAGCCGCCGAGAAACGTGCCTTCGAGCGCTGCATAGCCGTGCATGCCGCCGCCGCCGAAACCGGCGGCCTCGCCCGCCGCGTACAGCCCCTCGACTGGTTGGCCGCCGGCGCCCAGCACGCGGCTGTCGAGGTCAGTCTCCAGCCCACCGAGCGTCTTGCGGGTCAGGATGCTGAGCCTGACGGCAATCAGCGGGCCATTGGCGGGATCGAGCAGCTTGTGCGGTCTTGCGGTGCGGATCAGCCGGTCGCCGAGATAGGCTCGCGCGCCGCGCAACGCAGTAATCTGCATGTCCTTGGAGAACGGATTGTCGAGCTGCCGGTCGCGGGCGCGGATTTCGCGCTCAACCTGCGCCAGTTCGAGCAGCGGCTCGCCGCCGGCCACTGCGTTCATGCGGGCGACCAGCGCCGGCAAATCAGGCTCGACGATGAAATCCTCGCCCTTCTCCATGAACGCCTTGACCGGCGCGGGAACGCCGCTGGTGGCGCGGCCGAGCACCTGGCGCCAGCTCTTCTCCGTCAGATCGGGGTTCTGCTCGGAGCCCGACAGCGCGAACTCCTTCTGGATGATCTTTTTGGTCAGGATGAACCAGGAATGATCGAAGCCGGTGCTCATGATGTGGCTGAGCGTGGCCAACGTGTCGAAGCCGGGATAGAGCGGGACCGGCAGGCGCTTGCCGCGCGCATCGAGCCACAGCGATGACGGGCCGGGCAGGATGCGGATCGCATGATCGGTCCAGATCGGTGCCCAGTTCCTGACGCCCTCGACATAGTGCCACATGCGGTCGCGGTTGATGAGCCGGCCGCCGGCGGCTTCGGCGATCGCCAGCATGCGGCCGTCGACATGATCGGGAACGCCGGTGATCATGCGTTTCGGCGGCGCGCCCATCCGCTTCGGCCAATTCTCCCGGACCAGCCGGTGATTGGCGCCGATGCCGCCGGAGGCGACGATGACGGCCTGCGCCTTCAGCTCGAAATCACCGGTGATCTCGCGCGAGCTCTTGCGGCCGCGCTCGGCATCGCTCGCCGCCAATAGGTCGCCGCGCACGCCGTTGACGACGCTGCCCGTCCGCGTCAATTCGTTGACCCGGTGACGGAATTTGAAGCGGATCAGCCCGCGCTTCTCGGCCTCGCGTACGCGCTGCGCGAACGGTTCGAGCACGCCAGGGCCGGTGCCCCAGGTGATGTGGAAGCGCGGCACCGAATTGCCGTGGCCGACGGCATTGCCGCCGCCGCGCTCGGCCCAGCCGACCACCGGAAAGAATTTCAGGCCGCGCTGCATGAGCCAGGAGCGCTTCTCGCCGGCGGCGAAGCCGAGATAGGCCTCGGCCCAGCGGCGCGGCCAGAGATCTTCCGTGCGGTCGAAGGCTGCGGTGCCCAGCCAGTCCTCGAGCGCCAGCTCATACGAATCGCGGATGCGCATGCGCCGCTGTTCGGGCGAATCGACGAGGAAGATGCCGCCGAGCGACCAGAATGCCTGGCCGCCAAGCGACTGTTCAGGCTCCTGCTCGACGATGATGGTCTTCTTGCCGGCCGCAGTCAGTTCGGCCGCCGCGACAAGGCCGGCAAGGCCGGCGCCGACAATGATCACATCCGCATCGTCGGACATCTATTTGGCCATGATCTCGTCCAAAAACCGGTCCCCACTTTTTGGGATCATCGCCGGCCTAGACTGCCTCCCAGCCTTCCTTCTCGCCGGCGCGGAAGATGGCATCGATGACCTTCTGGTTGAGCACCGATTCTTCCAGGGTGAAGACACGATCCTTGCCGCCCCGTGCCGCCCGCGCGAAGGCCTCGACTTCCAGCCGGTACTGTTGCGTGCCGGGAAAGCGGAAAACCTGCGCCTCGCTGTGGTTCTGGTTGTGCAGTTCGACGCGGTGATGGTCGTAGAGTCCGGCGTTGAACGGTGAGAACACCTCGATGAAGCCCTTCTCGCCGTGAAAGACCATCACCTGGCGTGCCGCCATCTGCGTCGACAGGTAAAACGACAGCTCGAAGTCGCCGAAATCGGCGCGGATCGAGGAATAGATGTCGGTGCCGAATGTCTTGTCGCGCTCGATCGTCGCCTGGACGCGCAGCGGCTCCTTGCCGGTCGAAAAGCGCGTCGATACCGTCGGATAGACGCCGATGTCGGGCAGCGCACCGCCGCCGAGATCGAGCTTGTTGCGCATGTTGTTGGGGTCGACATTGTAATAGGAGAACGCGCCCTGGACATGGCGCAGCCGGCCGATGGCGCCGTTGGCGATGAGGTCGCGCACCTTGATCCATTGCGGATGGTAGACGACCATGAAGGCTTCGCAGACCAGCACCTTCCTGGCATCGCGCAGCTTGATCAATAGCGGAATGTCCTTGGCGTCGAGCGCCAGTGGCTTTTCGACCAGAACATGTTTGCCGGCCTCGATCGCCTTGGCTGTCCATTCGACATGCTGCGAGGTCGGCAGCGGAATGTAGACGCCGTCGATGTCGCTGGAGGCGAGCAGCTCCTCATAGGAGCCGAACGCGTGGCGCGCACCGAAGCGTTCGCCCAGCGCCTGCGCTTTCGACAGATCGCGGCTGGCAATCGCGGACAGCACGCCGTTCTCCGCTTCGACGATTGCCGGCAAAAGCTGCTCGCGGCCGATCTTGGCCGTCGACAAAACTCCCCATCGGAACATCAGATTTCTCCTCTCGATTGCAGGCCTGGAGGTTTGCCCTAATTCAGGAGAAAAGCCAATGCGGGAGCATGGCGGCGAACAGGGCGATCATCTGCGGCTTGTCCGGATGCCGGCGCTGCCCCCTGCGGAACCTGCAAAGGCTATCCCCTTCTACCCGTCAGCGTCATGTCGAAATCGACGACGTTGGAATAAATCGGCGTGCCGACATCCATGCCGTAGCGCGACCGCAGCACCTTGCCGGTGACGTGGAATTTTATCGTGCCCGCCCGGAGGCCGCCGAGCTCGGCCGTGAATTTTTCCTGAAAGGTCTTGCCGCGCGCCGTCAGCCGGCCGGTGACAAGGGCCGACGTGTCGCCGGTGCGTTTGACGCTGGTCGAACGGAACTGGATCTCCGGATTGTTGGCCGCGTCGAAGACTGCGTCCGAGCGGAGAAAGGCATCGATGCGGCTTTGGCCGGTACCGACGCTTTCGGGAAAGATGGTGAAATTGACCCGGGACCGGCCGACATCGCTGTTGTCGATGAGGATACTGCCCTTGAAGCGGGAGAAGGCACCGTCGAGCCCGCCGCCGCCGAGCTTGGCGATGGAGAAATGGATGCTGGAACTCCCCGGGCTGATCGTGTAGCTGCCGGCCGCCTCGCCAAGGGCAACGGCGGCGAAAACAGGCATGGCAAAACAAGCGGCAGCTGCCGCAAATCCGAAGATGCGCGCGTACATGGAAATGGTCCTCTTGGCAGGCAACGCTTTCTTGCGTCCTCGCCCCATCAACGAATGAGCCGTCCGCTCTATTCCCTGTCGTGATGTGACGAAGCCGTGATCATGCGCGTCAGCACGGTATCCCTCAGCCAGAAATGATGGCGCAGCGCTGCGGCGAGATGCAAAGCGACAAGTCCGATGCCGGCATAGGCGAGATACCAGTGCGTCGCTGCCCAGAAGCTTTCTGCCGTGTCCGATTCACCGAGCGGCAGATTGGGCATGACGAACAGATTGAACGGCACGCTCGGGATCTCCAGCACCGAGACCGAGACCAGCGCCCAGCCGGACAACGGCAGAGCGAGCTGAAACGCATAAAGCGCGAGATGGACCAGCGGCGCCGCACGGCGCTCGAAAGGCCCGACCGAGTGCGGCAGCGATGGGGCCGTTCTGCCCAGGCGCCAGGCAATGCGCAGGATGACCAGTCCAAGCAGCAGGAAGCCGAAGGATTTATGCAGCTGGATCAGCTCGAAGGCGGTGCGCTGGCTGGACAGCCGCACCATGACGAAGCCGAGCACGAACTGGCCAATAAAGAGCGCCGCGATCAGCCAGTGAAGGATGATCGCCGTCCAGCCGTAGCCGGCCGTCTGGTTTTTGGGCAGTGCTGACATGGTCGGTGAACGAATGCCAGGTCGACTTTCTTCCAGCTCTCCCTTGTGGGGAGGGTTGGCTTATTCGCCGACCTTGAAAAAATCGACAAAGGCCCTGAGCGCCGGCCGCATCTGGCGGCGGCTGGGGTAATAGACGAAGAAACCATCGAAGCGCGGGCACCAGTCCTCCAGCACGCGAACGAGCTTGCCGGCGGCGAGCGGGTCGCGGACATAGTCCTCGAACACGAAGGCGAGCCCGGCGCCGTCGACCGCGGCATTGGCAATCAGATGGTCCTCGTCGAGGATCAGCGGCCCTTCCACCGGGATTTCGATCTCCTCGCCGTTTTTCTCGAATTCCCAGCGATAGATGATGCCGCTGGAGAAGCGGAAGCGGATGCAGCGGTGAGCGGCGAGATCGCGCGGATGCTGCGGCTTGGACCTGGTCTCGAAGTAGGATGGCGTGCCGACCACCGCGCCGCGAAGGTCTGGTCCGATGCGCACTGCGATCATGTCGCGCTGCAGGCTCTCGCCCAGCCGCACACCGGCATCGAAGCCGCCCTCGACCACGTCGGTGAAGCGGTCCTCGATGACGATCTCCAGCACGATGTGGGGATAGGCAGCAGCAAAGGCGCCGAGCCTTGGCGTCAGCGCCAGGTGGGCGGCGGTGCGCGGCACGGTCAGCCTGAGATTGCCCGCCGGCCGGTGGCGCGCCTCGATCGCCGATTCCAGCGCCAGGTCGATTTCCGACAGCGCCGGCCTGAGGCGCTCAAGCAGTTGCGCGCCCTCCTCGGTCGGAGCAACGCTGCGCGTGCTGCGTGCCAGAAGGCGCACGCCGAGGCGCGCTTCGAGGCTGGACACCGCGTGGCTGACCGCCGACGGCGCGATTGCCAGTTCCTTGGCGGCGCCGCGAAAACTGCCGCATTGGGCGACCATTGCCAGTACCGCGAGCTGTGAAAGATGGGTTCGCTTCATTGATCTATTTCTTGGAACAGCCCGTGCAATTGAGAGCCGATTATCGAACTCGGCGCAAGACGCTATCTCTGCGGCATCACAACCATCACAACAAGGAGACACGTGATGCAAACCCGCAAGCTTGGCAATGAACTCGACGTCTACCCGGTCGGCCTCGGCTGCATGGGGATGAGCTTTGCCTATGGTGGCCAGCCGGAGGCGGAGGCGATTGCCACGCTGCGCCATGCCGTCGAGATCGGGGTCAATTTCTTCGACACGGCCGAGGTCTATGGCCCTTTCGAGAACGAGACCCTGGTCGGCAAGGCGCTGAAGCCGGTGCGTGACAAGGTGACGATCGCAACCAAATTCGGCTTCAAAATCCTCGAAGAAGGCAGCGGCATGGAGCGCATGGCCGGTGTCGATAGCCGCCCGGAGCATGTCAAGGCGGTGGCCGAAGCGTCATTGAAGCGGTTGGATACGGAGGTGATCGATCTCTATTACCAGCACCGCGTCGACCCCAACGTGCCGATCGAGGATACGGTCGGCGCCATGGCCGAGCTGGTGCGCGAGGGCAAGGTGCGGGCGCTCGGCCTGTCGGAGGCGAGTGCGGCGACCATTCGTCGGGCGCATGCCGTGCACCCGATCGCCGCCGTGCAGAGCGAGTATTCACTGTGGAGCCGCGATCCGGAGGAGGAGGTGTTTGCTGTCTGCCGTGAGCTCGGCATCGGCTTTGTCCCCTATAGCCCGCTCGGCCGCGGCCTGCTCACCGGCACGATCGCCAAGCCCGATGTTCTCGGCGCCGACGACTGGCGCCGTGGGTTGCCGCGCTTCCAGGCCGACGCCATGGCGGCCAATGCGGCGGTCGTCGCCGTGCTGGAAAAGATGGCCGCCGGGAAGGGCGTGACGCCGGCGCAGCTGGCGCTCGCCTGGGTGCTGCATCAGGGCGACTTCATTGTGCCGATCCCTGGTGCCCGCAAGATACGACATCTCGAACAGAATACGGCGGCAGCCAATATCGTGCTGAGCCAGGCCGAGGTGGCATCCATCGGCGACGCCCTGTCGCCGGAAAAGGTGGTCGGCAAGCGCTATACCGAGGAGCTGCTGGCGCTGGTTAACGGGTGAACGGCAATCGACGGCGTAATCGAAACGGGGCGTTTGGGCACCCCTTTTTGACTAATACGGTGCGATGCAAAGCGTTGTGAGACCTCGGCGCGAGGCACCCCCCTCTGTCCTGCCGGACATCTCCCTCTCAAGGGGGGAGATTGGCAGTTCCCGCGCCCTGCCCGCCCTTCCGGCGCCGGTGATTGGCGAAAGCCGAGGCGACATCCGATCTCCCCCCTTGAGGGGGAGATGCCCGGCAGGGCAGAGGGGGGTGCCTCGCGCCGACATTTCCTACCAAGGCATGACACTGATCTCCGGCCAGTTCTCCCTGGCACGCGCGCCCTTCATCTCGTGCGTCTGCCGATTATCCAGTGCACGGTTCGGGGTAACGCGAAACGAGAAGATGTCGTCGAGCCCGAACGGCGCCACGAGCGCGAGTTGCCCATCGGTGTCGAATCTAACGCCGACCGCATGGGTTTTCGAAGCGAAATAGGACAGCGCCTCGGCGGACGACGACAGTCTGGGATAGGAACCGCCAAAGCGCGCCTCAAACCACAGATGCACCCGTGCCTGATTGCGAACCTCGACCGGCAGCTTCAGCCCTTCGAAATGCCTCGCCGCACGGCGGATGACCGTGTCCTCGGCTTCATAGGACAGATCGCTCTCATCGAAATAAAACAGGTCGACATCCCGGATGCCGTACCCCGATGGCTTTCCGGTCAGATGATTCCAGACGCTGTTGTAAAGCGCGCCGGACACGACCAGCCAGTCCGGCAGGCCTAGCACCCGTACCCGCGACAGCGTCTCGGCAATCAGCGGATCGGCCGAGACGATATCGAGAAAGACTGCACGCTGTTTCTCGAAGGGCAGCCCGCAATAGCGCAAATGGTCCATCGCCCTTTGGACGGCGATTCGCCAGGCGCTCGCAACCCCTCAGCCGCGCAGCACGCCGCCGGTCTGCTTGCCAACATTCTCGACGATGCGCTTGGCCAGCGCCTCGAAATCCTCGTCGGTCAGCGTCTTTTCGACCGGCTGGATCGACACTTCGATGGCGATCGATTTTTTCGCCGCGCCGAGCGCTGCACCCTCGAAAACATCGAACACCGAGACGCCGGAAATCAGCTTTCGGTCGGCGGCAAGGGCGGCGCGAACGAGTGTGCCGGCTTCGACCGCCTTGTCGACGACGAAGGCGAAATCGCGCTTGACTGCCTGGAAGGCGGACAGATCCAGTCTCGGCTTTGTCCGCGTCGGCTTGGCCTTCGGCTCGGGCACGGTATCGATGAACACTTCGAAGCCGCAAAGCGGGCCGGAGACGTCAAGCCTCTCCAGCGTCTTCGGGTGGAACTCGCCAAACGTGCCAAGGATTACCTTCGGCCCGAGCTTGATCGTGCCGGAGCGGCCGGGGTGATACCAAGCCGGGCCGCTGGCCTCGATCTGCAGCCGCTCGACCGGCGCGCCGCAGGCTTCGAGTGCGGCGATCGCATCGGCCTTGGCATCGAAGACGCCGACGGCGCCGGCGTTGCCGGCCCAATGGCGGCCGGAGCCCTCGAGCCTGGCGGTGCCGCGCCGCACACCGGCGGCAACACGCCGCTGCTGGTCGGCGCCGTCGCCTTCATAGGTGCCCGAAACTTCGAACAGCGCGACATCGCCGATGCCCTTGTCGGCATTGCGTTGCGCTGCCGCGATCAGCCCCGGCAGCAGCGACGGCCGCATGTCCGACATATCGGCGGCGATCGGGTTGGCAAGCTTCAGCGCCTGCTGGCCGCCGCCGAACAATTCGGCGTGTTTTGCCGGAATGAACGACCAGGTGACGGCCTCCATCATGCCGCGCACGGCAAGTGCCCGCTTGGCGGCGCGGGTGCGGATCTGCAGCACAGTGAGGATCCTGGCGTTGACCGCATCGTGCGAACCGAGCGGCTGCGGCGCGATGTTGTCGACGCCGTGGATGCGCATGACCTCCTCGACCAGGTCGGCCTTGCCGTCGACATCCGGCCGCCAGGACGGGACCGCCACATTGACGACATCGCCCGTGCCCTCCGGCCTGAAGCCGAGGCGGGCAAGAATGTCGAGGCTTGTCGAGCGCGGCACTTCGATGCCGGTCAGCCGCTTCACTTCCGACAATGGGAACGAGACGATCTTCGGCTGATGGCCGGCATAGCCGACGACTTCGGTTTGCGCCGGCGTACCGCCGCAGAAATCGAGCACCAGCTTCGTCGCCAGCTCCACACCGGGAATCATCATTTCCGGGTCGACGCCACGCTCGAAGCGGTAGCGTGCGTCGGTGATGATGCCGAGCGTGCGGCCGGTGCGGGCGGTGGTGATCGGGTCCCAAAGCGCCGACTCGATCAGCACGTCGGTGGTGTTCTCGTCGCAGCCGGAATGCTCGCCGCCCATGATGCCGGCAATCGATTCGATGCCGTCCTGGTCGGCGATCACGCACATCTCCGGCGTCAGCGTGTATTCGCGGCCGTCGAGCGACAGCACCTTTTCGCCATCACGCGCCCGGCGCACGGCGAGATTGCCGGTGACCTTCGCAGCGTCGAAGACATGCAGCGGCCGGCCGCGGTCGAAGGTGACGTAATTGGTGATATCGACGAGCGCGCTGATCGGCCTCAAGCCGATGGCGAGAAGCCTTTGCTGCAGCCATTTCGGCGACGGTCCGTTCTTGACGCCGCGCACCAGGCGCAGCGCAAAGCCGGGACAGAGCTCCGGCGCTTCGATCGTCACCTTGACCGGCGTCTCGCCCTTGCCGGGGATCGGCTCTATCGGCGCGCTCTTCAGCGTGCCGAGCCCGCTCGCCGCCAGATCGCGGGCGATGCCATGGACACTGGTCGCATCCGGCCGGTTCGGCGTCAGATTGATCTCGATCAGCGGGTCGTCGAGATGGGCATAGGCGGCGAAGCTGGTACCGACCGGCGCATCGGCCGGAAGGTCGATGATGCCGTCATGCTCCTCGGACAATTCGAGCTCGCGCTCGGAGCACATCATGCCGTGGCTTTCAACGCCGCGGATCTTGCCGACGGTCAGCGTCACGTCGATGCCGGGAATATAGGTGCCCGGTGCTGCAAAGGCGCCGATCAGGCCGGCGCGGGCGTTCGGCGCTCCACACACGACCTGCACCGGCGGCTTGCCGTCGCCGGTGTCGACGGTCAGCACGCGAAGTCGGTCGGCGTCGGGATGCTGGACCGCCGTCACCACCTTGGCGATGACGAAGGGAGCCAGGCTCGCCCGGTCGTCGACATGCTCGACCTCGAGGCCGATCGAGGTGAGACGCTCGACGATTTCCGCCAGCGAGGCGTCTGTCTCGAGATGATCCTTGAGCCAGGAGAGGGTGAGTTTCATGACTGTGTTCCGTCTGGTCTGGGCACGTTGCACTTGAAGCTATGCGGCCGCGCGTCGGACATGTGCAGGAAGGCCAGCTGCCCGCGGATTTGCTGCGGCCCGGTCGTCACGCGCTCAAGCCCCCGAACAGCGTCGGCATGTCGAGCGGCCTAAAACCGTAATGCGACAGCCAGCGGACATCGGCGTCGAAGAAGGCGCGCAGATCCGGCATGCCGTATTTCAGCATGGCGATACGGTCGATGCCCATGCCCCAGGCGAAGCCCTGGTATTCGTCGGGATCGAGCCCGCCGTAACGGAGCACATTGGGGTGGACCATGCCGCAGCCGAGGATCTCCATCCAGTCCGAGCCCTCGCCGAAGCGCACCTCGCCGGGCCGCGAACGGTCGCACTGGATGTCGACCTCGAGGCTGGGCTCGGTGAACGGGAAGAAGGACGGCCGGAAGCGCATCTTGACGCTCGGCACTTCGAAGAAGGCCTTGCAGAACTCCTCCAGCACCCATTTCATGTTGGCGACGTTGGCCGATTTGTCGATCACCAGCCCCTCGACCTGATGGAACATCGGCGAGTGGGTGGCATCGGAATCCTGCCGGTAGGTCTTGCCGGGGATGACGATGCGGATCGGCGGCTTCTGCATCTCCATGGTGCGGATCTGCACCGGCGAGGTGTGGGTGCGCAAAAGCTTGCGCTCGCCCTGCTCGTCCGGCTGGAAGAAGAACGTGTCGTGCATCTCGCGCGCCGGGTGGCCTTCCGGGAAGTTCAGCGAGGTGAAATTGTAATAGTCGGTCTCGATGTCGGGACCTTCGGCGATGGCAAAGCCGAGATCGCCGAAAATCGCTGCGATCTCGTCGATAACCTGGCTGATCGGATGGATGCGGCCGCGCTCGGCCGGCGATTGCCTGACCGGCAAGCTGACGTCGACCTTCTCGGCGGCAAGCCGTGCCGTGATCGCCACATCTTTCAGCTCGGCGCGGCGCGACGAAAGTGCCTCGGTGACGCGGTTCTTGAGGCCGTTGATTGCCGGGCCTTTGACCTGTCGCTCCTCGGCGCTCATCGAGCCGAGTGTCTTCAGCATCTCGGAAACCGAGCCCTTCTTGCCAAGGGCAGAGACACGCACCGCCTCGATCGCCTGCTCGTCGGCGGCCGAGGCGATCTCGGCCATCAGGGAATTTTCGAGAGTTTCCATGTCACTCATGTTCCAGATCCGATTGGAAGCAAAGAAAACCCGCGCCAGCCCTGCCAGCGCGGGTTTCCCAAATCAAGTGTCGAATAGCTTGGGAAGCGCTGGTCTTAAGCGACAGCGCTTTCAAAAGCATTCGGCGTGGTATTCTTCAGGTATTCGAGCGCGACTTTGGCCTTGGCCACGAGTGCGGCGAAGGCCTGCGGCTCGTGGATGGCCATGTCCGACAGGATCTTGCGATCGATCTCGATCCCGGCCTTGTTGAGACCGTCGATGAAACGGCCATAGGTCAGGCCATGCTCATGCGTCGCCGCATTGATGCGCTGGATCCACAGCGCGCGGAACGAGCGCTTGCGGTTCTTGCGGTCGCGATAGGCGTACTGCAGCGACTTTTCCACCGCCTGCTTGGCGATGCGGATGGTGTTCTTGCGACGGCCGTAAAAACCCTTGGCGGCTTTCAGGACCTTCTTGTGCTTGGCGTGCGAGGTGACGCCTCTCTTTACGCGTGCCATGTCATGATCTCCTTAACGCTGTCCAGACCGAATGCTCAGAGGCCGTTCGGCAGAAAATTCTTGATGACCTTCTTGCCATCCGGTTCAGCCAGAACCATCGTGCCGCGGGCATTTCGAATGAACTTGTTGGACCGCTTGATCATGCCGTGACGCTTGCCGGCCGCAGCCGACAGAACTTTACCCGTACCTGTGATCTTGAACCGCTTCTTGGCGGCCGATTTGGTCTTCATCTTGGGCATTTTGCTACTCCGTTTATATGCGCACCAATGCGCTTTTTGTTCGCTTCAGGCCGACCAAAGCCCGAAAAGCAAATGAAACCGCCACGGCATGCCCTGCCGGGCGGTTTTTTGAGAACGGCGGTCCTATACGTCAAAGCGGGGGCGCGCGCAACACCCCGTGCCCAGCAACACGGTACTCAGCAACACCGTACTCAGGGGAAACGGAACAGCACCGGCAATATGCCGGACTGCTGGGCGCCGTCGATCAGTTCGAAAGCCGGCAAGGCAACCAGGAAGACCAGACCGTCGAGCAGCGTGGTTCGCAGCAGGCGCGGCTTGAAGCCGCCGGTGTCGCCTTCCTGATACAGCGACAGTTTCGGGAAGAAGCGCGGCACTTTCAACAGGTAGGCCTGGTATGGCGCGCCAAGAACCTGCCTGAGGAATTTCTCCTCGCGCAGGATAACGATGTAAAAGGCACCCGCGCAGAGCGCTCCAAAGCCGATCGTGGCGGTGATGGAGCCGATCTGTGCGCCGACACCGGCGGCAGCTAAAGTAGAGAAGACATAGAGCGGGTTGCGGGTGATCGAATAGGGTCCGCCGGTCACCACTTCGGAGGATTTGCGACCGCCGATATAGAGCGTCGACCACAAGCGTCCGACGATGCCGAGAAAGATCAGCACGACGCCGACCATTTCGATCGTTTCATGCACAGGCGTATCGGGCGGAAAAACCGACTGCCCGAACAAAAGCATCGCGAACAGGACGACGACGACGACGGCAAGCACCATCCTGCGCGTGTGCTGGTAGCTGCCCAGCCCATATTTGGCTTCCGAATGCTTGACGTCATTGACCATGTCGGGAATCCGATCGTCGAGGGAACCAGAGCGTCTTTGCTCTCGCCGGCGATCGCAGCGTCTGGCCAAGAACAGGCGCCCCGCCGATCGCCGGGACGCCTTGCAATATGATTCAGGCGGATTTAATGCACGTCGCCCAAAAGTGCGCTGCGGTTTTGCGACAACGACATGCACAAACAGAACTAAAGCGCAACGCGCTTTAGCGGGGCGCCAGCACCATCATCATCTGGCGGCCTTCGAGCTTCGGTTCGGCTTCGACCTTGGCGATGGGCGCCACTTCCTCGCGAACCTTGTTCAGAAGCTGCATGCCGAGTTCCATATGCGCCATCTCGCGACCGCGGAAGCGCAATGTCAGCTTGACCTTGTCGCCTTCCTCGAAAAAGCGCCGGACGGCCTTCATCTTGGTCTCGTAGTCGTGGCTGTCGATGTTCGGGCGCATCTTGATCTCCTTGATCTCGATGACCTTCTGGTTCTTGCGCGCCTCGGCCGCCTTCTTCTGGTTGGCGTATTTCAGCTTGCCGAGATCGAGGATCTTTACGACGGGCGGCACTGCATTGGGCGATATCTCGACCAGATCGAGCCCAGCCTCTTCGGCGAGCAGCAATGCGTCGTTGATGGAGACATCGCCGCGGTTCTGGCCTTCGGCGTCGATTAGCTGGACCCGGGGAACCCGGATGTCACGGTTGGAGCGCGGGCCTTCCTTGGTGGGCGCCGCTGCTTTGAAAGGTCTGCGAATGGTCGTGGTCTCCTTGAGCCGTTTCGTTAAGGGGTTCTTCAGTTCAGAATTGCGAACGCGCAATGTGGTGAGCGCGCGGTCGGAGTCAATAGCACAGCATTCTCAGGAAATCACCTGCTCGATGGAATGCTCCTCTGCACCAAGCGAAGAAAGTGGCGGAGCACTTTTCGTTGAATGCCTTGCTGTGCCAAAAGACCGGCGTGAGGGAATACACCATGAGCACCACCCCGATCTTCCTGGACGTCGACGGGACGAGCATCGCCGTCAGGCATGCGGCAGGTGCCGAGCCCGGCATCGTCTGGCTTGGCGGCTACAAATCCGACATGCTGGGCACCAAGGCCGAAACCTTGTCGGAATGGGCGCTCGGGGAAGGCCGCGCCTTCCTGCGCCACGATTATTCCGGCCACGGCGAATCGGGCGGCGCCTTTGCCGACGGCACCATCTCGAAATGGCTGGGCGAGAGCCTGGCGGTTTTCCGCCGTTTCACCCAGGGCAGGCAAATCCTGGTCGGTTCGTCGATGGGCGCCTGGATCGCGCTGCGCATGGTGCAGGAGTTGCGCAAGGCGGGCGAGAACAGCGTCGCCGGCCTTGTGCTGCTGGCGCCGGCGCCCGATTTCACATTCGAACTGGTGGAGCCGGTGCTGACCGGGGCGCAGAAGCGCAACCTCAGGAAAAAGGGCTTTTTCGAAGAGCCGTCGGACTATTCCGCCGAACCGTACATCTACACGCGCACACTGATCGAGGACGGCCGCAACAACCGGGTGATGACCGGGCCGATCGACACGCACTGTCCGGTCCATATCCTGCAAGGGCTGGCCGATCCCGACGTGCCGTCGAGCCATGCGCTGAAGCTGGTCAGCCTGCTGCCGGCCGACGACGTCACGCTGTCGCTCATTCCCGACGGCGACCACCGCCTGTCGCGGCCGCAGGATCTCGACATGCTGGTGCGGGCGGTGGACGCTATGGTGCGGCAGGCGGGATAGATTCAGCCGTTGCGGAACGTATAAGCATATCCGTTGATGGCCGGAGCGCCGCCAAGGTGGGCGTAGAGCACTTTCGATCCCTTGGGAAAATAACCCTTGCTCACGAGATCGATCATGCCCTGCATGGATTTTCCCTCATAGACCGGATCCGTGATCATGCCTTCAAGACGCGCGCAGAGACGGATTGCTTCCTTCGTCTCCTGCGAGGGGACGCCGTAGACCGGATAGGCATAATCTTCGATCAGGACGACATCGTTCTCATCGAGCTCCTTGCCGAGTTCGACCAGCGTCGCGGTGCTCTGCGCGATCTTGAGCACTTGCGCCTTGGTCTGCGCCGGGGTGCAGGATGCGTCGATGCCGATCACCTTGCGCTCGCGGCCGTCCTTGGCGAAGCCGACCAGCATGCCGGCGTGAGTCGAACCGGTGACGGTACAAACGACGATGTAGTCGAAGGCAAAGCCGAGCTCCTTCTCCTGCGCGCGGACCTCCTCGGCAAAGCCGACATAGCCCAGGCCGCCATATTTGTGTACCGAAGCCCCGGCCGGAATTGGATAGGGTTTGCCACCCTTGGCCTTCACATCCGCGATTGCCTGTTCCCAGCTTTCCCTAATCCCGATGTCGAAACCCTCATCGACCATCTGGACATCAGCGCCCATGATCCGGCTCAAAAGGATATTGCCGACGCGATCGTAGACGGCGTCCTCGTGAGGCACCCAGCTTTCCTGCACGAGGCGGCACTTCATGCCGATCTTCGCCGCGACGGCCGCCACCATGCGCGTATGGTTGGATTGGACGCCACCGATCGACACCAGCGTATCGGCGTTTGAGGCGATCGCGTCCGGGACGATGTATTCGAGCTTGCGCAGTTTATTGCCACCGAAGGCAAGGCCGGAATTGCAATCCTCCCGCTTGGCATAGAGATCGACCTTCCCGCCGAGATGACCACCAAGCCGCTCCAGTTTCTCGATATGGGTCGGCCCGAATGTGAGCGGATAACGTTCGAATTTCTCGAGCATGAGAGTGCCCTCGCTTGTTCCATTCATTGCGGTGTGGTGCGATGAACACTATCAGCTCTGCCTTGAAATGTGCTCTCAAAGATCGAGCCCACAATATCCAAAATATCGCTTCATAGCATTTGAAATGTCATATATATTCGATTCTTAATCAGAATAATGGAAGAATCTTTCATGCGCGCAGCGCTCGACCGGATCGACCTGAAGATGTTGCGCCTGCTCCAAGGCAATGGGCGACTGACCAACGCGGAGCTGGCGCAGTCGGTCGCTGTTAGCCCGGCGACGTGCCACCGCCGGACGCAACGCCTGTTCGATGAAGGCTACATCAGCCATGTCAGGGCGATGGTGAGCCCGCAGAAGGTCGACAGAGGCGCGTTGGTGATGGTTGGCGTCGTACTCGACCGTTCGACCCCGGAGAGTTTCGCGGAACTCGAAAAGGCCGTCGCCAAACTGAAATTCATCCTCGACTGCCATCTGGTGGCAGGCGACTTCGATTATTTTCTGAAGATCAGGGTTGGTGACATGGCGGATTTCAACCGAATCCACGGGGACCAATTGATCGCACTGCCCGGCGTTCGCCAGACGAGAACCTTCTTCGTGATGAAAGAGGTCGTCGACAATGCGCCTCTGGATTTTTGAACGGACGGCTTCGAAGCGTCAAACCATTGCACTCAGCCAGCAGACGCGATCGGCGCTGGATTTTCACTGCAGAACCGTCGACGACATTGCCCCCTTACGGGGCCTGGCTGCTCTTTTCCTTGAAATGCTCAAAAAGCGATAATCATTTCAGCCGCTTGTCCGGTTTTGGCGGCTGCTGTCTTGAATCGCCGTTTTCTTCATCCCATTTCGATTCCACGCAGCCGGATTTGGCTGTCTCCAACTGAAGGATTGGAAGAAATGAACACATCTGCATTGATCCGTCCGGCCTGGACGCCGGCGACCATCGCGTTGATGGTGATCGGGTTCATGGTGTTCTGGCCGCTCGGCTTAGCCATGCTCGCCTACATCATCTGGGGCGATCGGCTCGAGGGCTTCAAGCGCGACGTCAACCGCGCCACCGACGGCATCTTCGCCGGTTGCCGCCGCGGTTCCGACAGGGCCGCGCGCTGGGGCCATGGCTCTGCACGCACCGGCAACGTCGCTTTCGACGACTGGCGCGAAAAGGAACTCGAGCGGCTTGCCGAGGAACGCCGCAAGCTCGACGAGATGCTGAGCGAGTTCGATGAATATGCCCGTGAATTGCGCCGCGCCAAGGACCAGGAAGAGTTCGATCGCTTCATGGCCAACCGCAACAAGTCGACGTCGCCCACGACGGGTGGGTCAACTGGCTCGACGACGAACAACAAACGCGGCGGCAACTCCACGCCAGGCCTGCTCGACGAGTAAGGTCCCGTGCCCAGATAGATAATCCAACGGCGTCGCGTCAGCGGCGCCGTTTCTTTTTTGTTCTAGTCGTTTCCCTCGAATCACGTATCGTCCCGGAATGTCCTTCGGCTTCTTCCGCACCCCGACGAAACCCAAGCCCACGCCCGTCGTGGAGCGCGAGCATTGCGTTGCCGGCCGCACGCTGCCGCTCAAGATCGTCGAGAACGACCGGGCGCGACGCCTGACGCTGCGCATCGATTCCGGCGGCCGTGGTCTGCGCATCACCGTGCCGCCGGGGCTGCGCCGCGGCGAGGTGGAAAAATTTCTCGACCGCCATCAGGACTGGCTGGAGCAAAGGCTGGCCAAGGTGCCCAACCGGCCGCAGGTGCGGCCCGGCATCAAGGTGCCGGTGCGCGGCGTGCCGCATCGCATCGTCCATGAACCGTCGAAACGCGGAACCGTCACGCTGTCGCGCGACGAGCGCGGACCGCTGATGATAGTGCATGGCGAGCGTGTGCATCTGCCGCGCCGCATCGCCGATTTCCTGAAGCGCGAAGCCAAGCGCGAGATCGAAGCGCTGGTGACAAAGCACAGTGCGGCGGTCGGCAAGCGCGCCAAGGCGATCCGCTTCAAGGATACATCGAGCCGCTGGGGATCGTGCACGTCGGACGGCAATCTGTCGTTTTCCTGGCGCATCATGATGGCGCCGCGGCCGGTGATAAACTACCTCGTCGCGCATGAGGTGGCGCATCTCAAGGAGATGAACCACGGCCCGAAATTCTGGAAATTATGCGAGCAGCTTTGCCCGGATACCGAGCGCTGCAAGGACTGGCTCAAGCGCAATGGCGGCGCGCTGCAGGCGATCGCGTTCGAGTAGGATGCTTGTAGGGGCACGAAATGGAAACTGTAGCGATCCTTCGCGCCGGCCTCAATAGATTCTGCACTGCCGATCAATCGTCATTGGCCGCGTTCAACTCCTCCGGCCGCAACCCCTCATCGACATGGCGCGGCCAGGGCAGGAAATCCTTCTCGAAGGTCTCGTTGCTGAAATAAGCCAGCGCCCGGTGCGCCTCGGCGCCGTTGAAGGCTGCCTTGTCCATCAAATGAGCGATGACCTCATGGGCCTGCGCCAGCTTTTGCCTGAGTTCCGCGACGGTCTTTTCCGGCATGATCTTTGTTCTCCCGCCTCTGTGCCTGAGCAAGTAGCGTTGCGCTTATATTAGCAAGGTAGCGCGTTCCGCTCTTACATTAGCAAGGTAGCGCGTTCCGCGCTGGCGGCAAACAGGATGCTTTTTCTCGACTCTTTGGCCGTTTCATGCCAATCCCGCGCCATGGCGATGGACATCAAGATATGCGGGTTGAAGACCGACAAGGCACTGGCTGCGGCATTGGCCGGCGGCGCCAGCCATGTCGGCTTCATTTTCTTTGCCAAAAGCCCGCGCTATGTGGAGCCGGCGGAAGCCGGCCGCCTGCGCGAAGCGGCGCGCGGCAAGGCCAAGGCGGTTGCCGTGACGGTCGACGCCAGCGATGCGTTCCTGGATGACATCGTCGAAAAGATGCAGCCCGATATGCTGCAGCTTCACGGCGCCGAGCCTCCCGAGCGGGTGGCCGAGGTGAAGGCCCGCTACGGCTTGCCGGTGATGAAGGCGCTGCCGGTCAGCGAGGCCGCCGATCTCGGGCAAGTCAAGCCCTTCATCGGCATTGCCGACCGCTTCCTGTTCGATGCCAAGCCGCCTAAGGGTTCGGAATTGCCGGGCGGCAACGGTCTTGCCTTCGACTGGCGCATTCTGGCTGGCCTTGACGCCGGCGTCGATTACATGCTTTCCGGAGGGCTCAATGCCGGCAATATCGGCGACGCCTTTCGGCTGGCGAACCCGCCCGGAATAGATGTTTCCTCGGGCGTGGAGAGCGCGCCGGGCGTCAAGGTACCGGCGCTGATCGAACAATTTTTCCGCGCCGTCGGGGCAGCACGCGACAACCGCGCCGCCTGACCACGCTTCAAACCACAGACCAGGAGATCGGCGATGGACAAGCCGGCGATACCGAATTCCTTCCGCACCGGCCCCGACGAGCAGGGCATGTTCGGCATTTTTGGCGGTCGTTTCGTTGCCGAAACGCTGATGCCGCTGATCCTCGAGCTGGAGCGGCACTGGAACGAGGTCAAGAACGACCCGGATTTCAAGGCCGAACTGACCGATCTCTCGACGCATTACGCCGGGCGGCCGTCGAAGCTCTATTTCGCCGAAGGCCTGACCAGGCATCTTCGTGAGGTGTCCTCGGCGAAGGGCCTCGGGGGCGGCGCAAAGGTCTATTTCAAGCGCGAGGACCTGAACCACACCGGCTCGCACAAGATCAACAACTGCCTCGGCCAGATCCTGCTCGCCAAGCGCATGGGCAAGACGAGGATCATCGCAGAGACCGGTGCCGGCCAGCATGGCGTCGCGTCCGCTACAGTGGCGGCGCGCTTCGGGCTTCCTTGTATCGTCTATATGGGTGCAACCGACGTCGCCCGGCAAAGCCCCAACGTCTTTCGCATGAAGCTTCTGGGCGCCGAGGTGCGGCCGGTGACGGCCGGCCACGGCACGCTGAAGGACGCCATGAACGAGGCCCTGCGTGACTGGGTGACCAACGTCGAGGATACCTATTACCTGATCGGCACCGCCGCCGGCCCGCATCCCTATCCGGAGCTGGTGCGCGACTTCCAGTCGGTGATCGGCACCGAGGCGCGCGCCCAGATCCTCGAGCAGGAAGGCCGGCTGCCGGACACCATCATCGCTTGTGTCGGCGGCGGTTCCAACGCTATCGGCCTGTTCCATCCCTTCCTCGATGACAGGCAGGTCCGCATCATCGGCGTCGAAGCCGGCGGCCGCGGGCTCGACGGCATCGAGCATTGCGCCTCGATGAGTGCCGGCGCGCCCGGCGTGCTGCATGGCAACCGTACCTACCTTCTGCAGAACGCCGACGGCCAGATCATGGACGGTCACTCGATCTCGGCGGGCCTCGACTATCCGGGCGTCGGTCCCGAGCACTCATGGCTGCGCGATTCCGGCCGCGTCGACTATGTGCCGATCCTCGACAGCGAGGCGCTGGAGGCGTTCCAGTTGACGACACGCGTCGAGGGCATCATTCCGGCGCTTGAATCGGCCCATGCCATCGCACAGGCGGTGAAGATCGTGCCTGACATGGACAAGGACCAGATCGTCATCGTCAACCTGTCCGGCCGCGGCGACAAGGACGTGCATACGGTGGCCAATATGCTGGGCATGGAGATCTGATCATGGCCACCCGTATCGACCGCCGCATGGCAAAGCTGAAGGCCGAGGGGCGACCGGCACTCGTCACCTATTTCATGGGCGGCGATCCGGACTACGACACGTCCCTGTCGATCATGAAGGCGCTGCCCGGCGCCGGCAGCGACATCATCGAGTTAGGCATGCCGTTTTCCGATCCAATGGCCGACGGCCCGGCGATCCAGGCGGCCGGCCTGCGGGCGCTGAAGGGCGGCCAGACTTTGGTCAAGACGCTGAAGATGGCCTCGGAATTCCGCGCCGGCGACAGTGAAACGCCGATCGTCTTGATGGGCTATTACAATCCGATCTACATCTACGGCGTCGAGCGCTTCCTGAGCGACGCGCTGGCCAGCGGCATCGACGGGCTGATCGTCGTCGACCTGCCGCCTGAGATGGACGAGGAGCTTTGCATCCCGGCACTCAAGGCCGGCATCAATTTCATCCGGCTGGCGACGCCGACCACCGACGACAAGCGCCTGCCCAAGGTGCTGCAGAACACGTCGGGTTTCGTCTACTACGTCTCGATGACCGGCATCACCGGTTCGGCGCTGGCCGACACCGGCAAGGTGGCGGCAGCGGTCAAGCGCATCAAGAGCCATACCGACCTGCCGGTCTGTGTCGGCTTCGGCGTCAAGACCGCAGAGCAGGCGCGCACCATCGGCGCGTCGGCCGACGGCGTCGTTGTCGGCACCGCGATTGTCAATGCAGTCGCCAACGTGCTGGGGCCGAAGGGCGAAAAGACCGCCGATCCGGCCGAGGCCGTCGCCACGCTGGTCAGCGGGCTTTCGCAAGGGGTTCGCGCGGCTCGCCTTGCTGCCGCCGAATAATCTTGATCTTCTGGTTGGCCATGATCTCCAGCGAAAACCGGTTTCCACTTTTCGGGATCATGGTCTAACTCTTCGTAAGGACAGGAGCCGAAGCGATGAACTGGATCACCAATTACGTCCGCCCGAAGATCAATTCGATGCTCGGCCGCCGCACCGACATGCCGGAAAACCTGTGGATCAAGGATCCCGAGACCGGCGAAATGGTGTTCCATAAGGATCTGGAGCAGAACCAGTTCGTCATCCCGTCCTCCGGCCACCATATGAAGATATCAGCCAAGGAACGGCTGAAATTCTTCCTCGACGACGGCAAATACGAGACGCTGGAAAACCCCAAGGTCGTTCAGGATCCGCTCAAGTTCCGCGACGAGAAGCGCTACGTAGACCGGCTTAGGGATGCCAAGGCCAAGACCGGCATGGAAGACGCCATGATCAATGCGCTGGGCACGGTCGAGGGCGTGCCGGTGGTGGTGACGGTGCAGGATTTTGCCTTCATGGGCGGCTCGCTCGGCATGGCGGCAGGTGACGCCATCGTGCATGGTTTCGAGGTCGCCTTGCAGCGCAAGCGGCCGCTGATCCTGTTTGCGGCCTCCGGCGGCGCCCGTATGCAGGAAGGCATCCTGTCGCTGATGCAGTTGCCACGGACCACGGTCGGCGTCGACAGGCTGAAGGAGGCCGGCCTGCCCTACATCGTCGTCCTGACCAACCCGACGACCGGCGGCGTCACCGCCTCCTATGCCATGCTGGGCGACGTGCATATTGCCGAGCCCGGCGCCCTGATCGGCTTTGCCGGCCCGCGCGTCATCGAGCAGACCATCCGCGAAAAGCTGCCTGACGGCTTCCAGCGCGCCGAATATCTGATGGAACACGGCATGGTCGACATGGTGGTGTCACGGCTGGAGATGCGCCAGACCATTGCACGGCTGCTGAGAATGCTGCTCAAGCTGCCGGAGGAGCAAAAATCTCAGGAACCGGAAATCTTGCCGCCGTCGGTGATTCCGGCCGAAGCCCGGCCGCACGCCTGACGCATTCGCCACGAACTGCGATTGCGCGTCGTCCGTGGCGCGCCTAGGATTCGCCATGACCACGCTTGCCGCCGACCGCGAAATCGAAAGCCTGATGGCGCTTCACCCGAAGGGCTTCGACCTTTCGCTCGACCGCATTTCGCGGCTGCTCGAGCGGCTCGGCAATCCGCAGGACCAGCTGCCGCCGGTCATCCACATCGCCGGCACCAACGGCAAGGGCTCCTGTGCTGCTTTTTCACGGGCGCTGCTCGAAGCCGCCGGCTACCGCGTCCACGTCCACACCTCGCCACATCTTGTGAACTGGCACGAGCGCTACCGGCTGGCCGCAGATGGCGGCGGCAGGCTGGTGGACGACAAGGTCTTCGCCGAAGCCATCGCCTGCGTCGCCAAAGCCAATCAAGGCCAGAAGATCACCGTCTTCGAAATCCTCACCGCCGTCACCTTCCTGCTGTTTTCCGAACATCCGGCCGATGCCGTCATCCTCGAGGTTGGCCTTGGCGGCCGCTTCGACGCCACCAATGTCATCGCCGAGCCGGCCGTGTCGGTGATCATGCCGGTGTCGCTCGACCACGAAGCCTATCTCGGCGACCGCGTCGAGCTGATCGCCGCCGAAAAGGCCGGCATCATCAAGCGCGGATGCCCGGTCGTCATCGGCGCGCAGGAAAGCGAGACGGCCCAGCAGGTGCTCATCGAAACCGCCGAGCGGCTCGACTGCCCCGCCTTCGTCTATGGCCAGGATTTCCTTGCCTATGAGGAAAACGGGCGCATGGTCTATCAGGACGAAGACGGATTGATGGACCTGCCGCCGCCGCGCCTGCCGGGGCGCCATCAATTCGCCAATGCGGCGGCGGCGATCGCGGCGGTCAAGGCGGCGGGCTTCGAGATCAGCCACCGCGCTGCCGAGAAGGCGATGGCGAATGTTGCCTGGCCGGGCCGCATGCAAAAGCTGCCGCAAGGACGGCTGAGCGAACTGGCGCCGAAGGGCGCCGACATATGGCTCGACGGCGGCCACAATCCCGGCGCCGGCGTGGTCGTCGCCGAGGCGCTGGCCGAGCAGGAGGAAAAGAACCCGCGTCCGCTGTTCCTGATCTCGGGTATGATCAACACCAAGGACCAGAGCGGCTATTTCCGCGCCTTCAAAGGGCTGGTCCGGCATGTCTACACCGTGCCGGTGAGCCTGAGCGACGCGGGCGTGCCGAACGACGAGCTGGCGACCCGCGCCATCGAGGCCGGCCTGTCGGCCGAACCGGTCAGTTCCGTCGCCAATGCGCTGATGCTGCTGCGCGACACGTGGGACGGACCGCCGCCGCGCATCCTGATCGGCGGGTCACTTTACCTGGCCGGCGCGGTGTTGGCCGAAAACGGCACGCCGCCGGTTTGAGGCGTGCTTCAGCCGGGCCACGGTGACGCCAAACTTGTCATACCACCGCGAGGAGCCAATCATGATCAAGGTAAAGCAGCTCGCACACGTTTGCATTTTCGCGAATGACCTGGAGATGACGCGAAGCTTCTATCGGGACGTCCTCGGCATGGACACCCAGTTCAATTTCCTGCGCGACGGGAAGATTTTCGGCTTCTACCTCAATTGCGGCAGCCGTAGCCATGTCGAGGTGTTCCAGAAAGACGGCGCCAGCTATGGCGACTTGAACCAGATCAACCACTTCTGCCTCGAAGTGGAAAACATCGACGCCGCGATCGCCCATCTGAGGTCAAAGGGGGTTGATGTCACTTCCAAGAAACGCGCGTGCGATGACACCTACCAGGCTTGGATCCGCGACCCCAACGGCGTGAAGATAGAACTGTTCGAATATACTGAGAAAAGCGCACAATTCGTCGGCGGCGATCGTATCGCGGATTGGTGATCGCGCCTCGCCGGACAATTGTAGCGGCGCAGCCGATGGTTGGTGGACTACTTCAGCTCGACCTCGATGAAGGCGAATTCGCCATCGTTTGCGCTGATGACGTCATGTTCGACGCCCTCATTGCGGAAATACGGCGCGCCCTTCTTCATCTCGGCAAAGGATTCGCCATCCTTGGTCAGGAGCTTCACCTTGCCGTCGGTCAACGGCACGATCACATAGTCGTGGCCATGGCGATGCCAGCCGGTGTTGTCTCCCGGGGCGAAGCGGTATTCGGTGACGATGACGCGCTCATTGTCGATGAAGACGGTGGCCTTGGCGGATCCGGTCATATCGCTTCTCCTGCTTTAAGCCAGACAAGAGCATGAGACTGCAAGTGGCGAGTGCCAGATCTGCGGATCGGTGACGCCACAAGAAAGCCCGGCGCGAGGCCGGGCTTTTCTGCAAAATTTTGATCGGATCAGGCGAGACTGCCGTTGATCCAGTGCGACAATGCCGTTTTCGGCGCAGCACCGACCTTCATGTCGGCGACTTCGCCGCCCTTGAAGATCATCAGCGTCGGGATCGAGCGCACGCCGAACTGCGCGGCCAGCTCAGGATTCTCGTCTATGTTGAGCTTGGCGATCTTTATCTTGCTGCCGAGTTCGATGGCGATGTCCTCGAGCGCCGGGGCGATCATCTTGCACGGGCCGCACCATTCCGCCCAGAAATCGACCACGACTGGCTCCTTGGCGTTGAGCACGTCGGCCTGGAAATTGCTCTTGTCGACCTTGACGGTGGCCATGCTGAGATCCTTTCGATTTATTCGTCGCACCAAATGTGGTGGTGATCGCGTCCGTCTTCAAGCAAGTGTTGTGTCACGCTCCCGTGAGTCTAGCAAGCGGTCGTCCATGACCGCTGCCGGCAGCTCGATCAGCCGCGGCGCCTCGGTGAACAGCAGCGCCGCCGAGACCTCGCGTCCCGGATAGAGCGGCTGAAGCAGCGCGCGATAAATTGCGAGCTGCAGAACATAGGCTTGCGGCACTTCGGCGAGCGTAGCTGGCGCTGGTCGATTGGTCTTGTAGTCGACGATCGAAACCTTGTCCGGCGTTACCGCCAACCGGTCGATCTTGCCGGAAATCGAGCGCAGTTTGCCCCTTACCTCCAGGCTGCCCATGATGGCGACTTCGGCGCGCGAGTTTGGCGCAAACAACGGCGCGAAGCGGCTGTCGGCAAGAATTCTGAAAACGCCAGCCAGGGCCTTGTCGCGCTCGTCGTCGGGCCATGCCGCGCCGGCTCTTGCCAGATAGCGTTCGGCGGCATCCCGGCGTGTTCCCTCGGCGATGCCGGGCAGCATCTGCAGCAATTTGTGCAGCGCCAGCCCGCGCACGACGGCCAAGCCGGGTTCGGCGTCGGCATCCAGTACCGGCGAACGCGTGTCGGCCACCGCTTGCCGCGCCTCGTCGATCAGCACCGAGGCGCCGGACGGCGAGAGCGGCCGCGGCAATTCCTCGAAGGGCGGCAGAGACTGGAACAGGGTTTCAGGCAGTGGTGCAAAGCGTTCCGCCTGTCGTGCCTCATTCACTGCCGCCAGTGGCATGGGCGGCAGTTTCGTCACCTGGAAACGATGCACGGTCTCGCCAGTGGCGGGATGCCGGTGTTCTTCGCTCTCCGCGGCACCGACCAGTGCGCGGCTGACGATCGAATGCCAGGTACCGGTATTCGGCGCCCGTTTGCCATGGTAGCCGCAGACGATCAGCCGATCCTCGGCGCGGGTCATGCCGACATAGAGCAGCCGGCGGTATTCGTCGTCGGCGAGCTCGCGGGCGCGGGCCGATGCGGCGCGTGAAAACCCATTTGCGACATCGCTGGCCGAACGCCAGAGATAGCCCTTGCCCTCCCAGCAGTCGCCCGAGCCTTCGAACGGCATCAATCTCGGCAGATGCTGGTCACTGAACGGCGCGGAGCCGCCATCGACAAGGAATACCACCGGCGCCTCCAGGCCTTTGGCGGCATGCACGGTCATGACGCGAACCTCGTCGCGGGTCTGGTCCATTTCGCGCTTGATCTCGGGGCCGGCGTTTTCCAACGTCGACAGGAAGGATTCCAGTCCCGGCAGGCCGGTCCGCTCCTCGGCCAGGCAGAAATTCAGGAATTCGTCGAGGACGTCGCCGGCCTCCGGCCCGAGCCGCGCGATCATCTTCTTGCGCAGGCCGTCGCGGGCGAGAGCTGCAGCATAGAATTCGAACACCGGCTTGAATGCGGCCTCGTTCGACCATGTGCCGAGCCGGCTGACGACGGCGGCCAACGCCTCACTTTCGCCGGCATGCCGGCGCAGCGAGGCGATCAGCGAGACGCCCGATGGCCTCTCCGCAGCAAGCGCGAAAAGCTGCTCTTCCGAGACATCGAAGATCGGGCTGCGCAGCACGGCGGCCAGCGACAGATCGTCCTCGGGCTGGATGAGAAAATGACCGAGTGCGATCAGGTCCTTCACCGCGATATGGCCAGGCAGGCTGAGCCGGTCGGCGCCGGCCACCGGGATGTCGCGGCGCTTCAACGCCCGTGTCAGCGCATGGACGAAGCGGTCGCGCTTGCGCACCAGCACCAGCACGTCGCCGGGCCGGAGTTTCTTGCCACGCCCTTCGATGACCTCGCCGCCGCCGATCCAGCCGGCAATGGTCGCTGCAACGTTTTCGGCAACGCGCACCGCCGGTGCGTGGGCGTGATCCACCGCTTGCGTCCAGTCGTCCGGTTCGTCGACGACGTCGGCGCCGAGCGAGGGCCAGACGTCGACATAGCCCGGCGCATCGTTGCGGATCGCCTTGTGGTCGAGCGGATCGGGATCGTGGCTGATGCCGCGCCGCACGTTCGGGTCAGCAAAGACACGATCCACCGCCGCAAGCACGTCGTCGGTCGAGCGAAACGACCAGGTTAGCTTGAGATCGGCGAAGGCGGCGGCGGCGGATCTGACTTTGCCGGCAAACAAAAGCCGGCTGTCGGCAAAGGAGTCCGGGGCGGCTCCCTGGAAGGAATAGATCGACTGCTTTTCGTCGCCGACCGCAAAGATGGTGCGGTGGACGGCGTCGCGTGCGCCGAGCCCGGCAAAGAACTCCTCCGCCAGCCGCTTGACTACCTCCCACTGGTCGGGACTGGTGTCCTGCGCCTCGTCGAGGAGGATGTGGTCGATGCCCTGGTCGAGCTTGTACTGCACCCATGGGCCGGCGTCGGGCCGCGCCAGTAGATGGACCGTGCGGGTGATCAGGTCGTTGAAGTCGAGGAAGCCGCGCGCGCGCTTCAATTGCTCGTAGCGGGCGATCAGCCAGTCGGCGATGGTCAGCGCCGCACGCGTGCCTTCCAGCATCCTGAACAAGGCCAGCCTGTCGGAGATTTCGAGAATGGCGTCGACCGCCGCCAGATATCGTTCGGCAAGATCGGGCAACCGGTGAAGCAATGCCCTTTTAAACGTCTTTGCCGGATCGTAAGGCTCGCCGTCGGCCCTCAGGAAAGCCTTGGAGAGCAAATTCAGGCGACGTACCGGATGCTCCTCGGCAAAGGCAAGGCGGGCGTATGGCAGCAGATTGTTCAGCAGGATGCGCGCATCGGCGGCCTCGGCTGCCCGTGAAAAGGTGACGAGATAATCCGGCAGGAAGCCGGGCAGCGGCCAGACCGAGGCGGCTATACCTTCGGCCGTCTGGCCGGCGCGGAAATGGAACTCGTCGAACAGCGCCTGAAAACCATCGCCGCCGGCCGCGGCGATGAACGCACGCAAACCATCGCGCTTGCGCACGATCTCGGCCAACAGTGCGTCGAGCCCATGCTCGCCGCCGCGCTCCAGCACGGTGGCGAAGGCCTCGGACAATGCCGCATCGCCTGCAACGCCGCCCGAAATCATGTCGCGGCGGGCGGCGGCAAACAGCGAAGCCTCCATTTGCGGATCGAGCATTTCGAAATGCGCAGGGATATTGGCTTCCAGCGGGAACTGATGCAGCACCGATTCGCAGAAGGCGTGGATGGTCTGGATCTTCAGCCCGCCCGGTGTTTCCAGCGCCCCGGCAAACAACCGCCGCGCCCGGCGCATGGTTTCGCGGTCGGGCTGGCGGCCGTCCAGCGCCTCTATCCGTGTCGAGAGCTCGGCATCGCCCAGGGCCGTCCATTGCGACAGCGTCGAAAACACCCGGTTCGACATGTTGGCGGCGGCGGCACGCGTATAGGTCAGGCACAGGATCTTGGACGGATCGGTGCCGCGCAGCAACAGCCGGATAACGCGCTGGGCGAGTACATGGGTCTTGCCCGATCCGGCATTGGCCGACACCCAGGCGGAATTGCGCGGGTCGGACGCGCTTGCCTGGCTCGCGGCAGTGTCGCTTGGAATGGGGTAGGCCTTTTTCATGCCTCCCCTCCCTCGTCATCGGCGTCGCCGCCGGCGGACCATTCGAGCACGCGGGCGAGATGGTCGTAGTCGCCGTCGGTCTCGCCCTCGCGGAACGGCAGCGCCCGCGACAGATAGCCGGTCGCCGGGTCGGCGTAGTGGATCAGCAGTTTTTCCAGCCGCGCCCACGCTTCTTCGGCGAGATCGGCGGCGGTTCGCGGCTTGCGGTTGTATTCGAGGATGGATTCCTCGAACACTTCGCCATTCGGCCTCAGCCGCACGAAGGCCAGTTGCGACGGCTCGCATGCGCCAAGCTCCTTGAAAGCGCCGCGCCTGAGCAGCGCGCCCTCGAGTGCCAGTTGCGGCGCGAGCAGCGTGTGCGCCTGTGCTTTGGATGGCGAGGAGCCGGTCTTGTAATCGAGGATGTCGGCCATGCCGCCGGCCAGCAGATCGATGCGATCGGCATAGCCGGACAGGGTCACACCGGATCGGCCCACACCGGTCTTTTCGGCGCGTTCCTCGGCGTACCGCCGTGCCACGGCTGCGGCCCGGCCGCGCTCCCATTCGATGATGCCGGCGGCAAGCTTTTCGAAGCGTGGCCACCACACCGCCTCGACATCGGCCGGCAGCGCCGCCTCGGCAAAGCAGGAGCGGCCGGCGGCGATGAGCCCGTCCAGCGCCTCCGGCGCGCGCGGGTCGGCCACCCTCGCCGAGAAGAGGTGCAGAATTGCGTGAAACAACGTGCCACGCTCGGCAGCGCCCGGATCGCGAATGACCGGATCGAGCGGCATCAGGCCGAGTATCCTTCTGGCATAGACCGCATAGGGATCGCGGCGCAGCGTTTCGATCTCGGTGACCGAGAAGTGGTGCGGCCGCGCGGCGAGCGGCGGTTTCGGCTGCGGCCGCGGCGCAAAGTCCTGCTTTTCGCCGGCATCGAGCACACGCGCCCAGGCAAGCAGTTCGTCGCCGCGCCGGCGAAGTGCAGCAGCGTGGTCCTCGCCGACGAATGTAAGGATGCGCTGCAGCCAGCGCGAAGGTACCGACGGTGCATCGCCGGAGCGGCCGGAGCGAGCCAGCACCACTTTTTTGGCGCCCATGGCCATCTGGAAATCATGGGCGGCAAGGCCGATGCGCCGCTCGGGCGGTTCAAGATCGATGCCGGTCTTCATCAGCCGCGACATGAAGCGGTCGCTCTCCGGCTTGCGCGGCCACACGCCTTCGTTGAGCCCGCCGACGACCAGCGTGTCGACATCCTGAAGCCGCGCTTCCAGCACACCCCAGATGGCGATGTTCCTGTCGGTGCCCTGCGCCGGCTTGACCGTCTCGGGCGCGATCAGCGCCTCCATCACGTCAGGCCATTCGTCAGCGGCGAAGGAGAACGACACCGAGGCCGCGACCAGCCCGCGCAAGAGCTCGGCGAGCTTTTCGCCGGCATCGCCCGCATAGAGTTCGCTCGGGCTGCCGTCAGCGGCGCGGCCGAGACTTTCGAGCGCAACGACGCTGGCGCGCACAAGGGTGGCAAGATCGGCATTCTCGTCGCCGCGAAAAGCAACCAGCGGCGCCAGCGCGGCCGTTAGCCGGATCAGCAGGTCGCGCGCCTGTTCGATGCGCCTGACCGAAAGCCGTGGCCACCAGAAGGGTGGGCGGCGATTGCCGCTGCCGTCGAATTCGAGGAGCCGGGTGTCGAAGAGCTGCGGCAGCGACGCCACGTCCGGACGCCCTGAGCCACCGCGCAGCGCCACAAGTTCGACGATTTCGGCCGCATGGCGCACGCTTGCCCGCTCCAGGCCGAGGCCAAGCAGGGGATGCTTGAGCAGCGACAGCAGGGCAACGGGGTCGCCCGGGCGGAAGGCTGCCTGAAGCGCCAGCCTGAGCAGGCTTGCGGCTGGTGTGTTGATCAGCGGCGTGCCGCCGGAATCGTCGGCGGCAACGCCGAAGCGCAGCAGCTCGACTGAGACGCGCCGCGCCAGAGCGCGGTCGCCGGTGACGAGTGCGGCGCGCTGGCCGGGCCGTTCGACAGCCTGTTTGAGCGCGACGGCGATCGCCACGGCTTCGTCGCGTTCGCTGGCGGCTTCGAGAAGCGTCACCTCGGCGAAGGCCTCGGCAATATCGCCGGCCCTAAAGCGGGCGCGCGTCTCGGCCCAGAGCTCGGTGGTCTCCGCCGGGCGTAGCGCTTCGCCGACAAGTGCGGCGCGCAGCGCAAGCGGTCGCGGCGCAACAGCAATCTCCTCGACATCGGCGCGCGGCACGCCGATCTTGCCGATCAACTTTGCCAGGCCGTATTGCGGGTGGCCAAGCACGGCTGGGCGCGCGCCCGGTGCGGTGATCGCGGCAAAGGACGGCTCATCCAACGCCAGGTCGAGCCCGGGCAGCACAACGGCGCCATTGGGCAGGCCGGCGATCACGGCAAGCAGCTCGGCCGTGGCGGGAATGGAGCCGGTGGAACCGGCGGCGATCACCGGTCCGGCCGGCGGATTGCGCTTCAGCCGCGCCGCCTCCAGCCTTATCAGGGCATTGCGATGCGCGGCCGGATTGGAACGATGGCGTTCCTCGAGCAGGTTCGGCCAGTTCTCCGTCACGATGGTCAGGAAGTCGAGTGTCACCTGCCACCAGCCTGCAAGATTGCCGGTTACAAGGTCGGCGAGCCTTGCCCAATCCGTGCCTTCGGTGTCGATCTCATCCATCAGGCGTGCAAGGTCGCGCGCCAGCCAGATGGCGTCGGCGGCGGAGGCCGGTATGACGATCTCCTCGTCGAACAATGCCGCGACATGTGCCGGCAGGCGGCGTTTCCACGCCCGCACCAGCGGCGCAAGCAGCAGAAGACGCTCGACCACGGCGATCGGCGGCGCAAGGTCGATGGCGACCGAACCTCCTGCCTCGAAGGCGGCTTCATCCTCATCGAACTCACCAAGCGGGCGGATGACCGGCAGGATCGCCGAGCGGCTTCCCGAGCGCGAGAGAGCATCGACGAAGACGCCGCGAAGCGCCCGCGCCGCACGGCGCGTCGGCACATAGATGGTGAGATCGGCCAGCGCCAGCGGATCGCCGTCATAGGCGAAGCCGGGAACCAAGCGCCCCGCAAGCAGCGCCTCGGCCAGCGTCGGCAGGAACGGCGCTCCGGGCGGGATCGAGAAAACGCGGCGGGAGCCGCTCATTTCGACTCGGGAAGAGCGCCGGGTGCCTCACCGACAGCATTGGGCGTGCCGGCAAGCGCGGCGGCGACCGCTGCTTCCGCCCGCGGGATCGCGTCAGGTGTGCCGACAGTAATCCAGTGACCCTGCATTTTCAGGCCGAACAGGCGCCCGGCGGCGATTGCCGCATCGAAATAGGCGTTGAGAGAGTGTGGACCGGCCGGCGCATCCTTGAAGATGCGCGGATGGACGATTGCGGCGCCGGCATAGATCAGGCCGGCCGGATCGTTGTTCGCACGCCGCAAGGCGCCGTCCGGCGCCATCAGGAAATCGGTGCCGCCGCTATGTCCGGTTGCCGACTGGAGATCCGCAAGCATCAGCAGAATGTCCATTGTCGCGCCCTCCCATGCAAGGGCAAGTCGCCTGAGATTGGAAACGCCGCTGTCGATCCAGAAGGTGTCGGCGTTGAGCACATAGAAGGGCGCCCCTAACCTGGGCAATGCCTTGACGATACCACCGGCGGAGTCAAGCAAGCCCCTACTCTCATCCGAGATGACGATTCTCGGCGCACTGCGGCGGGCTACATGGTCCACGATCTGTTGCGGGAGGTAATGGACGTTGACGACGGCCTTGGCGACGCCGGCTCCGGCTAGGCAGTCCAGCCCCCAGTCGAGCAATGTCTTGCCGGCGATCTTGACCAGCGGCTTCGGCATGGTGTCGGTGATCGGCCGCATGCGCTTGCCGAGCCCGGCGGCGAGCACCATGGCGGTCGTCGGCATCGGCTGCTCATCCGCCGCCTTCAGGCCCAAATCCTTAGCCGTCAAATCGAGCGTTCCTCCAGGAAGCCGTGGGCGATGTAGAAATCCTGCAGCCCGGCCAGCGCCGGATGCGCCAGTGCCCGGCGAAGATAGTCGCGGATGCGCGGCAGATGCTTCAGATAATAAGGCTTGCCGTCGCGTTTTTCGAGCCGCACGAAGATGCCGAGGATCTTGGAATTGCGCTGTGCGGCCATGATTGCATAGCTTTCGCGGAATTCGTTCTCATCGAAGGCACCGGCAGCACGTCGCGCGGCGATGTAGGCGGCGAGCGTGTGCTTTTCGATTTCAGGTGAGATGGTGACGCGCGCGTCCATGGCGAGCGAGGCGACGTCGTAGGCTGACGGACCGATCAGCGCATCCTGGACATCGACGACGCCGAGACGGTCGTGACCGAAACGGTCAGCGCGCCAGATCAGGTTGGGCGAATGAAAGTCGCGCAGCATCAGCGTGTATTCGCGCCCCTCGAGCCGATCGACCACCGCACTCCATTCGCTGCGATAACCGGCGCGCAACGCCTCGCTTGGCGAAGCGCCTGATATCGCCGGGACATACCAGTCGACCAGCAATTCGGCCTCGATCATCATGGCGTCGCGGTCGAAAGGCGGCACGTCGTGGAAGACGCCGGGGCCGGCCTGCATGCGGGCCGGCCATGTTTTGCCGTGCATCATGGCAAGCAGTTCGGCCGCCGCCGCATAACGCGCGGCCACCGGCTGGCCGCGCTTGTCGAGGAAGCCTTGGGAACCGAGATGCTCCAGCAGAAGAAAACCCTGGTCGAGATCCTGGGCATGAATTTCCGGGACGCTGACGCCGCCGGCCCGCAAGGCCCGGTCGATGGCGACGAACGCCGAAACGGATTGCGCGGTGTGAGCGATCTCGGCATAGGGTTTGCCGTCGCGGACTGGCGGTCCGAGCACCAGCCTTGGCGAGTTCATCAGCACGCGCGGCGGAAATCCGGCGAGCGTGACGATCTCGTAGGAGCGAGCCGAGGCATCACCGATGAAATATCGTCGCTGCGCTTCGCCCCAACCGGCCTGCCCGAGAAAATCGCGCATTGCCAGCGATCGCGCCGCGCGCTCGAAGGCGGCGCCCTCTCCCGATAGTCTCGCCAGTCGGCCGTCGCCCTGCTGGAGAAGTTCGACCAGCACCGAGGTTTTCGGCAGATATGCCTCTGCCCGCTCCGGCCATTCGACCAGCGCGGCGCCTTGCGTCAGCGCCTCGTCGAAGCCCAGCTCGTCCAGCTCGGATGCCGTGCCCAAGCGGTAGAGATCGAAATGATGAACCGGCACACGCGCGTCGTAGCTCTGGACCAGCGTGAAGGTCGGGCTCGGCACGTCGAGCCCGGCATCGTCGGCCAGTGCCCTGATCAGCGCCCGTGCCAAGGTCGATTTGCCGGCGCCGAGATCGCCCTTGAGGGCGAGCACGTCGCCGACGCGCAGCGACATGGCGAGATCCTCGCCGAACCTTGCCGTCGCAGCCTCGTCGGCGAGAAAACGCTCCAGCACCAATACCGCCATCGAACGCGCTACTCGGCCGCCGCGCGGATGCCGGACGGCGTGTCGGGAAAGGCGCAAACAACCGTGGTGCCCTTATCCCTGCCGGTCTCGATGCGGACGCTGCCGCCATGCAGTTCGACAAAGCTCTTGACGATCGACAGGCCGAGCCCGGCGCCACGGCGGCGGCCGCCATTGGTGCGCGGCTCGAAGCGCCGGAACACTGAGTCAAGCAGGTCCGGCGGCATGCCGGGGCCGTCATCGTGAACGGAAAATTCCACGCCGTCGGCAAGTTGGCGGCAGGCGAGCGTTATGGTGCTCGCCTCCGGCGCGTAATTGGCGGCATTGCTGAGCAGATTGAAGAGGATCTGGCGGACGCGGATCTCGTCGCCGTGGAAGGTTTTCGGCGCGGCCGCCGCGTCGATCCTGAGCTTGATCGCATGTTCCTCCAGCCGGTCGGCGACCAGTTCGGCGGCAGCCGTAATGGTTCGATCGATGTGAACTTCGGAAATGTCGAGTTCCATGATGCCGGCATCCACCGTCGCCAGGTCGAGGATGTCGTTGACGATGGTGAGCAGGACCGAGGAGGACGAGCCGACATGCCCGATATATTCGCGTTGCTTCTGGTTCAGCGGACCAGTCGACGGCAGTGAAAGAAGCTCGGTAAAGCCGATGATGTTAGTGAGTGGCGAGCGCAGCTCATAGGAGACGTGCTGCACGAATTCGTTCTTGATCTGGTCGGACTTTTGCAGCGCCTCATTCTTGTCCTTCAGCGCCCGCTCGACATTGACGCTGTCGGTAACGTCGACGAAGGTCATCATCACCTGGCCGTTGGGCAAAGGGATGACGGCGTAGCGCAAAACGGTGCCGTTGTTCAATTCGGTTTGGCCGTGGCGGTCGCGGCGCTCGTCGTCGAAGCCGGTGATGGCGGCAACGAACCCGCCCCACGGACTGTCGACGGCACGGCGGTCGCAAAGGTCGCGGATCGTCGAGACATGGACGTTGGGTTTTGAGGCATCGGCATCCAGCCCCCACAATGCCGCGAACGCCGGGTTCGACAGTCTCAGCCTGCCGTCGGGGCCGAACACAGCGACGCCTTCGGCGAGGTTGTCGAGCGTCTCGCCCTGGACCCGGACGGCGGTCTGGTAGCGGCTTTCAAGGTCCATCTTCTCGGTCAGGTTCTCGAACACCCAGGTGACGCCGCCCTTGGGCTGCGGATTGGCGACGACGCGAATGGTCTTGCCGTCCGGCAGATGCCACCAATGCTCCTGCGATTCAACCGCGCGGTAAGCGCCGAGCAGGCTCTCTTTCCAGCGCCGCCATTCGGGCTGCTCGGCGATCTTGCCTTCGCTGCGCAGGCGGTCGAGCAGCAAGGCGTTGTCCGGCGCGCTGTGCAGGAAGCCGCTGTCGAGGCCCCATAGTTTCTGGAACGCCTGATTGAAAAACCGCAATTTCTCGTCGGTGTCGAAAATCGCCACGGCGGTGTTGAGCTGATCGAGCGTGTCGGCGTGGCTCTGCATGGTCCGCTCATATTCGGCGCGAATGGCCTCGATAGCGCTGATGTCGCAGGCAAGACCAGCCGAACCATCCGCCCCGGCAAAATCGGTCACGGCAAACATACGGCGGTCGCCTTCGATGACCGTGGAGAGCGTCTGTTCAAAGACCGCGCGCGACCTGTGCTGCGCAGCGATCGTGTCGCGCGCCTGGCCGCCGAGGAATTCCTTGCCATCGCGGACCGCCGCTTCGGCATTCTCGGCCTCGACCGCTTCGGCATAGGCGCGGTTGACCCATTTCAGCCGCCCGTCGACAGTACGCAGCCATGACGGCATCTTGAGCGCATCCAGAAGACCGATCAGCGTCTCATGGTCGGCAGCTAAGCGCTGGTTCTCGATCTTCAGCCTGGCCTGGCTTCGCTGTGTCTCCGAAAGCGAGACGAAGCGAACCAGCACATGCGCCGCACTCTTGCGGCCGTGAACCTCGAGCGGCTGGCCGGCCTGCGATTCGATGACCAGATCGAACGGCTTTGCCTTGTCCCGCAGTGCCGCGACGGCATGTTCGAGTGCAGCCGCCGAACGCGGCATCAGCCAGCGGCCGAAAGCCAGGAAGGCCGCCCGGTCCTCCGGCGCGCCGCTCTCGATCGGCAATGTCCCGACAAGCTCGGGCTTCTTGTTCTCGGCCGCCCATACCACCACGCGCTGATCGCGGGAATGGAGCAGCGCCTCCGAGCGCTGCAGCGCGGCATTGACGTCGGCGATACGGGTCCTGAGCTCGGCATTTTCCGCCGCGGTGCGCGCCCGTTCGCGGATCAGAAAGATGGCCGACAGCAATGCCGCCCCCATGACGCCGACGAACATGGCGAGTTGCATGACCTCGACCGTGCTGACCGACAGCCCGGCCTTTTGCGCCACGCGGGTTTGGGCATGTGCAGTAAAGCCAAGCAGCGGACCAACCAGCGCGGAAGAAGCAAGCAGCACCCCGACACGGCTGCCGGCGCGCCATAGAAGGCTGCCGCCTCTGGCAGCGGAGCCCGTGATCGAATCGTTATGGCCGCCGGAAACGGCCTGTCCCGCGCAAGGCGGGTTATCCCCCGGCATGTCTTGGTCCTCTTCGCCGCCTGAATGCAAGACCGCCCTGATGCGTGCGCCCGGGCCTCGTCCCCGGACCGCGAATCAGCACCATAGCGCTTGCGCGAATCGGCGTGAAGAATCAATCAGCGCAAAAATAAAGCCGGGCGAAAAGTCAATCGCCCGGCTTCAATATCTAGTGGCAAGTTTCGCCGTGGTTAATAGCGGTAGTGTTCCGGCTTGAACGGTCCCTGCGGAGTGACGCCGATATAGGCGGCCTGTTCGCCGGACAGTTCGGTCAGGCGGGCACCGAGCTTGTCGAGATGCAGGCGCGCGACCTTTTCGTCGAGATGCTTCGGCAGGACATAGACCTGGTTCTCGTACTGGCCGGGCTTGGTGTACAGCTCGATCTGGGCCAACACCTGATTGGTGAAGGACGCCGACATGACGAAGCTCGGGTGGCCGGTAGCGTTGCCGAGGTTGAGCAGGCGGCCTTCCGACAAAAGGATCATCCGCTTGCCGTCCGGGAAGGTGATCATATCCACCTGAGGCTTGATGTTGGTCCATTTCAGGTTGCGCAGCGAGGCCACCTGGATCTCGTTGTCGAAGTGACCGATGTTGCCGACGATCACCATGTCCTTCATCAGGCGCATGTGGTCGAGGGTAACGACGTCCTTGTTGCCGGTGGTGGTGATGACGATGTCGGCCGTCGGCGCCGCGTCTTCGAGCGTGACCACCTCGAAACCGTCCATCGCCGCCTGCAGCGCGCAGATCGGATCGACCTCGGTGACCTTGACGCGGGCGCCGGCGCCCTTGAGCGAAGCCGACGAGCCCTTGCCGACGTCGCCATAGCCGCAGACAACCGCGACCTTGCCAGCCATCATCGTGTCGGTGCCCCGGCGAATGCCGTCGACAAGCGATTCCTTGCAGCCATATTTGTTGTCGAATTTCGACTTGGTGACGGAATCATTGACGTTGATCGCCGGGAACGGCAGCAGGCCTTTTTTCTGCAACTGATAGAGCCGGTTGACGCCGGTCGTCGTCTCTTCGGTGACGCCGCGGATCGCTTCCTTCTGCTTGGTGAAGAAGCCGGGCGATGCCTGCATGCGCTTCTTGATCTGGGCAAACAGGATCTCTTCCTCTTCGCTGCCCGGATTGGACAGCACATCCTCGCCGGCCTCGGCGCGGGCGCCGATCAGGATGTACATGGTGGCATCGCCACCGTCATCGAGGATCATGTTGGAGGTGCCGCCATCGGCCCACTGGAAGATCTTGTCGGTGTAGACCCAATAATCCTCCAGCGTCTCGCCCTTGACGGCAAACACCGGAATTCCGGCCTCGGCAATGGCCGCGGCAGCGTGGTCCTGGGTCGAGAAGATGTTGCAGGAAGCCCAGCGGATGTCGGCGCCGAGCGCTTTCAGCGTTTCGATCAGCACCGCCGTCTGGATGGTCATGTGCAGCGAACCGGTGATGCGCGCGCCCTTGAGCGGCTTCTTGTCGCCGAATTCCTCGCGGCAGGCCATCAGGCCGGGCATTTCGGTTTCGGCGATCTCGATCTCCTTGCGGCCCCAGCCGGCAAGCGCGATGTCAGCGACCACATAGTCCTTGCTACCCGTCATGGCAGTGCTCCGATGCGAATTGATTGCGGGACGCGCCCGCCCCGAAGGCATTTCGGAGGGCGCGAGTTGCCGGCCTGACTAGCAGATCGGGAGTGGGACGACAATGGGATATAAAGAAATCTTTATCCGTGCATGTCTTCAGCGGCGGCGGCCATGAGAGCGCGCAGAAGGGGTGCTGTCCAAGGTGGCCGTCCCTCAGACCTCAAATCGGCAACACTTTCAAAGCCGGAAACAAAAACCCGCCTCGGCGGGCGGGTCTTCGGGGCCAATTGGCACCATAGCGAAATTAGTAGCATAGCTGCCGGCACAAAGCAAGAACAAAATACGCGACGGTCGCGCAAAAATGCGATTTCCTTCACCGCCGCAAGGTTGCGCCCGAACATGCCGTAGCAGGTGCCGTCGGCGAAGCCGTCAGCACTCCTCGCCGAAACGGGAAGCAACCAGTTGCTCCAGCGCATCGATGACCTCTTCGGCCTCCGGGCCGGTGGCGGTGACGCGTATCGAATAACCGGGGCTCGCCGCCAGCATCATCAGGCCCATGATCGAGGTGCCGCCGACCTTGACGCCGTCCTTCTCGACCTGGACCGTGGCGTTGAAGCCGCTGGCGATTTGAACGAACTTGGCCGAGGCGCGCGCATGCAGGCCGCGCTGGTTGACGATTGGAAAGTCGCGAACGATCTTGTCCTTTTCCGGCAACAGCGCGCTCATTTGCTGCTCAGGAGTTGACTGGCGACATTGATGTATTTGCGGCCGGCAGCCTGCGCCTCATCCAGCGCGGCCGTCATGTTGTCGCCCTTGCGAACGCTGGACAGCTTGATCAGCATCGGCAGGTTCATGCCGGCAATGACCTCGATACGCCCGGATTCCATCACGGAAATGGCGAGGTTAGAGGGCGTGCCGCCGAACATGTCGGTCAAAACGATGACGCCTGATCCCGTATCGACGCGGCCGACTGCCTCGATAATGTCGCGGCGGCGCTGTTCCATATCGTCGTCGGCACCGATCGCCACGGTCTCGAAATTGTCTTGTGGCCCAACGACATGTTCCACGGCATTGCGGAACTCGGCGGCCAGTTGACCGTGCGTTACAAGCACGAGTCCGATCATTCTTTGGTGGCTCCCGTCATCGCCGCTTCACAGGCGCATTTTATGCTCGCCGACCGTTCCAGGTGGCGGGAGCGCTATCTTGTCGACGCAAGGCCCGTTGACAAGCCCAAAATTGCGCCGGCCCAAGCCAATTTGACGCATTGCAGCAAAAAATCGAAATCGGATCACAGGAAAGGCGCAATCGACAGGCGCGACATCACTGCCGGCAAGGCCGCCGCTACATTGCGCCCGGCAAGATCGATGCGCGGCACTGGTACGCCGACAACGAGTTCGCAGCAGTCTTCCTGGAAGCGGGCCATTTTGCCGGCTGGCACCAGCCGGATAATGAGGTCGATCACGCAGCTTGGCTCGAACCGTATCGGTTTGGGGCCGAATCCCGGGACCTCGACGAGGCCGGCTATGCTGGCTGGTGCGCGGCAGACCAGCCGCCCGTCGCAATCTGCAGCATAGAGCTGGTCATCGCCGATCAGCCGGGAAAACAGCCCACGCTGGCTGCAATGATCGATCAAGGCGAGCGCCAGCGTCGTCTTGCCCAAGCCGGACGGTCCGGTGATGAGAATGCCGCGATCACCTATCATGATCGCGGTGCCGTGAATATTTTCAGGCTGCACAATAGGACCAGGCGTGATTGGAATTCATCCGTCAGCCTTCCGCCGGCAGCGTCACCACGAAGCGCGCGCCCTTGATCTCGCCAGGCTTGGTGCCCGGGATGTTCTCGGCGCTCAGCGTGCCGCCATGGGCTTCAACGATCTGCCTGGATATCGACAGGCCAAGGCCCGAGTTCTGACCGAACGCCTCGCCGGCCGGCCGATCGGTATAGAACCGCTCGAAAATGCGGTCGATGTTATCGGCCCGGATACCGGGTCCATTGTCGTCGATGGTGACGATGTTGAACTTGCCGGCGCGCGCCAGCGATATGGTGATGTGGCCACGTTCCTCGGGAACGAACGAGCGGGCATTCTCGATCAGGTTGGTGATCACCTGGCCGATCCTCAGATCATGACCGACGACGAAGTAGCCTTTCACGCCCTGCGGCAGTTTGGCGACCTTGAATTCGATCTCGACCGCCTTCTTGTTGCGCGTGGCCTCGCGCGAGACGGCGACCAGATCGGTGATGAACTTCTTGAGGTCGACGGTTCCTGCATCTTCCCGCGCCAGCTCGGCATCGAGACGGGAGGCATCGGAAATATCGGTGATGAGACGGTCAAGCCGCCTCACATCGTGCTGGATGATATCCATCAGCCGGCTGCGCGAATTGTCGTTCCTGGCCAGCGGCAATGTCTCCACCGCGCTGCGCAGCGAGGTAAGCGGGTTCTTCAACTCGTGCGAGACATCCGCGGCAAAACTTTCGATCGCCTCGATGCGGGCGTAGAGCGCGTTGGTCATGTCGCGCACGGCGATCGACAGATTGCCGATCTCGTCCTGGCGGTCGGAGAAGTCGGGGATTTCCTCGCGGTTCTTGACGCCGCGGCGAACCCTGACCGCCGCCGCGGAAAGCCGGCGCAGCGGGTTGGCGATGGTGGAGGCCAGCAGCATCGACAGGATGGCGGTAACCAGGGCGGCAATGCCGAACACGCGCAGGATCGCCTTGCGCTCGGCCGCGACGATCTTGTCGATGTCGCCGCCTTCGGTCGACAGCATCAGCACGCCGAGAACGGCACGGAAGCGCTGGATCGGCACCGCCACAGAAACGATCTGCTCGCCCTGCTCCGAGATCCGCACGATCGTCGACGGGCTGCCGGTAAGCGCCTTGACCACTTCGGGAAACGCGGCGCCGTTGCCACCCGGCTGCTCGCGATAGACAGGCAGCTGCTTGTTGCGGAAGAAATCGAAGACGAATTTCTGGATGCGCTCCAGAAGGTCCGGCTGTTCCTCTTCGACCGGCGGCAAATCGTAGCGAAGGATCTGGCCGCGCGAATAGAGATGGCGGGAATCGAGCAGCAGGTTGGCGTCGCGGTCGTAAATGCGGGCGCGTGTGCGCGTCGGCGAGATCAACCGCCTGAGCACCGGCGCCACGCGCTCCGGATTGATCGGGAAATCGAGATTGTCGAGCTGATCGGAACCCGGGCCGAGGCTTTCGCCGGCCTGCAACTCGAGCAGCTTCTCCGGATCGATGCTGATCGAATCGGTCTCGACCGTCGCCGAGGCGGCGATCGCGCCGGCGATGATCTCGCCTTGAGTCATCAGGCTCTCGACACGGGCGTCGATCAGCCCGTCGCGAAAGGTATTGAGATAGAGAATGCCGGTGACCAGGACGGCAAGGCCGGCAAGGTTGAGAAAGAGGATACGCCGCGTCAGGCTGGAAAAGATGTGATGGCCGAGAAACCGGCGCATCGGCACCGTAATTTTCGACACGAAGGCGGGCAGAATCCGCGGCGGGCGCCTGGCGGCGCCCGACCGTCTCACTCGCTCTACTTGCACTGCCATCGAATAGCAGCTCCCGCTCGACTCAAGCTTCGCGGAACCGATATCCGACTCCGTAAAGGGTTTCGATCATTTCGAAGTCATCATCGACGGCCTTGAACTTTTTGCGCAGCCGCTTGATGTGACTGTCGATGGTGCGGTCATCGACATAGACCTGCTCATCATAAGCCGAATCCATCAGCGCATCACGGCTTTTTACGACCCCCGGACGCTGTGCCAGCGAATGCAGGATGAGGAACTCGGTGACGGTAAGCGTCACCGGCTCGCCCTTCCAGGTGCAGGTGTGGCGCTCCTGGTCCATGACAAGCTGGCCGCGCTCAAGCGACCGGGCCTGCTGGTTGGGCGCCTTGGCCGCCGCCTCGCGGGTGCTGGCGCGGCGCAGCACGGCGCGGACGCGCTCCACCAGAAGACGCTGCGAGAAGGGTTTGCGGATGAAGTCGTCGGCGCCCATCTTGAGGCCGAACAGTTCATCGATCTCATCGTCCTTGGAGGTCAGGAAGATTACTGGCAGGTCGGATTTCTGACGCATCCGGCGCAGCAACTCCATGCCGTCCATGCGCGGCATCTTGATGTCGAGGATGGCGAGGTTCGGCGGGCGCGCCGCCAGTCCCTCCAGCGCCGATGCCCCATCCGTGTAGGTTTCGACCCGATAACCCTCGGATTCGAGGGCGATCGAAACCGAAGTCAGAATGTTGCGATCGTCGTCGACAAGCGCGATTGTTGCCATTTCAAGCGGCTCCCTCATGAGCTGTCCCTTCTTTCGTCGAGAAGGGGCTTTTGCAGGACAAATTAGGTACAAAATGTGGCACAGGCTGTATCCGCTGTCACGCGCGGCATGTCGACGGCCACAATTGTACCTCGATATGGATTGGACGAATGAACATCGCCAATCCTTTGGGCAACCATCAGTGTTTTTGCACATATAAACGATTTAAACAACTTTCAAAATATTTAAATCGATTAATGATTTGATATCATTCGCCTTTTCTGGTTTTGACGTTTTTAGCTCCTGCAATGGGGGTTCCGGAATTCGCCGGTAAAGACGCGGTAAATCGAAGAAGGGACACCCATGTCGGAAGCCGGCAAACGCAATCCTGCATGTGCAATCGATCGCATCGGCCTGAGAACCACGGGCGTGGTACGCTATAATTTCGGCGCGGCCGCGCTCTACGAGGAGGCAATCCGCCGTGGCGAGGCCCGACTCACCGCGCATGGCGCGCTTGCCGCCGAGACCGGGCAGCACACCGGCCGCTCGCCCAGGGACAAATTCGTGGTGCGCGACGAAAGCACCGCGCCGCATATATGGTGGGACAACAACAAAGCGATTTCGCCGATCCAGTTCGATACGCTGCTTGCCGATTTTCGCGCCCACGCGGCTGGAAAGGACCTTTATGTGCAGGACCTGGTCGGCGGCGCCGACGAGGAACTGAAGCTGCCGACCAGGGTGATCACGGAGCTTGCCTGGCACTCCTTGTTCATCCGCAATCTGCTCATCCGACCGGCCGCCGCCGAACTCGAGCATTTCATGCCCGATTTGACGATCATCGACCTGCCGTCGTTCCGCGCCGATCCCGCCCGCCACGGCACGCGCGGCGAAACGGTGATTGCCGTCGATCTTTCGCACATGATCGTGTTGATCGGCGGTACCTCGTATGCCGGCGAGATGAAGAAGTCGGTGTTCACCGTGCTCAACTATCTGCTCCCGGCAAAGGGTGTGATGCCGATGCACTGCTCGGCCAATGAAGGGCCCGTCGGCGACGCGGCCGTTTTCTTCGGCCTTTCCGGGACCGGCAAGACGACGTTGTCGGCCGACCCGTCGCGCACGCTGGTCGGCGACGACGAGCATGGCTGGGGACCGCACGGCATCTTCAATTTCGAGGGCGGCTGCTATGCCAAGACGATCAAGCTTTCGGCCGAAGCCGAGCCGGAGATCTTCGCCACCACCCAGCGCTTCGGCACGGTGCTGGAGAATGTGGCGCTCGACGCAGGCCGCGTGCCGGATTTCGACGATGGCGGGCTGACCGAAAACACACGCTGCGCCTACCCGCTCCACTTCATCCCCAATGCCAGCAAGACGGGGCGCGCCAGCCACCCGAAGAACATCATCATGCTGACCGCCGACGCATTCGGTGTGATGCCGCCGATCGCGCGGTTGACCCCGGCGCAGGCCATGTACCATTTCCTCTCCGGCTATACCGCCAAGGTGGCGGGGACCGAGAAGGGCGTTACGGAACCCGAAGCGACATTTTCGACATGCTTCGGCGCACCGTTCATGCCGCGGCATCCGTCGGAATACGGCAATCTGCTGCGCGAGCTCATCGCCCGCCACGGCGTCGATTGCTGGCTGGTCAACACCGGCTGGACCGGCGGCGCCTACGGCACCGGCAAGCGAATGCCGATCAAAGCAACGCGGGCGCTGCTTGCGGCGGCGCTCGACGGCTCGCTGAAAGCGGCCGACTTCCGCACCGACGCCAATTTCGGTTTCGACGTACCGGTGACGGTTGCCGGCGTCGACCGCGCCATTCTCGACCCTAGATCGACCTGGATCGACAAGCCCGCCTACGACCGGCAGGCGGCAAGGCTGGTCGGCATGTTCGTCGACAATTTCGAAAAGTTCGAAGCCCATGTCGACGCCACCGTGCTCGGCGCCGCACCACGCATGCAGGTAGCGGCTGAATAGCCGTCGCCCCTGGTGATGCTTCAAGGCCCGGCTTCAATCGGGCCTTTTCTTTTTTCGCCTGCCGCGCCATGAGTGCGGCATGAACGCCGACGACAAGATCATCATTACCGACGATGCGGTGATTAATCCGGGCGACCTGCACGAGGACTTCATCCGTTCGTCCGGCCCGGGCGGCCAGAACGTCAACAAGGTGGCGACGGCAGTGCAATTGCGCTTCGATGCCGCCAATGCGGCTGGCCTGTCGGAGCGGGTGCGCGAACGGACCATCAAGCTTGCCGGCCAGCGCGCCACCAAGGACGGCGTCATCGTCATTGAAGCCGGACGCTTCCGCACCCAGGAGCAGAACCGGGCGGACGCCCGGGCGCGGCTGACGGCACTGGTCGCCAAGGCCGCCGAACCACCACCACCGCCGCGCAAGAAGACCAGGCCGTCCAAAGGCGCGGTCGAAAGACGGCTCAAGAGCAAGGCCGGGCGCGGCTCGATCAAGAAACTGCGCGGCCGGGTCGGGGATGAGTGACAGCCGAAGCGGCTTCGGATCTCAGATCGCCGGTTAAAGCGCGCAGCCACCGTCGGAGGCGGCTTTCGGGTCGCCGTTTTCATTTGACGGTGGCATTCTGATTTCTCCAGACCAACGGATTAACCGACGCGATGCTCGTACTGCCCAAAGGCGTCCGCCATATGCCCGGCTACCTGTCGCGCGCCATGCAGGAAGTGCTGGTGGAAGATATCAGGCAGGTCGTGCAGAAGGCGCCGCTGTTCGTGCCGGCGATGCCGCGTACCGGCAAGGAGATGAGCGTGCGCATGACCAATTGCGGTCCGCTGGGCTGGGTCACCGACAAGGAGCACGGCTATCGCTACCAGCCGACCCACCCGGTGACCGGAAGGCCTTGGCCGCCGATCCCGGAGATGCTGCTCGAACTGTGGCGGGATGTATCTGCCTATGCGCACCTGCCGGAAGCCTGCCTGGTCAATTTCTATTCGCAGGATGCCAAGATGGGTCTTCACCAGGACCGCGACGAGAGCGATTTCTCCGCGCCTGTCGTCTCGGTGTCGCTCGGCGACGATTGCCTGTTCCGGGTCGGCCAGACGACGCGCGACGGCGCCACCAAATCGTTAAGGCTGAGGAGCGGCGACGTCGTCGTGCTTGGCGGCGAAGGGCGGCTCTGCTTTCACGGCGTCGATCGTATCTACCCGTCGACCTCGGCATTGCTCAGGAGTGGCGGCCGCATCAATCTGACGCTGCGACGGGTGACGATGCCGAAATAGGCTGTTCGGGTGGCCGGTGGCCCGGGCGGACATAATCGTCGCGCAGATAGATGCGCTCGGTCTCGTCCTCGATAAGAATGCGGTAGTGCGCCAGGATGGCGTCAAAGCCAAAACGCCCCATCAGTTGGCTTGTCCACATCGTGTTGTTTTTCTTGAAGACGACGATATCCGGGCGCAGACGCACGAACTCTTCGCGTTTGCTTTCGACGTAGCGCGCCATGATGGCTCGGTAACGCATGGCTTCGGCGGTGTCACCCGAGAGAGATGCCTGCCGGGACAGGGAAAGTGCGAACGCTCCAAGCCAATCGCTGACGTGGGTCGAAACGAACTGCCCATCGATCATACGGTTCAACGGATGTCCCGAGGAAATATCCGAACTGACCAACGCTACGGTCGGCCGATCGGTGGCGGCGCGAATTGCGGCAACCAGCGCCGGCCCTGGTTTCTGGGTGCTCCAGTACGGCAAGAAAGCGATTGCCACCGCCGCCAATGCCCAAGCTCGCGAAGGAGCCGTCACGAACGTCAACAGCTTCGACGGCTGCTGCACGATCCTGGGCAGTGCCAACAGGCAGAAAATGGCTGCCACAGCGCAAAAGATCGCGGGATAGGCATGATAAGACCAGCCTTTGGCCTGGTAGAACAGGGGAAACATGCCAGCGATCGATGCCGCCAACGCTACCGCCGCCAGCTCTGGAAATCGCTTGGCAGGCCACAGCCACCAGATCAGGAAGACAAGGAAACACCACGAGAAACCGTAGCCGATCACAATCGGCCAAAAGATGCCGATCTTTGCATAAACGTCCGCCAAGAGGGGATAGATGTCGCGCACGAATTCCGGATGGATCAGCGTGACGGTGCCGAGATAGACAACGCAGATGCCGCCAATGACCCAGTGTTCCAGGGCGAAGATCGATTTCAGACTGCGCCGGCGCACTGCAACGACCAGCGCCGGCGCCAACACCATGATCGCATAGTAGGGCTTGACCAGCAGCAGAATGCTGCCCGACAGGCCGGCGAGTACGGCGAGCCCGGGGTCTGGTTGGGCAGCTGCATCTCTGCGCGCGCGCCAGGCATGAAGCGCAAGCAGCGGCATGAAAAGTGCCATGCCGATATGCTCCCGCTCGCTGAAGGCATTTCCGGGGAAGACCACCAACATTGCGCAAAACGCTGGCCCCAGTGCAAACAATGATGCAGTTTCGGTGAAACCCGCACGCTTGACGATCACGCCCGAGAGCGAAAGTCCGATAAGCACGGCAAGGTATGTCCAGGCTTCAACCAGGATTTCCGGCGCGGTGCCCAGCCATCTGGCCGCAGCCACTGGCGGCAGATAGAGCCAGACGCTGAATGGGGGATTGGTCTCGTAGATTTGCGAGTAGAGCCGCTCACCGGACAGCATACGCTCGCAGACCGTGATCAGCCAGCTAGTGTCGGGAACAGTCCCCCAACGTCGCTGCCAGAAAATCGAGAAGACGGTGACTGCGGCAATGGCCAGGACATTGCGGCTAGGAAGCAGCGGCGCCGCAATATCCCGTTCGCGCCAGCGGCTCAAGCCGCCAATGTCGTTCGAGACGCTCATGCTGTTGCACCGAGGCTCTCGAGATCGAGCCATATGTCGTCCAGCGGAGCGATTGGATCCAGCCGTGTCATGGGTTTCCGGGGGCTCCTGCTCTATCGGTTTGGAGCGGCGCAGGCGCCGTGTAACGCAGATAGACAGTGATTTCCGGCTCGGCGTGCAGCAGACGATAGTCGGCCAAGGCGACCTGGATCCGCTTGTCCTGCAGCATCAGGGCAGTCCACGCCGGCGAGCCTGACAGCACGATATCGGGCTTCTTCGCTGATATCTCGGCGGCGTTTTCGCCGATCACCCGATCGCGGATGCTTTCAAGTTCCGGTCTCCGTTCGAGATCGCCGGTGACGCGGGCGAGCGTGTCCGCGTTGGAGACCGCCCAGGCGCTCGGATGGCGTGATATAAACCTGCCGCCGACCAGCCTGGCGAGGGGATGGGCAACCTGCATCTGGTCGGCAATCGACATGATGGTCGGGGTTTCGACCGTTGCGCGGATCGCGGCGACAGACCGGGCGGTCGGGCCGTTATCCGTCGTCAGCGCCGCGTACTGTGCCCTGACCGCTATTTGCAGCACCAGCACGCAGCCGAAGATCAGGGCGGCCTTGCGAACGAAGCCTGCACTGCCGAATGTGCCGAACCGCACAAGCTGGATGCCAAATGCAAGTGTCGCAACAACGACCATCGGCAGCGCGTGATTGGGCCAACCCTTGCCCATGACAATGAAGGCCGGAATGAACCCCAGGGCGGTCAGGAGCGGAATCCTGACGTCCCAGTTCGTGTTTCTCAGGCCGCCGGCCGCAAGCACGGTGGCGGCGGCCAGAAGCAGCACCACTTTCGGCCAGTTTGCCAGCATATCGGCGGCAGAGGCCCTCAACGGAAGATAGACCTCCCTGACCAAGGGCAGGACGTCGCTGACGTAGGCGCGGTCGAAGAGCGCGATGGACGCGATATAGGCGGCCACGATCGCAGCGCCCATCAGGTTCTCTGCGACGAAGAGCGGTCTCAGCGACCGCCTTTCAAGCGCAAGACAGAGCGACGGCAACATGAAGGCCAGCACAAAATAGGGCGGCTTGACCATGACCACGACCGCCGCGCAGAGGCCCGCGACCATGTGCTCCAGGCGCGAGCCCGCGCTGAAATCCAGGTTCCGCTGACGTGTGCATTGCAACGCCACCCAAGGCAGAATGGCAATCAATGCGAAGTGCTCGCGTTGGCCGAATTGATCCGGCATGAAACACAGGATCAAAAACAGGGCCGCGGCTGCCGCCCACAGCGCATGGGGCTGCCGGTAGACCGGTTCATCGCGCGCGAGAATGCGGACGGAAACGAAAAGACTGGCCAGGCTCAGGCAAACGACGCCAAGCGTCAGCCAGAATTCCGCACGCATGCCAGTGAGCTTTTCCAGGAGCATGAACGGCATGTAGAGCCAGATCGAGAAAGGGGGGTTGGTCTCCACGATGTCGGTGTTGAGCCGCTCTCCGCCAAGCAGGCGGTCGCAGACGACCAGAAGCCATGACACGTCAACATTGGTCGGAATTGCAACGGTCGATAGCCAGACGGCGTATGTGACGACCAGACTGGCCAGCAGCAATGGAGCACCCGCTACGCCCACGAAGGGCGAGAAGCGGTTGGCGCCGGGCAGCAGTTCACTAAGGGATCGCGCGCTAGAGACCACGAAACACCCACCGCCCAAGTACGACATAGTTGATGACCGGCACGGCAATGCAGGTGAGCAGGATCGGGATTGCAGCAGGGATGCCGAGCATCTGGGTCAAAAGCCCCGGCAGGGCGATCGCGACGGCGAGGCCGGAAGCGGTGAGCAGGAGGAAGCGGGGCAATTCCATAGCGTGGCTGCCGCCCGAGGTGAACGTGAAATATTTATGCCCGGTGTAGGAGAACAGCGCGGCGACGGCGTAGGCCGCAAACGATGTGAGCGCCGCCGGCAGGGCCGCCGTTGCCTGTCCACGCGACAGCAGAAAAGCGCAAACGGCGTAGATCAGCGTCGACGCGATGCCAATCAGCGCAAAGCGCGATAGTCGACGATACGAGCCAGTGCCCATGACGCGGTCAAGCTGCCAATTTCTCGTCGGGGCGAGCGGTTTCGACGGCGCTGTCCTTGCGGAATACCGCCAGCAGCGAAACCCCGAAGGGCAAGCTTGCATTTGGTATGATGCGGCCTTCCGCCGAAAACACTGCCTTCATCGCCGCATTCAGTGGTTTTGGCGGCGTGGCATGGCCAGCTGGCAAGGCCGACTTGCGCAACCTGTCCACCAGTCGTGCCAGCACCGCTACCGGGAAGAGCGCGGCATTTGTGTAGCTCAGCCGGTCGATCGCGAAACCAGCCCTTTCGATTCGTTCACGCAGCAGATTGCGTGAATAGCGCCGCATATGATGCAGCCCAACATCATGCGTGCTCCACAGCCATTGGTGTGCGGGCACAGTGAGGACGACGCTGCCGCCCGGTTTCAGCACTTGGCGGATCGCGGCAAGCGACGCCTCGTCTTCGGCGACATGCTCCAGCACGTCGAACAGGCAGACGAGGTCGCAGCTTTGCGGCGCGACAGGAATGTTGTCCGGCAGATGGCCGGCGAGGAAGTCGCGGCCGGTCTTTTCCCAGGCAATCCTGCGCGCGAGATCGCTCATCTCGACTGCCGTCACTGCGCCGAACTGCTCCAGCATCCGGATGTTGCCGCCGGTACCGGCGCCGATCTCTACGATGCGCGCGTTTTCAGGCAGGCCGATGCTGCGAATGACCGCCTCGGCGATGGCGCGACGCCCGCAGAACCACCAATGCTCGTCTTCGGTGGCGGCCATCTGTCGGTAAGCGTCGATCTCCATCAGCTCATTCCCTCATATTTGCGGCGCACGATATAGATCGGACGCTGCTTGATCTCGGCGTAGACCCTGCCGAGGTATTGTCCGATGATGCCGATGCCGAGTAACTGGATGCCGCCAAGGAAAAGAACACTGACCAGCAGGGAGGCGTAGCCGGGCACATCAACGCCAAAGATCATTGTCTTGGCGACGATCAGCAGGCCGTAGAGGAACGACAGCGCGGAAATCGTCGCGCCGACATAGGTCCAGATTTCAAGCGGAGCGGTGGAGAAGCTGGTGATGCCTTCGAGCGCGAAGTTCCACAGCTTCCAGCCGGAGAATTTCGACTGGCCGGCGATGCGCTGATCGCGGACATATTCGACGCTTGCGGTGCGGAACCCGACCCAGGCGAACAGGCCCTTCATGAAACGACGGCGTTCGGGCAAAGACCGCAGCGCCTGGATGACCTGGCGGTCGATCAAACGGAAGTCGCCGACATCGTGCGGGATCTTCTGCTGCGCGATCCAGTTGTGAACGCGGTAGAACATCGAGGCGGAGCGCTGCTTGAGAAAGCTGTCGCTCGACCGATTGGCTCGCTTGGCCAGAACAACCTCAAAACCCTCGCGCCACTTTTCCACAAGCAGCGGAATGACATGCGGCGGATCCTGCATATCGACATCCATCGGGATCGCTGCATCGGCATCGCAGCTGTCGAGCCCCGCGGTCATCGCGGCTTCCTTGCCGAAATTGCGTGAAAGGTCGATTACGTGGATGCGTGGATCGGTTTGTTGGGCTTCGATCAGCTTTTCGAGCGTCGTATCGCTGCTGCCGTCGTTGACGAAGATGAACTCGAGGGCAACGCCTTTGTCCTTCAGCAGCGCGGTGCTTTCGCATACCGCCTTCAGGAATGGAGCAATTGCGCCTTCCTCATTGTGGACAGGCACGATCAAGGCAATCGTTGCGCCGCCGCTGCCCGGACGTGCGATGCGGTCAGATGCCGGCCGATCGATGTTTAGGAATGGCGCATTCATTTGTTTGCCGAGCCCGCAGATCAGGCCCGACAATAGAAAGACTGGGTTAAGATGACTTTAAGGAATGTCCCGGGATTTCACAGTTTCCTGAGCGCCACTTCCTCGACCAGATGGTTGGCGCCCTTGCGCAGGATGAGATCGGCTCGGGCGCGGGTCGGCAATATATTCTCGCGCAGATTCTTCAGGTTGATGTTGGTCCACAGGCCCTCGGCGATGGCGCGGGCCGCATCTTCGGAAAGTTGCGAATAGCGGTGAAAGAAGGAGGCCGGGTCGCGGAAGGCGGTTTCGCGCAACCGCATGAAGCGGGCGATATACCAGTGATGGATCAGCGCCTCCTCGGCATCGATGTAGATGGCAAAGTCGAAGAAATCCGACAGGAAAGGCACGATCTTGCCATCCTTCGGCAGCTTGCCCGGCTGCAGGACGTTGATGCCCTCGAAGATCAGGATGTCCGGCCGGTCGATGGTCTGGAACTCGCCCGGGATGACGTCATAGGTCAGGTGCGAATAGACCGGCGCGCGGACGTTGCGCTGCGCCGATTTGATGCCGGACAGGAAGCGCAGAAGGGCGCCGACGTCGTAGCTGTCGGGAAAGCCCTTGCGCTCCATCAGGTTGTTGCGGCGCAGGACTTCGTTCGGCAGCAGGAAACCATCGGTGGTGACCAGGTCGACCTTGGGACTCGACGGCCAGCGCGCCAGCAGCTCCTTCAGCACGCGCGCCGTGGTCGATTTGCCGACCGCGACGGAACCGGCAATGCCGATGATGAACGGTGTCTTGGCCGCGTCCAGCGCGTTGAAGAAGGCCTGGCGCTGCCTGAACAGGAGTTGACTGGCTTCGACATGAGCCGACAACAGCCGCGACATCGAAAGATAGATGCGCTCGACCTCGTGGAGATCGACCGGATCGTTCAGCGACCGCAGACGACGGACCTCGTCCTCGGTGAGCGTCATCGGCGTATCGGCGCGGAACCGCGACCATTGCTCGGCCGAGAAGAAACGATAGGGTGAATACTTCTCGGTAGGAGCGAGCTGGTCCATCGAGTTCCTCCGCAGCGATCAGCCCCGGTCCAGCCGAGACGCCTTTTCGGCGATGCCCGAACGACCGGTGCGGCGTTCAAGCTCGTTGAGCACATCGCTCAGCGGAATGCCCGCTACGCCAAGAACGACAAGCCAATGATAGATGAGATCGGCGCTTTCCGAAACAAGCGCGTCCCGGTCGGCGCTGACGGCTGCGATCACCGTTTCGACTGCCTCTTCGCCGAGTTTCTGCGCTGCCTTGCTCATGCCACGCTGAAAGAGCTTGGCCGTCCACGAATCCGGATCGCCGGAACGTGCGCGTTCGCCAATAATCTTCTCCAGATCGGAGAGCGAGAACTCGGTCATGACGGCGTTTACAGCCTCTTCTTAGCCGGAAAGGCTCTAGGACCGATTACCCGGCGAGTCCAGCCGCATCGGCAGTCCGGCCTGAGCCATGTGCAGCTTGGCTTCGGCGATGCTGTAGGTGCCGAAATGGAAGATCGACGCCGCCAGCACCGCGCCGGCGTGGCCGTCGCGAATGCCTTCGACAAGGTGGTCGAGCGTGCCGACGCCACCGGAAGCGATGACCGGCACGCGTACGGCATCCGCGACCGCGCGGGTAAGGGCTATATCATAGCCGGCCTTGGTTCCGTCGCGGTCCATCGATGTCAGCAGGATCTCGCCGGCGCCGAGGTCGACCACTCGCCGAGCGAACTCGACGGCGTCGATGCCGGTCTTCTCGCGGCCGCCATGGGTGAATATCTCCCAGCGATCAGCCTCGCTCGCAGCGGACACTTTCTTGGCATCGATGGCGACGACGATGCACTGGTTGCCGAATTTGTCGGCAGCCTCGGCGACAAAATTTGGGGTCTTCACCGCTGCCGTGTTGATCGACACCTTGTCGGCGCCGGCCAGTAGCAGCTTCCTGATGTCGGCGACCTGACGGACGCCACCGCCAACGGTCAGCGGCATGAAACATTGTTCGGCGGTGCGGGCGATGACATCGAAAATGGTCTCGCGGTTTTCCGACGAGGCGGTGATGTCGAGAAAGCAGAGCTCGTCGGCGCCGGCCGCGTCATAGGCTTTTGCCGCTTCGACGGGATCGCCGGCATCGACCAGGTCGACGAAATTGACGCCCTTGACGACACGGCCGTTCTTGACGTCGAGACAGGGGATGACGCGGGCTTTCAGCATCAGATCCTCTCGATCGCCGCAAGAAAGTCGACAAGCAGCTGGCCAACGACGGGCGGAACTTCGGACTGGGAATCAAAGGCCGGGTCGTAGGCCGAGAGCGTCACACCGACAATCGGGATTGACCTGGCCAGTCCGCAGGCAAGCTGCCGCAGCTGTTCCGGACTCGGGCCGCCCGGGTGCGCGTAGCGGTTCACCTGCAGCACATCCGGATCGAGGACATCCAGGTCGAGATGCAGATGCGCCCGCACAGTCCCTGTCGCCGTGAGCTTTCCGATCATATCGAGTGCACCGGCACATTCGGTGCGCACGATCGGCAAAGTTTCCAGCAGTCGCTTTTCGTCGGGATCGAGGTCGCGGGCATCGACCAGCATGCAGCGCGCCGGGTCTATCGGCCAGAACCCCGGAATTGCTGCCGCCATCGGATGCCAGCAGAGCCCGAGCGTCGCCGCCAGCGCCATGCCGTCGAGAAAGCCGTAGGCCGACGTCTCCGGCGTGTTGAGATCGCCATGCTGGTCGATCCAGATGATCGAATCCGCCGCTTCGCCGGCAACCGCACCGGCGGCGGTCAGGCAATTTCCAGCAAGGATAATGGGGAAGCGTCCTCCATCGCGGGCGAGGTTAACCTTGGTCGCGACGGCGTTGCAGACGGCGAAGCCGGTTGCAATTTCGCGCCCCTGCTCGTCTCCGACCTTGCCGATATCTTCGACGGCGACGTCATGGCCAGCCACGGTCAGGGCTTCGACCAGCCCACCGCCGACGATGGCGTCCGGCCCCTGGCCGCACCCTTCGTGATAGTGCCCGCTGTCGTAGGGAGCAACGATAATCGAGACCTTCACGTTTCACACCCTGCCATCGGTTTGCCACGCAGGATCGCCAATGCCTCGGCCGGGTCGATGCGGCCGTCGTAGAGGGCGCGGCCGGAGATCGCGCCTTCGAGCTTGCGGGCATCGGGCATGGTCATGCGCACGATGTCGGCGATCGAGGCGAGCCCGCCCGAGGCGATAACCGGGATCGACACCGCGTCGGCGAGATCGATGGTGGCGTCCCAGTTGATGCCAGTCAGCACACCGTCGCGGTCGATATCGGTGTAGATGATAGCGGCGACGCCGGCACCCTCGAATTTCCTCGCCAGTTCAATGACGCCGAGGCTCGAAGCCTCAGCCCAGCCTTCGACCGCGACCTTACCGCCCTTGGCGTCGATGCCGACAGCGATCTTGCCCGGGAATGCCTTGCAGGCCTGCCTGACCAGATCCGGATCGCGGACCGCCACGGTGCCAAGAATGACGCGGGCCAGCCCACGGTCGAGCCAGTCCTCGATCTGCGCCAGGGTGCGGATGCCGCCGCCGAGCTGCACCGGATTGCTCGTCGCCTTCAGGATGGCGCCGACCGCGGCGCTGTTGACGCTCTGGCCCTTGAAGGCGCCGTTGAGGTCGACGACGTGCAACCATTCGAAGCCCTGCTCTTCGAAGACGCGCGCCTGAGCGGCGGGATCGTCATTGTAGATGGTGGCGGTCGCCATGTCGCCATGCCTGAGGCGCACGCATTTGCCGTCCTTGAGGTCTATCGCCGGAAACAGAAACACCTTCAGGCGCCTTCGACGATGACAAAGTGGCCGGTCGAGCCGGCGAGCCTGTACTTCAACGCCTCCTGGTATTCAGGCGAGCCGTAGCATTCCAGCGCCTTTTCATAGGATTCGAATTCCACCAGCACGTGGCGATTGCCTGCCGGTCCTTCCGGGCTGGTGTACCGCCCGGCGCGCACCGGGAACTTCGCGCCGTATTTCTCGAAAGCCGCGGCATTGGCCTCGATATATCGCTTGTAGATCTCGGGATCGCGGACATCGACCATTGCCATCCAATAGCCCTTCTTGCTCATGGTTCAGGGCCTCCAGCCTAGGAAATTGGTGATCAGCGCCAGGCCCAGCGCCTGGCTCTTCTCGGGGTGGAATTGCGTTCCGGCGAGGTTGTCGCGAGTGACAGCGGCCGTTACCGGGCCGCCATAGTCGGCAACCGCCAGCACCTCATCCTCCTTCCGTGCATCGAGATGGTAGGAGTGGACGAAATAGGCGTGCAGTCCCTTGCCACCCGTCGCAATGCCGGAAAACAGCGGATGCTTGCGCTTCAGGTCAATCGTGTTCCAGCCGATCTGCGGGATCTTCAGTGTCGGATCGGCCGGCGTGATCTCCTTGACGTCGCCGGCGACCCAGCCAAAGCCCTTTGTGACGGTCTTTTCCAGGCCTCGCTCCGACATCAGCTGCATGCCGACGCAGATGCCGAGGAACGGCCGAGCCTTGGCGATCGCCACCTCCTCGACCGCTTCCCACATGCCGGCGACCGCACGCAGTCCAGCGGCGCAATCGGCATAGGCACCGACGCCGGGCAGGACGATGCGGTCGGCGGTCCTGACCCGCTCGGCATCGGCGGTGAGTTCGATCGCGGCGGCAATACCGGCTTCATGCGCGGCACGCTCGAAGGCCTTGGTGGCCGAGCGCAGATTGCCCGACCCGTAATCGATGATCGCTACCCTCATCTCAGGGCTTTCCCGGAATATGGTTCAGCCCCAGCGCCAGGCCCATCTGCGCCGACCGGGCATGTGCTGCGTCTGGGACGATGCGTTGCACCGTCGGTTGTTCATCCGACTGAGCATCGGCTTCCAATGCATAGCGGAGGTCTGCGTCGTCGAGCCTGTCGGCCTCGACCACGCCCCATTCATGCCAGCCGCGACGGCGCAGGGCTGCGATCCGCAAGCCCTGCCCTTCCAGTCCGACAAAGAGCATGACAAGCAGGGATAAAAGCGAGCCGGTTGTTTCCAGGTCCAGCCTTTCGCCTAGCATCGAGAGCAGGCCCATTGCGACAAACGCCAATGCCGCCTCGACCCACAGCCGGTGCCAGGCCAGCCACAGCGGCGGCACCAGGAAGCCGAGCCAGGCAAAGGCGTCACGGATAAAGGTAGTGTCCACGCTTTCGCTGCGGCCTGGCGGCTTCATCACGACATAGATGGCCATGACGCTATCCTTTCAGGGATCCCTTGGTGGAGGGAACCGCGTCCGGCTGGCGCGGGTCGCGCTCAAGCGCCGAACGCAACACACGCGCCACGGCCTTGAAGCAGGTCTCGGCGATGTGGTGGTTGTTGGCGCCGTAATGATTGGTGACATGAAGCGTGATGCCGGCATTCTGCGCCAGCGCGTGGAAGAATTCGCGCACCAGCTCGGTATCGAACGTACCGATCTTCGGCGACGAGAACGAAACATTCCAGACCAGAAAAGGCCGGCCGGAGACATCGATTGCCGCCCGCGTCAGTGTCTCGTCCATGGCGAGATCGATCGAGGCGTAGCGCATGATGCCGCGCCGCTCGCCCAACGCCTTGGCCAGCGCCTGGCCGAGCGCGATGCCCGTATCCTCGACCGAGTGGTGGTCGTCTATGTGCAGGTCGCCCTTGGCCTTCACGGTCATGTCGATCAGCGAATGGCGCGACAACTGGTCCAGCATATGGTCGAAGAAGCCGACGCCCGTCGAAATGTCGGATTTGCCCGAGCCGTCGACCTGAACCGACACGGCGATGTCGGTTTCCCTGGTCTTGCGGCTTATCTCGGCGGAACGGGGCGCCATGACCTCATCCTTGTCTCAGATTTGCACGGTTCAGGCGTTCACATGCCTGAAAACGAAAGCCTTCTAGCAGCATGATCCGGCGATTGCCAGTTACCGCTGCGGAGCACAGTCCGGCCCGGCGGATGGCCGGTTTGCAATCATCCGGCCTATGCATACATATGGCCGATCAAGTCACTCGTAACGCGCCGATCGCCTCGATGGGATCGGTGCTGATCGGAGCAGAAAATGTCGAATGAACTGACCATGCATGCCACGACCATCCTGACCGTGCGCAAGGGCGGCAAGGTGGTGATCGCCGGCGACGGCCAGGTCAGCCTCGGCCAGACCATCATGAAGGGCAACGCCAAGAAGGTGCGCCGCATCGGCAAAAGCGGCAACGTCATTGCCGGCTTCGCCGGGGCCACCGCCGACGCCTTCACGCTGCTGGAGCGGCTCGAAGCCAAGCTCGAACAATATCCCGACCAGCTAACACGTGCCTGCGTCGAGCTCGCCAAGGACTGGCGCACCGACCGTTATTTGCGCCGGCTGGAAGCAATGATGCTGGTGGCCGACAAGTCGGTGTCGCTGGCGCTGACCGGCACCGGCGACGTGCTGGAGCCCGAATTTGGCGTCATGGCCATCGGCTCCGGCGGCAATTACGCGCTGGCAGCGGCACGCGCTTTGATGGACAGCGACAAGGGCGCAGAGGACATCGCCCGCAAGGCGATGCAGATCGCGTCAGACATTTGCGTCTACACAAACAACAACTTCGTCGTCGAAACCCTCGATGCCGCCTGAGCGGAGCCTCCGCTATGGTTTTCGGCCGGTGATCCAGAGGGACCTGCCGATGATCGCCGGCTGGCTTGCCGAGCCGCATGTCGCCGAATGGTGGAACGACCCAGAGACCGAGATTGCGGAGATCCGCGAGCATATCGACAGCATTTCGGTCGAGCCGCTGATTATCGAGCTCGACGGAAAGCCCATCGGCTATTTGCAGAGCTACGATCCGCATCTGGAGGACGGCCATCCCTATAGCGACCAGCCGTTCGGCACGCTCGGCATCGATCTGTCGATCGGCGTGCCGGGGCTTGTCGGGGTCGGCCACGGCTCGGCGATCGTCCGGCAGTTCGTCGAGCAGCTTTTCGAGGAAGGTACGCCGCGCGTCATCATCGACCCGGACCCCGCCAATGCACGGGCTATCCGTGCCTATGAAAAGGCCGGTTTCAGGGCTATCGATCGCAGGAAGTCGGAATATGGCGATGCCGTGCTGATGGCGATTGATGCCCCAGAGGGCGACGCCGGACAGGGTGAGGCAAAAGAGGGGCAATAGCAGCATGAGCGTATCCAGCGACAAAACCGTCTCGGCCTACGAAGACAGCTGGCGAATGGGGCTTCTGTTGGTTCTCGGCCTGGTCATCTTCCAGGCCGGGGTCCTCTACGGCATGGGGCGGACGCCGATCTGTACCTGCGGCTATGTCAAGCTGTGGCACGGCATTGTGCAGAGCTCCGAGAATTCCCAGCATATTTCCGACTGGTACAGCTTCTCGCACATCATTCACGGCTTCTTGTTCTATGCGCTGGCGTGGTTCCTTTTCCCGCGCTCGCCGATCGGGCTCAGGCTGGCCTTTGCGGTGGTTATAGAGGGCGGCTGGGAGTTGCTCGAGAACAGCCCTTTCATCATCGACCGCTACCGCGCCGGCACAATCTCGCTCGACTATTATGGCGACAGCATCATCAATTCGGTGTCCGACACGCTGGCCATGGTGCTGGGGTTTGTCATGGCGCGAAGGCTTCCTATATGGGTGATCGTGACCCTCGCCCTCATCTTCGAATTCGGTGTCGGCTATCTCATCCGGGACAATCTGACACTCAACGTGATCATGCTGCTGCATCCGTTCGAGTCCATTCGGCAGTGGCAAAGTGGAATTTAGTGACATGAGCACCTTCTCTCCCCGCGAAATCGTTTCGGAACTCGACCGCTTCATCATCGGCCAGAAAGACGCCAAGCGTGCCGTGGCGATTGCCTTGCGCAACCGTTGGCGCCGCCAGCAGCTCGAGGGCCAGATGCGCGAAGAGGTGATGCCGAAGAACATCCTGATGATCGGCCCGACCGGTGTCGGCAAGACCGAGATTTCACGCCGCCTGGCACGCCTTGCCGGTGCGCCTTTCGTCAAGGTCGAAGCCACCAAGTTCACCGAGGTCGGCTATGTCGGCCGCGATGTCGAGCAGATCATCCGCGATCTGGTCGAGATCGCCATCGGGCTGGTGCGCGAGAAGATGCGCGAGGACGTCAAGGCGCGTGCCCACATCAACGCCGAGGAACGGGTGCTCGAAGCGCTCGTCGGCAAGACGGCGAGCCCGGCCACCCGCGACAGTTTCCGCAAGAAGCTGCGCGACGGCGAACTCGACGACAAGGAGATCGAGATCGAAGTGGCCGATACCGGCAATGGCGGCATGCCTGGCTTCGAGATTCCCGGCATGCCGGGCGCCAATATCGGCGTGCTCAACATCAACGACATGCTGTCGAAGGCGATGGGCGGCAAGAAGACCAAGTTGCGCAAGACGACCGTCAAGGAATCCTACGGGCTGTTGATCAGCGACGAGTCCGACAAGCTGCTCGATCAGGACGAAGTGGTGCGCAGGGCACTCGAATCGACCGAGAATGACGGCATCGTCTTCCTTGACGAGATTGACAAGATCGCCTCGCGCGAAGGCGGCATCGGTGCCGGTGTTTCGCGTGAAGGTGTGCAGCGCGACCTGCTGCCGCTGGTCGAAGGCACCACGGTTGCGACCAAATATGGACCGGTGAAGACCGACCACATCCTGTTCATCGCCTCGGGTGCGTTCCACGTCGCCAAGCCCTCCGACCTGCTGCCGGAATTGCAGGGCCGCCTGCCGATCCGCGTCGAGCTGCGGGCGCTGGAGAAGGACGATTTCGTCCGCATCCTCACCGAGACCGAAGCCAGCCTGATCAAGCAGTATATCGCGCTGATGAAGACCGAAGGCGTCGACCTGGTCTTCACCGATGATGCGATCGATTCGTTGGCCGGCATCGCCGTGGACCTTAACGCCAGCGTCGAGAATATCGGCGCCAGGCGGCTGCAGACGGTGATGGAACGGGTGCTGGACGATATCTCCTATGACGCGCCGGACCGCAACGGCACCTCGGTGACCATCGATGCCGCCTATGTCGAGAAGCATGTCGGCGACCTCTCCAGAAACACGGACTTGTCGCGTTTCATCTTGTAGGAGACGCTCCATTCTCGAAGAGGGTCGGGGAATTGCTCCCGGCCTCCCCAATTTGGCCCAGCATTCCCGATGTGTGGCCAAATGGAAGCATCCGGCAAGCTTTCGTCCCGTCGGGTGCAGGCGTCTCTCGACTCCCGGTGGAGCATTACCTAGTTTGCCGGCGACTATTTGGGCGGCGGCGCATGAAAAAACTGATCCTCGTCATTTTGGGGCTGACGCTGGCGGCAGCCATGTTCGCCGCGCAAGCGGCAACGATGGTGCCGCCGGGCAACCGCAACACCGAGCAGCCCGACATACCGGGCGCTTCGAGCCGGCGCACCCAGGCGACCAACACCACCTTCCAGGCGAAATACCGCAAAGTCTTTGCGCTGCTCCAGAACGATGCCGAGTTGCGCGGCAAGATCAAGCAGGCAGCCGCGGCCTATGGCATCGACCCAATGCATATCGTCGGCGCCATCGTCGGCGAGCACACCTACAATGTCGATGCCTACGACCGGCTGCAGACCTACTACGTCAAGGCGATTTCGTATCTGTCGAGCAAGCTCTCCTTTGCCTATGATGGCGAGGATATCTCCGATTTCGTGCAGCGGCCGCAATTTGCGAAATGCGCAGGGAAGTCCGACAGCTACGATCTGTGGGAGTGCCGCGAACAGGTGTGGAACCGGTCGTTCCGCGGCAAGACCGTCGACGGCGAGAGCTTTCCCAACGACCGCTTAGGCGCCACTTTCTTCCAGCCTTATTATGCCGGCCAGACTTTTGGCCTTGGCCAGCTCAATCCGCTGACGGCACTGCAAATGAGCGACCTCGTGCACAAGGTTTCCGGCCTGCCGGAACTCGACGTCGGCGATCCCAACGCGGTCTACAAGACCATCATGGATCCTGACCTGACACTGCCTTATGTCGCAGCAACAATCCGGAAATCGATCGACGCCTATAGAAGCATTGCCGGCTTTGACATCTCAGGCAATCCCGGCATCACGTCGACGCTCTACAATGTCGGCAATCCCGAACAGCGCGCCTATGCGCTGAAGGCCGAGAACGACAAGCGCCGCGCTGCGGGCGAGTCGGAAAAGCTGCCCGAGGAAAATTACTATGGCTGGCTGGTCAACGACAAGCTGCCGGAGCTGAAAGCGCTGTTTTAAGGCGAGCGTCGAGATTCAGGTTTCACCCACTTTTGGGCGTTGGCGCCGCCCCTCATTGCCCTGCCGGGCATTTCTCCCCGTTTAGTGACGGGGAGAAAGAAGCCTGCGCCGATGGTTTCGCCAATCTCGAATGCCGCAGAAAGGGCGCCAACGCTCGTGACAGCCCCTTCTCCCCGTCACTATACGGGGAGAAGATGCCGGCAGGCAAATGAGGGGCGGCGCCAACCTCGACATTTGGCGCGGCGTTCATGCCGCCAGCAGCGACTTCAGCTTGATCGCCTGCGAGCCCAGCGCTTCCGGCGCCGGCCTTGCCTGCTTCGCAATCAGCATCTCGGCCAGCCTTATGTCGCGGGCGACCGCGTTGCCGGCGCCGATGCCGCTTGCCGCAACCAGCCTGCCGTCCTCGGCGAGGTGGAACAGGATGAAGGCGCCGTCGCCGAGGTCGCGGCGCACGATGCTGCGGCCTTCGTCCGACAGGCCGGCGATCTGCAAGGTCAGGCCGTACTGATCCGACCAGAACCACGGCACTGCGGCGTGGGCCTCGCCGGCGCCAAGCATATTCCTTGCGGCGAGCGCGCCCTGCTCCTGTGCGTTGCGCCAGGCTTCGAGCCGCACGCGCCGGCCGCCATAGATGGCGAGCGGAAACGAACAGCAATCGCCGGCGGCAAAGATATCCGGGTCGCTGGTGCGAAGCTCGGCGTCGACGGCAACACCATTGTCGACGGTCAGCCCCGCCTCCGCGGCAAGTCCGGTCACCGGCACGGCGCCGATGCCGATCACGGCAAGATCGGCGACAATGTCGTGTCCACCGGCGAGCGCGATGCGCACTTCGGCGCCATCATCGGCAATGGCGGCGATGCCCTCGCCGCACAGGATTTTCACGCCTTCCGCTTCATGCGCCTGATGGATAACCCCAGCGATCTCGGCGGGCACGCCGCGCATCAAGATGCGCGGCTGCGCCTCGATGATGGTGACCGCGGCACCCAGTCTGCGTGCCGCCGCGGCAAGCTCAAGCCCGATGAAGCCGCCGCCGACTATGGCGATGCGATTTCCGGCGCTGAGATGGGCGCGAATGGCCAGCGCGTCGTTGAAGGTCCGGAGGTAGACGCAGCGCCCGCCAAGGCCCGGCATAGGCAGCTTGCGCGGCACCGAACCGGTCGCCAGCAGGAGCTTGTCGTAGGCCAGGGCGGAACCGTCCGAGAGGCGCACGACATGCGCCTCTCGGACGATCGCCACCGCCTGGACCGAATGGATATGCCTGATCGATCTTTCGGCCAGAACCGCCTCACTGGCGATCGCCTTGATCAGGGGCGCGTCGGCAACCATCGCGTCTTTCGACAGCGGCGGGCGCTCATAGGGCAGATGCGGCTCGTCGCCGACCAGCGTCACCGGGCCATCATAGCCGAGCTCGCGCAGCGCAAGGGCGGCGCGCCCGCCGCATTCGCCGGCGCCGATGATGACCATTCCCTTCGTCATCATCAACCGATCCGGACAAGGACTTTGCCGGCGTCGACTTTGACCGGATAAGTTCTTAGATCGACGCAGACCGGCGCGCCCCTGGCAGCCCCTGTCTTGTAGTTGAAGCGGCCATTATGCTTCGGGCACTCGATGACGTCGTCCATGACCAGCCCGTCCGCCAGATGCACCTTCTCATGCGTGCAAAGCCCGTCGGTGGCGAAATACCCGTCGTCGGGGCTGCGATAGATGGCAAAGGTGCGGCCGCCATGGTCGAAGCGCATCACGTCTTCTTCGTCGATGTCCTCGGCGTCACAGGCCTCGACCCAGTCGCTCATTTACGGTCCCTCGATGTTTGGTGCGTTGGCATGGGCTTGTCATTCAGCAGCCACCGCAACAGCAGCGTTATCGCTGTGGAAATCCTCGCGATAGGGCCGCGCCGTCGGCGGCAGTTCGCGCTTGATGAAATAATCCTCATTGCGCAGCTGGCGCAGGAAAGCCGGTATCATCTCGCGGTAGCCGGCCAGGATGGACGGCGTCGGCGCCGGCAGATCGTGCTTGATCAGTTCGTGCAGCCTGGGCAGCGCGTGATAGGGCACCATGGGAAACATGTGATGCTCGACGTGGTAGTTCATGTTCCAGTAGATGAAGCGGCTTATCGGGTTCATGTAGACGGTGCGGCTGTTGAGCCGGTGATCGGTGACGTTTTCAGCCAGGCCGCCATGCTGCAGCAGGCCGACCATGACATGGTGCCACGCGCCGTAAAGCCTGGGCAGCCCGACCAGCATCAGCGGCAGGAACGAGCCCGTGTAGAGCGCCAGCGCAATGGTAACGGCATAGATTGTCGTCCAGATGCGGGCAATGCGAATTGCCTTCGGCTGCTCCTGGTCGGGAATGAAGGTTCTTTCGGCCGGACTGACGATACCGGCTGCATTGCGCAGCATGTCGCTCATCGCATGCCAGGCGTCGAGAATGCCGACGAAGTTGAGCACCACGCGCAGCAGATCGGGCGGACGCATCACCGAGATCTCCGGATCGCGACCGACTATGATGGTATCGGTATGATGTCGCGTGTGGCTCCAGCGCCAGGTCACCGGGTTGCGCATGATCATGAAGCAGGCGACCTGATAGACCACGTTGTTCATCCACTGCGTCCTGAAAGCGGTGCCGTGGCCGCATTCGTGCCAGCGTGAGTCGGTGGAGGAACCGTAGAGGACGCCGTAGACGAAGAAGAACGGCACGCACCACCAGCTGCCCCAGAACCAGGCGGCGCCGGCGCCGCTGAGGATCATGGTGCCGAGCCAGATGATGGTGTCGCGGATCGCCGGGCCGTCGGAGCGCTGCATCAGCTCCTTCATCTGCTTGCGCGGCACGTCGGTGTGATACCACTCGGCCGCCGCCAGCCCGCTCTCGACGGCAAGCTTCGCGTCGCGGCCGATCAGGCTGTAGTCGCGTCGGGACGCTGCTGCGGAGCTCGTATTCCCGGTTCGGAGTCCAATATCCACCATAGCGGAGGCCTCGATCATATTCGGTCAGCGTTCAAAATAACGCCGACCCCTGATAGGCTCAATATCACAAAGATAGTTTCTATCATTTTCCCTCAGAATGGTGTAAAAGGGCCAAACAGTGGAATGAGGCAGCGATGGCGAAACGGCCGACGATCACCGACCTGGCGCGCATTTCGGGGGTCAGCGTTGCCACCGTCGATCGAGTGCTGAACAACCGCTTGCCGGTGCGCGAGGAAACCGCGCGCCGCGTCTATGAGGCCGCGACCAGCATCGGCTATCACGCAGCCGGATTGATCAAGCAGCGGATGCGCCATGAATTGCCCGAATACCGGCTCGGGTTCCTGCTGTTGAGGCGGGAGGACGTCTTCTACAGCGAATTTGCCCGCGAGCTTGAACTGGCGGTATCGCAGTCGCCGCGCTTTCGCGGCGTGGCGACCATCGACTTCGCCGCTTCGCTGGCGCCGGACGAGATCGTCGAGCGGATGCGCAAGCTGGCCGCCAAATCCAGGGCCGTCGCCCTGGTCGGGCCTGATCACCCGACGCTGACGGTCGCCGTCGAGGCTCTGAAAGCCAATGGCGTACCGGTGTTCTCCCTGCTTTCCGACTTTGCATCCGGTATTCGCGAGGGCTATGTTGGCCTGGACAATCGCAAGGTCGGCCGCACCGCTGCCTGGATGATCTCGAAGGCCGCGAAGAGACCTGGCAAGGTTGCCCTCTTCGTCGGCAGCCATCGCTTCCATGGCCATGAGCTTCGCGAGATCGGTTTTCGCTCCTTCTTTCGCGAGCAGGCGCCGGAATTCACTCTCCTCGAGACGTTGGTCAATCTGGAAGCGAACCAGATCACGCATGATGCAATGATCGAGCTTCTGGCCCGCCACCCTGATCTCGCCGGTTGCTATGTCGCCGGTGGCGGCATGGAAGGCGCGATCTCGGCGCTGAGGGAGGCAAAGCCGGCTGAGATGCCGGCGGTCGTCTGCAACGAGATCACGCCCGACTCCCGCGCGGCGCTGGCAGATAATTTCCTGACCATGGTGATCTCGACGCCACTGGCGGCGCTTTGCCGCGAGCTTGTCGGGCTGATGGCGCATGCCATCGAGACCGGCGCTGCGAATGCGCCGGGCCAGACCTTTCTGCCCTTCGACATTTATCTGCCAGAAAACATCTGACGTCGCGGTCATCGGCGGCAGACATGATGTAATCTATCAGAATGCTTTCAGGCCTCGCTTGCCTGAGCGTCCGTCCAAAAGCGCTCGAAATGCCGAAAATCCATTCCTCATGGCGAAATCTCGCTTGACGCCCACGCGAAATGGAATAAATATTTCACCATCTGAGCATTTTGGTTCTTTCGTTCCGGAAGATCTGTTTCAGGCAAATGCCTCCGGAACCAAAAATGGCAATCGGGAGAGAATTCCCTGCGAGATCGGGGATTCCGGGTAGATCGGTGCAGCCGGACACCAATGTGGAGGAGAAATAAAATGAAAAAACTGCTTTTGGGCGTCGCGTTCGCGGCGCTGATGAGTTCGTCCGCCTTTGCCGCCAAGATCGGCGTGTCGATGGCGTTGTTCGACGACAATTTTCTCACCGTGCTGCGCAACGGCATGATTGAACAGGCCAAGGGCATGGACGGCGTCGAGCTGCAGGTGGAGGATGCGCAGAACGACGTCGCCAAGCAACTCGACCAGATCAAGAACTTCGCCGCCTCAGGCGTCGACGCCATCATCGTCAACCCGGTCGACACCTCGGCGACCCAGGCAATGTCGGACGCAGCCGCCGCTGCCAAGATTCCACTGGTCTATGTCAATCGCGAGCCGGTCAACGTCGACAAGCTGCCCGAAAACCAGGCCTTCGTCGCCTCGAACGAAGCCGATTCCGGCACGCTCGAGACCAAGGAGGTCTGCCGCCTGTTCAAGGAGGCCGGCAAGACTGAAGCCAATGTCTATGTGATCATGGGCGAGCTGTCGAACCAGGCAGCGGTGCAGCGCACCAAGGACATTGATGACGTGATCGCCACACCGGAGTGCAGCTTCATCAAGATCATCGACAAGCAGACGTCGAACTGGAAGCGCGAAGAAGCGCAGAACCTGATGACCAACTGGCTGTCGACCGGCAAGCCGTTCGACGGCGTCATCGCCAATAATGACGAAAGCGCCATCGGCGCCATCCAGGCGATGAAGGCCGCCAACATCGACATGAAGTCGGTTGTCGTCGGCGGGGTCGACGCTACCCAGGATGCGCTTGCCGCGATGCAGGCGGGCGACCTCGATGCGACGGTGTTCCAGGACGCGGCCGGCCAGGGTGCCGGCGCGCTTGACGCGGCGCTCAAGCTGGCGAAGGGCGAGAAGGTCGAGCACAAGGTCTACATCCCGTTCCAGCTGGTCACGCCGGCAAATATCGACAAGTTCCTGAAGAAGAACTGAGGCGGACCTGTCCGATACGGAGCGGCGCGCCAAAGTAAGACAGCGCCGCTCCGCTTTTTCCCTCTCGGCCTGAACAGCGCCGAGTGGAGACCGTGGCTGACGGAGGAAGCACGATTGGCACAGACATCTCACGGCGTCGGCGGGCTCAGCTATGATGCGAAACGGCGCGCATGGCCGGCCGAATTCAACGTCTTCCTGGCGCTCGTCATCCTGGTCGGCGCTTTCGAGCTGATCGGCCGGGTTTTCCTGGGCGACAGCTTCCTTTTCAATACCCGCGACAATATCGATGCGATCTTCAACGAAGCGCGCCTGCAGATCATCATCCTGCAGGTGTCGATCGTCGGCATTATTGCCATCGGCGTGACGCAGGTGATCATTACCGGCGGCATCGACCTGTCCTCAGGTTCGATCGTCGGCGCCACGGCGATGATAGCCATGAGCTTCGCCCAGGTAGCGACGGTCAACGGCAACCCGAACCCCAAGGCGATGTTCATCGCCCAGGGCTGGACCGACCTGCCGGTGATCGTGCCCGTGCTGGTCGCGATCGGCTGCGGCCTGCTGGCCGGCCTGGTCAACGGCGCTTTGATCGCCTACACGCGCATCCCACCGTTCATCGCCACGCTCGGCATGATGGTCACCGCGCGCGGCATCGCCAAATGGTGGTCAAAGGGGCAGCCGATCTCGTTTCCGACCGAGAGTTTCGCCGCCATCGGCAAGGGGCTGATGCCGGTCATCATTTTCATATCGCTCGCAGTGCTGTTCCAGCTGATCCTGAGTTACACCAAATATGGCAAGCACTGCTATGCGATCGGCTCCAATGAGGACGCCGCGCGCATGTCCGGCATCAACATCGCCAACCACAAGATCCTCGTCTACGTCATTGCCGGCGTCCTCGCCGCGCTCGCCGCCGTGGTGCTGAGCTCCAAGAATCTCACCGCCCAAGCCGGCATGGGTGTAATGTACGAGCTCGATGCGATCGCCATGGCGGTTATCGGCGGTGTCTCGTTGTCGGGCGGCCGCGGCTCGATCATCGGAACGGTGATCGGCTCGCTGATCTTCGGCGTGATCATCTCCGGCTTCACCTTTCTGCGCCTCGACGCCTATTATCAGGAGATGGTCAAAGGCGTGATCATCGTCGGCGCAGTCGTTCTCGACCAGTGGCGCCAACGCCTGCGGGCAATGAGGGCTTGATCATGTCGGACATCGTCCTGAAGACCGAAAACCTGACCAAGTATTATGGCGGCGTCCATGCGCTGGAGGGTGCCGACTTCGAGCTGCGCAAGGGCGAGCATGTCGCTATCATGGGCGACAACGGCGCGGGGAAATCGACCTTCGTACGCCAGATCACCGGCGTCGAGCAGCGCACCAGTGGCAGGATGTGGTTCGACGGCAAGGAAGTGAATTTTGCCGGCCCCATCGAAGCCCGCGAGGCAGGCATCGAGACGGTGTTCCAGAACCTGGCGCTCGCCGACGACCTCGACGTGCCGTCGAACCTGTTCCTCGGCCGCGAGCGGGTGCTGTTCAATCTCGGGCCCTTCTCGATCCTCGATCGCAAGTTCATGCGCAAGGCGACCGAGGCAGCCTTGGTCCGCACAGCGGTCAAGATCCCCAATCTTTCCAACACTATCCGCCACATGTCGGGCGGCCAGCGCCAGTGCGTAGCAATTGCCAGAACCGCGACCTTTGCTTCCAAGCTCATCATCATGGATGAGCCGACGGCGGCACTCGGCGTGCAGGAGACGATGCAGGTCGAAAACATCATCCGCACGCTGAAGGAGAATGGCGAACCGCTGATCCTGATCTCTCACAACATGCGCCAGGTGTTCGACCTGGTCGACCGCATCGTCGTTTTCCGGCGCGGCCGCATCGTCGCCAATTTGCGCAAGCAGGACACCGACGGCAACGATATCGTCTCCTACATCACCGGCGCCAAGACCGGGCAGGCGGAACTTGCGGCGTAACGGCCAACGCCGAGCCACAGGCGCTGACACGCCCTCCCTTCCGAACCATCCTCAAAGGAAAACTCTTCATGCCTCTTCGCTTTGCTCTTCTCGGTGCCGGCCGTATCGGCAAGGTCCATGCTCGCGCCGTCGGTTCCAATCCTGAGGCCAGGCTGGTCGCAGTTGCCGACGCCTTCGAGAAGGCGGCGACCGATCTGGCCTCTGCCTACGGCGCCGAAGTGCGCAGCATCGATGCCATCGAGAAGGCCGGCGATATCGATGCGGTCGTCATCTGCACGCCGACCGATACCCATGCCGATCTGATCGAACGCTTCGCCAAAGCGGGCAAGGCGATTTTCTGCGAAAAGCCGATCGATCTCGACGCCGGCAGAGTGGAAGAATGCCTGGCCATCGTCGACAAGGCCGGCGCCACCCTGATGGTCGGCTTCAACCGCCGCTTCGATCCGCATTTTGCCGCCGTGCGCAAGGCGATCGACGACGGCGCCATCGGCACTGTCGAAATGGTGACAATCACCTCGCGCGATCCCGGCCCGCCGCCGCTCGACTATATCGGCCGCTCGGGCGGCATCTTCCGCGACATGACCATTCATGATTTCGACATGGCGCGCTTCCTGCTCGGCGAGGAGCCGGTGGCGGTCAGCGCGCATGCTTCGGTGCTGGTCGACAAGAAGATCGGCGAGGCCGGCGACTTCGACAGCGTCAGCGTCATCCTCGAAACTGCTTCCGGCAAGCAATGCGTCATTTCCAACTCACGCCGCGCCACCTACGGTTACGACCAGCGCATCGAGGTGCATGGCTCGAAAGGCATGATTGCGGCCGAGAACCAGCGGCCGGTGTCGATCGAACTGGCCAATGAGAAGGGCTATACGCGGCCGCCGCTGCACGATTTCTTCATGACCCGTTATCTCGACGCTTATGCCAACGAGATCGCTGCCTTCATCGCGGCAGCGACGTCAGGCAAGAAGGCGACGCCGAGCGGCAAGGACGGGCTGGTGGCGCTCAGGCTGGCGGATGCGGCGCTGAAATCGGCCAAGGAAGGCAAGACCGTCCGCCTCGACAAAACAATCTGACTATCAAGCACAGGAGCAAGGCGATGAACGGTTCAGCCGGTCGCAATTCCGAAACACGCGCCATCGTCACCGGCGGCGCACAAGGCATCGGCTTTGCCGTCGCCGAAGCGCTGGCCGATGAGGGCTGCCGGGCGCTGGCGCTGATCGGCCGCTCGCAGGAGAAGGGCGACAAGGCTGTCGCCATCCTCAAGGGGGCAGGCGTCGATGCCATCTTCATCAGCGCCGACGTCTCAAAAGTGGCCGACTGCAAGCGTGCGGTCGAAACGGCGATTGGCCATTTTGGTACCGTCAACGCGCTGGTCAACGCCGCTGCCACCTCGGCCCGCGGCTCGCTGGTCGAGACCTCCGAGGATCTATTCGACCAGATATTCCAGACCAATGTGCGGGGCCCGTTTTTCCTGATGCAGGGCGTGGTGGCGCATTTGCTGGCGCGCCAGGCACCGGGCTCGATCGTCAACGTGCTGTCGATGTCGGCGCATTGCGGCCAGTCGTTCCTGGCGCCTTATTCGTCAAGCAAGGGAGCGCTGGCGACACTCACCAAGAATGTCGCCAATGCCTATCGCGGCAATCGCATCCGCTGCAACGCGGTGCTGCCCGGCTGGATGGACACCGAGGGCGAGGCGATCGTGCAGAAGAAATGGCACGACGCGCCGGACGACTGGCTGGAAAGGGCCGAGGCCGCGCAGCCGATGGGTCAATTGGTGAAGCCGGCACAGCTTGCCCGGTTGATCAGCTATATGATCAGCCCGCAGTCCGGCGTCATGACCGGGTCGCTGGTCGATTACGACCAGAGCGTCGCCGGGTCGTCGCCGGAATAACGCCGGCAAGTCTAGCGGAACGCTTCGTCATCCACGGGCGGAGCAAGGAGCGCAGCGACGCGGCGCAGACCCGAGGATGACGAAGTTCGGGGGGCTTCAGCCAATCGCGAATGGGCTGGAGTAAACCTCCTCCTCACCAGGCACGTGACAAGCGCATCCGCATCGACTATATCAGCCCTCATGATCAACCTGACCGCCACATATTGGTACTTTATGAGCTCGCTGGCGGCGGGAGGATTGCGCTCGATCTGAAGATTGCAGCAACAATATCCGAACAGCCGCCAGACCTGGCGGCTTTTTTGTTTCAGCCGGCAGGTCTCCCAATCAGGAGCATAAGCCGTGTTGACGACCACAGACGATCTTCGGGTCAAAGAAATAAGGGAATTGAGCACGCCGGACGAGGTGATGCGGGAAATACCGCGCACGCTGACGGCGACGCGCACCGTTGCCGCGTCACGCAATGCGATCCACGCGGTGCTGACCGGCACCGACGATCGGCTGGTGGTCGTCGTCGGCCCCTGTTCAATCCACGACCCGGCCGCCGCCGTAGACTATGCCAGCCGTTTGGCATCGCTGCGTGAAAACCTGTCGGACCGGCTGGAGATCGTGATGCGGGTTTATTTCGAGAAGCCGCGCACGACGATCGGCTGGAAGGGCCTGATCAACGATCCCGACCTCGACGGCAGCTTCAACATCGACAAGGGTCTGCGGATGGCCCGCAACGTGCTCTCGGCGGTCAACAATCTCGGCCTTCCCTCAGCGACCGAGTTCCTCGACATGACAACTCCGCAATACATTGCCGACCTCGTCGCCTGGGGCGCGATCGGCGCGCGCACGACCGAGAGCCAGATCCACCGCGAACTCGCATCAGGCCTGTCCTGCCCGGTCGGCTTCAAGAACGGCACCGACGGCAATTTGCGGATCGCGGCCGAGGCGGTGAAATCCGCCGCCCAGCCGCACCATTTCATGGCGGTGACGAAAGGTGGGCGCAGCGCCATCGCGACGACCACCGGCAACGAGGACTGCCACGTCATCCTGCGCGGCGGCATTGTGCCCAACTACGACGCGGCAAGCATGGCTGCTGCCTCCGCTGAGCTCGGCCGGATCAGCGTGGCACCTCGGCTGATGATCGATGTCAGTCATGCCAACAGCAACAAGAAGCCGGAAAACCAGCCGCTGGTGGCGGCTGACGTGGCGGGCCAGATCGCGGCAGGCGACGAGCGCATCATCGGCGTCATGATCGAGAGCAACCTTGTCGCCGGCCGGCAGGATGTCGTGCCCGGCAAGCCGCTCCTCTATGGCCAGAGCATCACCGATGGCTGCATCGACTGGGCGACCACCGAGACCGTGCTGCACGGCCTTGCCGACGCCGTCGAGCAGCGCCGGTCGGTGCGCCGCGCCATGATCGCCGGCCGGCCAGGAGCCGCCTGAGCACTTCACCTTCTCCCCTTGTGGGAGAATGTGGATCGGCGCGCAGCGCCGAGCCGGATGAGGGGTGCTGGAAGAAACTCGGCGCAAAAATATTGAGGGATTTTAAGCGTTTATTTCTTCGCTGTAGCGATCCGTCCAACACCCCTCATCCGACCGAGCTTCGCTCGGTCTCCCCTTCTCCCACAAGGGGAGAAGGGGAGACCAGCGCGGGCTTACTACCGCACCTCCATCCAGCGCTGTTCCGCGAACGAGCGCGCCATCGCGTGCACCGTGCGCTCGATCTCCAGGCCTTCGTCGAAATCGATGATCCGCGCCGGCTTGCCGGCAACTCGCGTCAACAGTTCCCGGCATTCGATAATCTTGAGGTCATTAAAGCCAAGGCCGTGGCCGGGCGCCGGCAGGAAGGCGTCATAAGGCTTATGATGCGGCGCCACCAGGATGGTGCGATAGCCTTGCTCGGTCGGCCGGTCGGCCGTCAGATAGAGTTGGAACTCGTTCATCCGCTCCTGGTCGTACAGGATCGAACCCTTCGAGCCAAAAATCTGGATGGCGATCCGGCCCTTGCGGCCCCAGGCCGAACGGTTGACCAGCAAGGTGCCGGCGATACCGTTTTCGAGATGCATCAGGATGCTGGCGATGTCGTAGGTCTCGACCGCGCGGCGCCCGCCCGAGGCGACGCGGCGATCGGCATAGGGTTTGGCCATGTCGCACATAACGCGGGCAACGCGGCCGAACAAGACCGCAATGAGCGACAGCGGGTGCACGGCGAAATCGTCGAGCGCGCCAAAGCCCGACGCCGCCTCGTGCTTCCAGAAGAACAGCGCCTCCGGATCGGCCATGAAGTCCTCGTCCATCTCGATACGCAGATGGTTGACCTCGCCGATGATCTTCTCGTCGAGCAGCGCGCCGATATGGCGGATTGCGGGGTTCTGGATGTAGTTATAGCCGAGCGCGGCGACTTTGCCCGACTTTTGGGCCGCCGTGGCCATTGCTTGCGCCTCCGCAAAGTTCGGCGCCATCGGTTTTTCACACCACAGATGCTTGCCGGCTTCGAGGATGGCGATGGCCATTTCCGGGTGGAACTGGTTCGGCGTGGTCAGCGAGATGACATCGACATCCGGGTCGTCGACGACAGCGCGCCAGTCACCGGACGCCTTGGCGAAGCCGAATTCGCTGGCACGGCGTTTGGCAAGATCCTCGTTGACCTCGCCCAGATGGACCAGCCTTGGCTTGGCCACATCGGGAAAGACGGTGCCGACCGCGTTCCAGGCAATGGCGTGGCACTTGCCCATGAAACCCGTGCCGATAAGACCTACCCCGACCATCCGCTTGCCTCCCTGTGCGCAAAATTTGTGTGGATGAATTAGTCCATTTTGTCTGCAGATGGAACGCTTGTCTCATTTTTTATGGTGTTCTTGCACAGGCCCGCTATGATGGGCCACAGAGGGAACCAGACGATGAGCCTGGGCGGAGCGACGATGGACGAACGGGTGCCGCGCGATTTCGAGACGCTGCGGGCGACGATACTGGAGCGGCGTCAGAGCCTGCCGAAACGTATCGCCCAGATCGCCGCCTATGCGCTCGACAACCCAGACGATATCGCCTTCGGCACCGCTGCCAGCATCGCCGCTTCCGCCGGTGTCCAGCCTTCGACCCTGATCCGCTTTGCCCAGCAGCTTGGTTTTGATGGTTTCACCAGCCTGCAGTTGGTGTTTCGCGAGCGCCTGCGCGAGCGCAACTCATCCTATGATGAAAGGCTGGCGGCATTGCGCGCCAAGGCCGAGGAAGGCGCCGGCCACCGCGCGATTTTCGACGGTTTTGTTGCCGCAGCCAGTACCTCGCTCAACGACATTTCGCGCACGCTGAATGAAGACCATTTCGAAGATGCGATCACTGTGCTGGCCAAGGCCGAAACCATTTACGTGCTGGCCAAGCGGCGCTCCTACCCGGTCGCCTCCTATATCGCCTATGCATTGGGCAAGCTCAAGATCCGCAACCAGCTGATCGAATCGGCCGCCGGCCTCAATGCAGAGATGATCGGCTTTGCCTCTCCAAGGGACGCCGTGATCGCCATCAGCTTTTCGCCCTATGCCCCGGCCACCATCGAGGAGGCGCGCGTCATTTCGGAGCAAGGCGTGCCGATCGTGGCGATTACCGACAGCTCCTTTTCGCCACTCGCTCAATTCGCCAGGGTCTGGTTCGAGGTCGCCGAGGCCGATTTCGCCGGCTTCCGCTCGCTGTCGGCGACGATGGCTTTGGCTATGGCGCTGACCGTCGCGGTCGGCGAGAAGCGGCGCGATAGCGGCCGCAAGCGCAAGCCTTAGATCACCTCTATTGCCGTTTCGCCTTCTGCCGAAAGCCGCGCTGCGTCGCGGGCAGGCGGCGACCCGAACTGGCGGGCATACTCCCGGCTGAACTGGGAAGCACTCACATAGCCGACGGCGAAGGCGACACGTGCGACGTTGCCCGGCTGGGCAATCAGCAGATGGCGGGCTTCCAGCAAGCGGATTTGCTTTTGATACTGGATTGGGCTCATGGCCGTCGCCGCCTTGAAGTGACGATAAAACGCAGCACTGCTCATACGGGCAATCTCGGCCAGATCGCCGACCCGGACCGGCTGATGGGGATGCGAACGGATCCAGGCGATCGCCCGGCCAATCCGGGACAGATGGCCATCGGCGCGCGCAAGTTCACGAAGCTTTCCGCCTTGCGGGCCTTGCAGGAGCCGAAACAGCATCTCTCGCTCGATCATGGTCGCGAGCACGGGAATCTGCGATGGCCGGTCAAGCAGCCGCATCATTCGACGCAACGCGTCGAGCAGATCGTCATCAGCGGGAGAGGTGGAGAAACTGTCGCCCCTGAGGGCCGGCGCGTGCTCGACGAGGAGCGCGGCGACGGCCTGCAGGTCAAGGGTCAGGCCAATGGCCAGGTAAGGACGCGCCGCGCTCGCTTCGATTATCTGGCTGATGGTGGGCGTCTCGACAGTATAGATGAAATAGCTGGCCGGATTGTAACGAAGAGCCCGGTCGCCGATCAGAACCGTCTTCGCGCCCTGCAGTACGAATAAGATCCCCGACCCCCACACCCCTGGCATTGGCGCCGTGGCGACTTCGCTGCGGCCGATCGAAACGCGGGGAATCGCCGTTCTTGTTCTTCGCCCGCGCGCATGGCGGCCGGCGATCTCGATCAACTCCTGCAGCGCTTCGCTCATTGCGCCAGCATCGCGCATTCGCACCAGCTGCGCAACAGCGTGAGAGGATTAGGCAAGAACCGGAGAATTTCCGGCGCGCGGCGCCCGCTGTCTCGCGCCATTTGTGGGTCTTCCACAAGAAAAATGGAGACACCGATTATGAGAACATCGAAAAGCGCGCTGGTGACCGGCGCCAACAAGGGTATAGGCCGTGAAATCGCCCGGCGACTGGCGACCATGGGCTTCAAGGTCTGGCTCGGCGCCAGGAGCGCCGAACGCGGCATGGCGGCGGCGCAGGCATTGCGCGCCGAAGGCCTCGACGTGGAGTGGCTTGAGCTGGACGTCACGCGGGATGACAGTGTGAAGGCGGCAGCCGAGGCATTCAGGCAGGCCAGCCCCTGCCTCGACGTGCTGGTGAACAACGCCGGCGTCGCCATCAATTACGACCTGCCGCCGAGCCAGCAGCGGATCGCCGACATCCAGGCCACCTACGACGTCAATGTCTTCGGCCCGATCCGCGTGACCCAGGCATTCCTGTCGCTGCTGCTAGCAGCACCTGCTGCCCGGATCGTGATGGTGAGCAGCTCCACCGGGTCCATCGGCCGGGCGCTCGATCCCGCCACTGCGAACCACGCCGTTAACATGATGGGCTACGGCAGCTCCAAGACAGCCTTGAACGCCATCACGGTGGCATTCGCCAGGGAGCTCGCGCCGCAAGGCATCAAGGTCAACGCCGCGGCGCCCGGCTACACTGCCACCGATCTCAACGGGTATAAAGGTCACCGCACGGTGCAGCAGGCGGCCGAGATCGTCATTCACCTGGCGACCTTGGACGCCGATGGCCCGACCGCCGGGTACTTCAACGATGATGGCCCGCTTCCTTGGTAAATCAGCTGGTTTCAGTGGTAGACACTTGACGTTCGTCTGACTTCAAAGTTTCTGAACGCGCGAGCCTTGCACAGCACTTTTCAGCCTTGGGAATGCTCGTTCCATATTGACTATGGATTGGAATTATTATTTCATATTGCCGGCGCCACGCTGCCGCTCGCGCGTGTTACCCAATACAACAAGCCGATGGGAGGTTCGAATGGGCGAAGCCGTGGAAGCGAGACATGCGCCGCTCGACATCATCACCATCGGCCGCGCTTCCGTCGATCTCTACGGCCAGCAGATCGGCTCGCGCCTCGAGGACATTACTTCCTTTGCCAAGTCGGTCGGCGGCTGTCCGGCCAATATCGCGGTCGGTACTGCCAGGCTCGGCCTGCGCTCGGCGCTGCTCACCCGCGTCGGCAATGAGCAGATGGGCCGCTTCATCCGCGAGCAGCTGACCCGCGAGGGCGTTTCGGTCCAAGGTCTCAAGACCGATCCAGAGCGGCTGACCGCCCTGGTGCTGCTGTCGGTCGAGGATGAAGGCGTCTCGCCGATGATCTTCTATCGCAGCGATTGCGCCGACATGGCGCTTTCGAAAGACGATATCGATGAGGCGTTTATCGCTTCGGCACGCGCGGTCGTCGTCACCGGCACGCATTTTTCACGGCCCAACAGCGACGCCGCCCAGCGCAAGGCGATCCGTGTCATGAAAGCCAAGGGCGGCAAGGTGGTGTTCGACATCGACTACCGCCCCAACCTCTGGGGTCTCGCCGGCCACGCCGAAGGCTTCGAGCGCTATGTGAAATCCGACCGCGTCTCGGCGCAGTTGAAGACGGTGCTGCCCGATTGCGATCTCATCGTCGGCACCGAAGAGGAAATCATGATCGCCTCGGGCGCAGACGATTGCCTGAGCGCGCTGAAAACCATCCGCTCGCTGTCGGCGGCAACCATCGTGCTGAAACGCGGCGCCATGGGCTGCATCGTCTATGACGGGCCGATCAGCGACGACCTCGAGGACGGTATCGTCGGCAAGGGATTTCCAATCGAAGTCTACAATGTGCTCGGCGCCGGCGACGCCTTCATGTCGGGCTTCCTGCGCGGCTGGCTCGGCGAGGAAGGCTTGGCGACGGCGGCGACCTGGGCCAATGCCTGCGGCGCCTTTGCCGTGTCGCGGCTCCTCTGCGCACCGGAATACCCGACTTTCGAGGAATTGCAGTTCTTCCTGAAAAACGGCAGCAAGCATCTGGCGCTGCGCAAGGACGAGGCGATCAATCACATCCATTGGGCGACCACGCGCCGGCGCGACATCCCCTCGCTGATGGCGTTCGCCTGCGACCACCGCGTCCAGCTGGAGGATGTCGCGGCAAAAGCCGGCGCCGATCCGTCGCGAATCCCGGCTTTCAAGGTGCTGACGGTCAAGGCTGCGGCCAAGGTCGCGGCTGGCCGCGCCGGCTACGGCATGCTGCTCGACGAAAAATACGGACGCGAGGCGATGTTCGAATTCGCCCACCATTCCTTCGCCTGGCTCGGCCGGCCGGTCGAGTTGCCGGGTTCGCGGCCGCTTCGCTTCGAGTTCTCGCAAGACATAGGTTCGCAACTGACCGAATGGCCGGTCGACCACTGCATCAAGTGCCTGTGCTTCTATCATCCAGACGATCCTGCGGCGCTGAAGATCGAGCAGCAGCAGAAGCTCAAAAGCCTGTTCGAGGCCGCGCGGAAAGTGGGTAGAGAACTTCTCATCGAGATCATCGCCGGCAAGCACGGCAAGCTCGACGACATGACGATCCCGCGGGCGCTGGAGGAACTCTATGCGCTCGGCATCAAGCCCGATTGGTGGAAGCTCGAACCGCAGGCATCGGCCGGCGCATGGGCAAAGATCGAAGCGGTGATCCTGAAGCACGATCCGTGGTGCCGTGGAATTGTGCTGCTTGGCCTGGAAGCGCCGCAGGACGAGCTGGAAGCGGCCTTCGCCGCCACCGCCAAGGCGCCTATCGTCAAAGGCTTCGCTGTCGGCCGCACCATCTTCATTAACGCGGCCGAACAATGGCTTGCCGGCAAGATGTCGGACGAGGAGGCGGTGGCCGACATGGCATCGCGTTTCGAAAAACTGACCGAGGCATGGCTTGCCGCGCGCGGTCGCAAAGCAGCATAAGAAGGCGCGACATAAGCACTGCGGAGGAACCGACATGACCAAGACAATCCGCCTGACGATGGCGCAGGCGCTGACCCGCTTTCTTGCCCGACAGATGACCGAGATGCACGGCAAGAAAGTGCCGATCTTCGGCGGAGTCTGGGCGATCTTCGGCCACGGCAATGTCGCCGGCGTCGGCGAGGCGCTCTACCAGGTTCGCGACGAACTGCCGACCTTCCGTGCCCATAACGAGCAGGCAATGGCGCATGCGGCGATCGCCTACGCCAAGGCCAATTTCCGCCGCCGCTTCATGGCCGCGACCAGTTCGATCGGCCCCGGCGCGCTCAACATGGTGACCGCTGCGGCACTTGCGCATGTAAACAGGTTGCCTGTCCTGTTTCTGCCTGGCGACGTCTTCGCCAATCGCATTCCCGATCCCGTCCTGCAGCAGGCCGAGGATTTTTCCGATGGCACGGCGACGGTCAATGACTGCCTCCGCCCGGTGTCGCGCTATTTCGACCGCATCACGCGGCCGGAGCAGATCATGCCGGCGCTCAACCGCGCCATGCAGGTGCTGACCGATCCCGCCGAATGCGGCCCGGTGACGCTGGCGCTGTGCCAGGACGTGCAGGCCGAGGCCTATGACTACCCCGAGAGTTTCTTTGCCGAGCGACTCTGGACGCCGCGACGGCAGCGCCCGGACCGCAACGAACTGGCGGCCGCAGTCGCGGTACTCAAAGCAGCGAAAAAGCCGCTGATCATCGCCGGCGGCGGCGTACTCTATTCGCAGGCGTCCGAGGAGCTGGCAAAACTGGTGCAAGGCGCCGGCATTCCAGTTTGTGAGACGCAAGGCGGCAAATCCTCGCTCCCGGACGATCATCCGTTGAACATGGGCGCGGTCGGCGTTACCGGCACTTCGGCGGCCAACAGGCTGGCCGAAGAGGCCGACGTCGTGCTTGCCGTCGGCACCAGACTGCAGGATTTCACCACCGGCTCCTGGGCATTGTTCAAGCATGCCGGCAGGACCATCATCGGGCTCAACGTGCAGCCTTTTGACGCCGGAAAGCACCAGGCGCTGCCGCTGGTCGCCGATGCGGCGGAAGGGCTCGCCGAACTCGCTGCGGCGCTGAAAGGCTGGAAAGCCCCTTCAGGCTGGACCGACAATGCGATCGCGGGCAAGAAGAACTGGCAAGCGGATGCCGACAAGGTGACGGCGTCGACCAATGCCGCCTATCCGTCCGACGCGCAAGTGATCGGCGCAGTACAGCGCGCCATGGGCTCCGGCGTGGTACTGCTTCATGCCGCCGGCGGCTTGCCCGGCGAATTGCACAAGCTATGGCAGGCGGGTGCCCCCGGCTCCTACCACGCAGAATACGGCTTCTCGACAATGGGCTATGAAATCGCCGGCGGGCTTGGCGTCAAGATGGCCAAGCCGGACGAAGAGGTCGTGGTGATGATCGGCGACGGCTCTTACCTGATGCTCAATTCCGAGATCGCGACCTCGGTGATGCTCGGCCTCAAGCTGACCATCGTGCTGCTCGACAACCGCGGCTATGGCTGCATCAACCGGTTGCAGATGGCGACCGGCGGCGCCAACTTCAACAATCTGCTGAAGGACGCCCGTCACGAAACCTTGCCCGAGATCGACTTCGCCGCGCACGCTGCGAGCATGGGTGCGATTGCCGAAAAAGTGCCGTCGGTCGCCGGGCTGGAAACGGCGCTGGCGCAAGCGAAGAAGAACACGCGAACGACGGTGCTGGTCATCGACACCGACCCGCTGGTTTCGACCGAGGCCGGTGGAAGCTGGTGGGATGTCGCAGTGCCGGAAGTCTCGGCACGGCCGCAAGTGAATGCCGCGCGCAAGAAATACGAGGAAGCGCTGGGCGGGCGGGTTCTTTAGCCATCCGCGAACGCGCCTCGAATGTCTGAAACTGGAGTGACGACTTGAAAGCCAAACTGGGCATGTCCCCCATTGCATGGTGGAACGACGATCTTGCCGAACTCAGCGATGATGTGTCGCTGGAGGAGTGCCTGCGCCAGTCGCGCTCGGCTGGCTTTACCGGAATGGAAATGGGCCGCCGCTTTCCCAACGATCCGCAAATCATGCTGCCGATCCTGAAAGAGGCCGACGTGACGCTTTGCGGCGGCTGGTTCTCGGGGACGCTGGTCGACGAAGACATGGCGAAGAACAAGGATCGTATCCAGCCGATGATCGACCTGTTCAAGGCGGTGAACGCGCCATGCATCGTCTATGGTGAAGTCGGCCGCTCCATCCAGGGCGACCGCTCGAAGCCGCTCGCCAGCAAGCCCAGGCTTTCGGACGAGGAAATGAAAGCCTACGCCCGGCGGCTCACGCAGTTCGGCGAATGGTGTGCAGAGCAAGGCATGCCGCTCTCCTACCATCATCATATGGCGGCAGTAGTTGAGACCGAGCCAGAGCTAGATGCCTTCATGCGCTATTCGGGAGAAGGCATTCCATTGCTGCTCGACGCGGGTCACCTGGCCTTTGCCGGCGGCGATGTGCTGCGCGCTATTGATAACCACCACCGGCGCATCAACCACGTGCATGTGAAAGACGTACGCATGGAGGTGATCAACAAGCTGGATCGTAGCAGGCAATCCTTTCTCGATGCGGTGGCGCTTGGTGCCTTCACCGTGCCGGGAGATGGCTCCTTGGACTTTGGCGCCATCGTCCAGAGGCTCGCCGACCATGGCTATGAGGGCTGGTTCGTGGTCGAGGCCGAGCAGGATCCGAAGAAGAACCCGCCGCTCAAGATGGCGCAGGTCGGCTACAAGGAATTGATGCGGGTGATGACAGCGGCCGGCTATACGGTGGAGACAAAAGGCTTTCCCAATGCTTGAGGCTCGCGAGGAAGGGCTGATCCGATGCCGGGGGTGATCCGATGAAAGACTCCGAGCACCCGTTTTTCCGGCCGCTGTGGCGGCGCGTTGCCGTTGTCGCGGTCTGCCTGGTCTGGTCGGTGATCGAATTCGCCACCGGCACGCCGTTCTGGGGCGTGATCGCGCTCGGCTTCGCCGGCTATGCCGTCTGGCAATTCTTCTATCTCTACAAGCCGGCTGACGAGGACAAGTCATCGGCGGACGCCGAACCGAAGGAATGACCATGTCGAAGCTGCTCGTCAAAGCCAATAAGGGCCACGGCCGCGTCGCTCATGTGACGCCGCAAAACGCCGGCTGGACCTATGTCGGCTTCGATCTGCATCGGCTCAGGCCCGGCGAGAGCGCTTCCGGGCAAACCGCGGATCGTGAGGTCTGCCTGGTGTTCGTCACCGGCAAGGGCAAGGCCAAGGCCGGCGGCAAGGATCTCGGCTTGCTGGGCGAACGCATGTCGCCGTTCGAAGGCAAGCCTTGGTCGGTCTATGTGCCGCAGGGGTCGGAGTGGTCGGTGAGCGCCGATACCGATCTCGAACTTGCCGTCTGTTCGGCGCCAGGACTGGGCGGCGGTCTGCCGGTCCGTGTCATCGGGCCCGACGATCTCGGCCAGGAGGTTCGCGGCAAAGGCACCAACACGCGCTATGTCACCAACATCCTGCCGGAGGCCAAGCCGGCCGATTCCTTGCTGGTGGTTGAAGTCATCACACCCGGCGGCCACACATCGAGCTATCCGCCGCACAAGCACGACCAGGACAATCTGCCGGCCGAATCCTATCTCGAGGAGACCTATTACCACCGTCTCAACCCGCCACAGGGCTTTGCTTTCCAGCGCGTCTACACCGATGCCGACCAGAACGGTGCTCGTTCGCTCGACGAGGCGATGGCGATCGAGGACGGCGACGTCGTGCTGGTCCCCAAGGGTTATCACCCCTGCGCCGCCTGCCACGGCTATGATCTCTATTATCTCAACGTCATGGCCGGACCGAAGCGGACGTGGAAATTCCACAACGCGCCCGAGCACGAATGGCTGATGAAGGCCTAACCACTTCCCCTTCGCCCCAACCGCTGGTCCAAGCGAAAAATCGTCGGCTAACGACCCGGCTGTGTGGTTTTGTTGCCGAAAACGCCGCAAAGCTTCGTCAATTCGTCATGGAAATCACCTATGGCAGCGGGGCTGACGAGGACTTTCGATGCGCTACGCGATCTATTTCACCCCCCGACAGGACGAACCGCTGGCACGGATCGCTGCCGACTGGCTCGCCCGCGACCCATTCGGTGCCGCCACAAAGCCGGTCGAGGCTGCGGGCGAGTTGTCGGCGGCAGAAGTTGCCTTCCATACCGCCTCGGCGCGCCGCTATGGCTTTCATGCGACACTGAAGGCGCCCTTCAGACTGGCCTCCAACGAGACGGAAACGTCGCTTCGTGCAGCACTCGACGATTTTGCCGAGGCGACGCCGCTGGTTACGATCCCGCGCCTCGTCGTCAGCCAGATCGACGGCTTCTTCGCGCTGGTGCCGGAAGCACCGCTGCCGGCGCTCAACCGCTTCGCCGACGACGTTGTGCGCGACTTCGACCGCTTCCGCGCGCCGTTGACGGAAGCCGAGATCGAACGGCGCAGCCCCGATTCGCTGAAGCCCGACGAGTTCCGCAATCTCTGCCAGTGGGGCTATCCCTATGTCTTCGAGACGTTTCGCTTCCATATGACGCTGTCCGGCCGGGTGTCGTCACAGGAAAGCCCTCGTCTTCGCCTAGCAATCGACAGCCTGTTTACGGACGTGCTGCAACGGCCGGTGGCGGTGGACGCGCTGACGCTGTTTGTGGAAACTGAACCGGGTGCGCCGTTCATGGTGCTGTCGCATCACGCGCTCGGGCGCCACCCGGCCAGAAGAACTGCCTAAATGGCTATTTGCTTTAACCGGATAGTGCGACGCCAATTCATTTTCAATTGGCTGCAAAATGCTGCAAGGACTGCCTGAAATGACTGCCGAGACCGTTCTTGACAATGCCCGTATCGTGCTGGCCGACCAGATCGTCGAAGGGTCGATCGTGCTGCGCGACGGGGTGATCGCCGCCATCGATCCCGGCGCTGCCCGCAGCGGCGAGGACATGGGCGGCGACTTCATCATCCCTGGCCTGGTCGAGCTCCATACCGACCATCTCGAAGGCCATTACGCGCCGCGGCCGAAAGTGCGCTGGAACCCGATCGCAGCCGTGCTCGCGCATGACGCCCAGGTGGCGACCGCCGGCATTACCACCGTGCTCGACGCCTTGCGTGTCGGCATGGACGAGGATGCCGACCTGATGGCCGCCGACATACGCAAGCTGGCCGACGCGATCGAGGACAGCGTACAGCAGGACCGGCTCAGGGCCGACCATTTCCTCCATCTGCGTTGCGAGGTTTCGGCGCCGGACTGCCTCACGGCCTTCGCCAATTTCGACGGCGACGAGCGGGTCAGGCTGGCGTCGCTGATGGACCATGCGCCCGGACAGCGCCAGTTCGTCAATTTGGAAACCTACGCCTATTACTACCAGCGCAAGCTGAAGCTGACCGATCGCGATTTCCAGAAATTCTGCGAAAAGCGGATGGCGGAATCGGCGAGGAATTCGAGCCCGAACCGCAGCTTCATCGCCGCGGCTTGTCATGAGCGCAGCATCGTGCTCGCCAGCCATGACGACGCGACCGTCGGCCATGTCGACGAAGCGATCGAGCAAGGTGTGCGCGTCGCCGAGTTCCCGACCACCGAGGAGGCGGCGCGGGCTTCAAAAGAGGCAGGGCTCGGCGTATTGATGGGCGCGCCGAACGTCATGCGCGGCGCGTCGCATTCGGGCAATGTCTCGGCCCGCACGCTGGCCGGCGATGGCCTGCTCGATATCCTGTCGTCGGACTACATTCCCTTCAGTCTGATCCAGTCAGCCTTCTTCCTCGGCGACGTGGTCGAGGGCATTTCCTTGCCACAGGCGGTGGCGATGGTCTCGAAGAACCCGGCCGAGGCGGTCGGCCTCACCGATCGCGGTGTCATCGAGCCCGGCCGGCGCGCCGATCTGGTTCGCGTGCGCGTCGACGACCATGTCCCGGTCGTCCGCACGGTCTGGCGGCAGGGACGCCGGGTCGCATGATGGTGTCGGCATCGGTCGAGCGTGAATTGTCCGCCGCGAGATTTCCGATCCGCGACGGTGTCTTCGTCGCCGTCGTCGGGCCGAGCGGTGCCGGCAAGGACACGGTGATCGGCTATGCGCGCGCCGTGTTTGCCGACGAGAGCCGGCTGGAGTTCGTGCGCCGGGTGATCACCCGGCCGAGCGATGCGGCCACCGAGGATCACGATACGCTCGCCGATGCTGCCTTCGTCGAGGCCGAAGCGGATGGTGCCTTCGCCATTTCCTGGGAGGCGCATGGCCTGCGCTATGGCATCCCGGCCGAAGTCGACTGGTCGGTCTCAAACGGCCGTGTCGCGATCGCCAACGTCTCGCGCGCGATCATCCCGGCGCTGCGGGAGCGCTACGCCAATCTGGCGGTCGTCGAGATCACGGCTACACCGGATATCCTGGCCGAGCGGCTGGCATTGCGGGGTCGCGAATCGCGCGGCGAAGTGCTGGCACGGCTGGCGCGCAGTGCCAATGTGGCGCTGTCCGGACCGGGTGTCACCTCGATCGACAATAGCGGCCCTCGTGAAGCCGCCGGCGAGCGCTTCGCCGAGGTGCTGCGCAAGGCCATGGCCTTCTCCGACATGTCGGGCCTTATCTGAAGTAGAGCCCATCCGATGCATTCGGTATGGGCGCTACTTGTCTAACCGATATCTTTTTGGAAATCGGTATCCAGTTTTCGGGATTATGGCCTCATGCGGCGTGCCGGTCCCGACCAGCGTGACGAGTATCCGTGGCAGTGGTTGTCGAAGGCTTCGCTGGCGCATCCGCTGGTGTATCCAGAACTGCAACGTGGTGCCGATACACCATCTCCCAGCCCTTCCAGCCGGTGAACAGCAGTATGCAGACCACTATGAACGACAAGAGCGCACCCCATGGGCGGACCGCGGCTTCGGCGCCTTGCGCATAGCGAAGGTAGAAATTGATCAGTGCCACAACGACCGCGGTCAAGTTGCCCAGCATGTGATACCAGGCGTCGGACAAGGCGCGAATGCGCTGCTCGTTGAGGAAGTCGATAAAACCGGCTGTCGCAGCGAGAAGGGCCATTACTATGGCTGCCCCGATCAGCCACATCGATGCTCGTGCCCAGAAGGCATCGGCAGTCCCCCAGAAAACCAGGTCGGTGACAAACGCACCGACAAGAAACGCGACAGGAAAAGGTATCAGCATCGGGTGGAGGGGGTGAGTTCCTACTTTGGCGGTACTAACTGGATTCGTGGGCATGGAGCGCCTCCGCGTAGCAAAGCTTAAATAAACGCTCAGATACGGGTTTCGTTCCAAATAGAGACCGACCTGAACTGCTGTCGCGAAGCTCCGGCTGACTCTTTCACGCCACCTGCCATGGCAGTCGGCGAATTTCATCCAGCTATTTTTGCGTCACTCAGCGGCAGCACCCGCCACGCCCTTGCGTGTGGCTTCCAGCATCCGCCGCCGCGCCCTGAACACGCCCCATTGCTGGTCGACCAGCACGCCGATGAGGATCACCCCGCCCATGACGGCGAAGTTGAGCGAGGACGGGATGCCGAGCAGGTTGACGAGGTTCTGCAGCTCCTGCAGCAGCACGGTGCCGAGCAGGACGCCGATCAGCGAGCCTTCGCCGCCACGCAGCGAGAAGCCGCCGAGCACCGCGGCCGCGATGGCATAGAGCTCGTAGAACTGGCCGTGGCTCGCCGGCGAGATCGAGCGTGTGTACATGGCGAAATAGATAGCTGACAGCGCCGTCAGCACGCCGCAGATGAGATAGGCGGCCATGACGATGCGGCCGGTGCGGATGCCGGAATATTTTGCCGCTTCCTCGTTCTTGCCGATGGCATAGAGATAGCGCCCGAACACCGACCGGTGCAGCACCACCCACATGACGACGGCGATGACGATCAGCGCGATGAAGCTGTTCGGCACGCCCCAGGACCGCCCCGCCGTCAGGAACTCGAGTTCCGGGAAGTTCTGTCCGAAGGCAAAGCCGGCGGTGCCGTCAGCGGTGTAGAAGCGCGCCACGCCGCGATAGATCAACAGGCCGCACAAAGTCACCACGAAAGGCTGCAATTTGAGCCGGGTGATCAGCCAGCCATGCGCCAGCCCGATGATGCCGCCGAGCACCAGGATCAGCGGCAGGGCGACCGGCCAGGCCATGCCGCGCGTGGCGATGAAGTCGATGAACAGCACGCCGAGCAGCGCAACCACCGAGCCGACCGACAATTCGATGCCACCGGTGATGATGACGAAGGCTTGGCCAATCGACAGGATGCCGAACAACCCGATCAGGTTCGAGGTGTTGGCGAGATTGATCGGCAGCAGGAAGCGTGGGTTGATGATTGCCACCACCGCGCCGACCACCAGGATCAGGATCAGCAGGCCGAGATCTTTCTTGCTCATCGTCTTCTCCCAGTGCCTGCGAACTACTTCGGCTGCTTGCCGACCGCCAGCAGCAGCACGTTTTCCTGGCTGAACCGGTCCTTGTCGAGAATGCCCGAGATCTGGCCTTCATGCATGACGGCAATGCGGTCGGAAACGCCGATCACCTCCTCCATGTCGCTGGAGATCATCAGCACGGCGACGCCGGCGTCGGCCAGCGCCCGCATCAGCCCGTAGATCTCGGCCTTGGCGCCGATGTCGATACCGCGGGTCGGTTCGTCGAGAATCATCACCTTCGGCTTCATCGCCAGCCATTTGGCAAGCACGACCTTTTGCTGGTTGCCGCCCGACAGCGTACCGGTACGCGTCTGCACGGAGGGCGCCCTGATGCCGAGATCGGTCTTCTGCTTCTCGGCGGTGGCGGCCTCGGCGCCGGCCGAGACCAGCGAGCGCCGCGAATGCGCCGGCAGATTGGGCAGCGAGATGTTTTGGGCGATCGAAAGGTCGAGCAGGATGCCGGTCAGCTTGCGATCCTCGGGGACGAGGAAAATACCGTTGGCCACTGCGTCCGCGGCCGAACCAAGAACCAGATCTTTTCCGTCAAGCTGGAACGAGCCGCCAAAGCTCTTGTCGATGCCGAACAGGACGCGCGCCAGCTCCGTCCGGCCGGAGCCGACGAGACCGGCGAGGCCGAGGATCTCGCCATGCCTGACATCGAGGTCGACGGGCCGGTCGGGATAGGCAGCGGTGCGAATGGCCTTGACCGACAGCGCGACAGAGCCCGGCGGGCGCGCCGATTCCGCGGCCTTCTCGCGCTCCTTCAGCATGCGGCCGATCATCAGCTTGACCATCTGGTCGTGATTGATCGCGCTCTTCGGCAAGGTTCCGGCGAGCATTCCGTCCCTGAGCACGACGACGCGGTCGGCGACGCGCTCGACCTCGTGAAGGCGGTGCGAGATGAAAATGACACTGATGCCGTCTGCCTTCAGCGCCTTGATGACGCCGAGCAGCTTGTCGGTTTCGGCGATCGGCAGGCTCGAGGTCGGTTCGTCGAGGATAACCAGCCTTGCCTCGATCGACAGCGCCTTGGCGATCTCGACCATTTGCTGCTGCGCCAGCGACAGCGCCGACACCGGCGTATCGGCCGAGAAATTGGCGCCCACGCGTTTGAGCAGCGGCGCCGCCTGCGCTCGCAGCCTGGCGCGGTCGACGAGCTTGAGCGGCCCGGCGCGCAGCGGTTCGCGGCCAAAGAAGATATTGGCGGCCACGTCGAGGTTTTCGAACAGGTTGAGTTCCTGGTGGACGAAGGCGATGCCCGAGCCGATGCTCGCCTCGACAGTCAGCCCGTCATGGGCGGCGCCATCGACGGTGATGGTGCCGGTGTCCGGCCTGGTCACGCCCCCGAGGATCTTCATCAGCGTCGATTTGCCGGCGCCGTTTTCGCCGACCAGGCCGATGACCTCGCCGGGCCTTACGTCCATCGAGAATCCGTCCAGCGCGACGACACCGGGATAGGTCTTGCGCACACCGTCGAGGCTCAGGAACGGAGCGTCCGTGGATGCAACGATGGATGGGTCGGAATAATTCATCACGCCTGACAGCAGCCGGTGAGCCGTTTGGTCTCAGACTGACGGGCCTCGCGAGGCCCGTCAATAGAACGCCGGCTCAAGGCGAACCTTGAGCCGGCGCAACCTAATTTGCTCAGTTTCCAGACATCGCCTTGAGGCTGGCGGCGTAGGCGTCGACATCGTCCTTGCCGATGATCTTGGTCGGGATGATGATCAGGCCATCGGCGGGAATGCCCGACTTATCGCCCTCGAGATAGGCAGCCATCAGCTTCATGCCCTGATATGCCCATTCGAAGGGCTGCTGCACGACGGTGGCGGCGACGGTGCCTTCCTTGACGCCGCCCAGCGTGATCGGATCGTCGTCGAAGCCGACGACGGTGATCTGGCCGAGCTTGCCGGCATCGCGCAGCGCTTCATAGATGCGCGGCGTGTTGTAGGAATAGAAGCCGACCATGCAGGTGACGTCGGGGCTGGCGACCAGCGCGTCCTCGACGTTCTTCTTGGCGCGAGCCTGATCGATGTCGTCGCCACGCACGTCGACCAATTCGATCTTGGTGCCGGCGAGACCTTCCTTCATGCCCTGGATGCGCTCCTTGGCGTTGTCGGCGCCGAGCAGGCCGACGAAGCCGAGGCACTTGCCGCCGTCAGGCATGGCCTTCTTGGCGATCTCTGCCGCCTGCTTGCCGGCATCGACATTGGACGAGCCAATATAGGCGACACGCTTGGTCTGCGGTGCGTCGCTATCGGTGGTGAACAACGCCGTTTCCGAGGCGATCTTGTTCAGCCCGTCGGTCGACGTCTTGGGATCGACGGCCGAGACCATGATCGCCTTCACGCCGGCCGTCACCAGATCGTCCATCAGGCGCTGCTGGATGGCGACCGAGGACTGCTCCGGATATTTGAGCTCCAGATTGTAATTGGGCAGTTCGCCTTGAGCCTTCTTGACGCCGGCTTCGGCCGCCTTCCAGAAATCGGAAGCGCCGTTGACGACGAAGGCCAGTGTCGGCTTGTCGTCGGCCCGCGCAATTGCGCTGGCGGACAGGCCGAGCAGCAGGGCCGCAGCGGCGACGGACGCATTTCGTATTACAGATTTCATATTCAACCTCCCATTTGACTTAGTAATTTTCGCTGATGATGAACGTGCCGACGCGGCTTGGACGCCCTCCTCCCCAGGGTTCCGGCAGCGAGGAACGACGCCATTCCAGCCGCGATCATCGACTTTAGAGACTCATTCGCCGTTCGTAAATAGTCCGATTTGTCTGACATTTCCCGAAACGGCAGGCGAACTTCGGCTGACGGGAACCGTCCGATACCAGGCTGGCTTGCATTCCGAACACGCACGGTCCGATGTCGTCCGGGCATGACGGATTGACGTTATAGGGATGCCAGATATTAGTAAAGAGTATTAGTTGATCGGGATTTCTCGCCACAAAAGAGAGATCTTCCCAGTCGCTGCCGCTTGGGATTGGCGACTACATCGCGTAAGAGGGTAGATTATATCTATTAGCGCCGCTTTGCCTTATAAATGCGAAATTCGAGGGACTAACGACGTGAACGAACCACTTCGGGATGCGGTCCTTCAGGGTACCAGACGGCGAAAGCCGTCCGGGAAAAACCCCAAGGGCCGCGTCACCATGACCGACATCGCCAGGGCCGCAGGCTGTTCGCAGGCGACGGTCTCGTTCGTCCTCAACAACACGCCGGGCATAAGGCTGTCGCAGCAAACCCGAGAGCGAGTGATTGAGACCGCACGAACGCTGGGCTATTCGCCGCCGGTGTTTTCTGCCTTGCGAGCCCCTGTTGCCGCATTCGGCGGGCTGGATGGCGTGATCGGCTTCGCAGTCGACCAACTGGCGACCAGCCCGGAGGCGGTCGTCGCCATTGAAGGGGCGCGGCAAGCCTCATGGAACGCCGGCAATGTGCTTTTGGTGGCGCAGACCATGGGCGACGAGGTGATGGAGCCTCGCGCCATCGCGGCGCTGACCAAGCGGGGCATTTCGGCGCTGATCTACATGACCATCTTCACCCGCGAGATCGTCGCGCCGGACCATCTCTACGGCCTCGACATTCCGGTCATCCTGCTCAACTGCTACACCGCCGACTATGCCTTCCCCGCCGTGGTACCGAGCGAGATCGCCGGCGGCCAGAGCTCGACCCGGCACCTGATCAGCCATGGCCACAGACGTATCGCCACCATTACCGGCGAGCCCTGGATGCAGGCGGCGCAGGACCGCCTGAAGGGTTACCGCCGGGCGCTGGCGACAGCCGACATCCCGTTCGACCCGGCGCTGGTCGTCGAAGGCGATTGGTCGGCGAGCGCCGGCTATGCCGCGACCGTCGAGCTCTTGGCGCTGAAGGACCGGCCGACCGCCATCTTCTGCCAGAACGACCGCACCGCGATCGGCTGCTACGAGGCGCTGAAGGAGGCCGGCCTGCACATCCCCCGGGATATTTCGGTGATCGGTTATGACGACGAGGAGATCGCGCGGCATCTGTTCCCGCCGCTGACGACGTCGATCCTGCCGCATATGGCGATGGGACAATGGGCGATCGAGCAGCTCGAAGTCCCCGCTGCTCCCGGTCGTGGCCGCTATCCCATCACCAAGCTCGAATGCCCGCTGGTGGAGCGGGAGTCGGTTGGCGCTCTGGCGGGCTGAGGCGAGAGCGCCGGCGATCGACAATGGCACAGGCTTGACATCAGGCCCGGCATATACCCGATTGATTTCATGAGATTGCAAAGCTGCTACAATTTTCAGGACTTCCGCCGGCTGGCAAAACAGCGCCTGCCAGGTCCGATCTTCAATTATATCGATGGCGGCGCGGACGACGAGACGACGCTGCGGCGCAACACGGCGGCGTTCGAGGACTGCGATCTCGTCCCCAACGTCCTTGCCGGCGTTGGACAGATCGACATGTCGGTCACCGTCATGGGCCAGAAGCTGGCGATGCCGGTCTATTGTTCGCCGACGGCTCTCCAGCGGCTGTTTCACCATAGCGGCGAGCGCGCCGTCGCCGCGGCGGCGGAGAAGTTCGGCACGATGTTCGGCGTCTCGTCGCTCGGCACGATCAGCCTGGAGGAAGTCCGCAAGCACAGGACGCCGCAGGTCTATCAGTTCTATTTTCACAGGGATCGCGGCCTGAACCGCGCCATGATGGAGCGCGCCAAGGCGTCCGGCGTCGAGGTGATGATGCTGACGGTCGACAGCGTCACCGGCGGAAACCGCGAGCGTGACCTGTGGACCGGCTTTTCCATCCCCTTTCGGCTTACGCTCGGCGGCATGATGCAGTTCGCGATCAAGCCGAGATGGGCTATCGACTATTTGACGCACGAAAAATTCAGCCTGCCGCAGTTGGACGGCCATATCGATCTCGGTGGCGGAGCGCTTTCCATCAGCCGCTATTTCACCGAGATCCTCGATCCATCGCTGGATTGGAAGGACGTCGAAGGCATGGTCCGCTTCTGGAACGGCCAGTTTTGCCTGAAGGGGATCATGAGCGTCGCCGATGCCAGAAAGGCGGTAGACATCGGCTGCACCGGCATCGTTCTGTCAAATCATGGCGGCAGACAGCTGGACGGCTCGCGCAGCCCCTTCGACCAGCTGTCGGAGATCGTTGACGCGGTGGGCGACAAGATCGACGTGATCATCGACAGCGGCGTCCAGCGCGGCACGCATGTGCTGAAGGCCCTGTCGTTGGGCGCCAAGGCCGTCGGCGTCGGGCGCTACTATCTCTTCCCGCTGGCAGCCGCCGGGCAGGCCGGCGTCGAACGGGCGCTCGGCCTGATGCGAACCGAGATCGAACGCGACATGCGGCTGATGGGATGCAGGTCGGTGGCAGAGCTTTCCAGGGGGAATGTGCGGTTTAGGTGATAGAGCCGGGAAGTGGCGCACGGCATAAGCTTTTCGAAGTGCGAAACTATACCGACCTGCCGCTGCTCCTGCCGTCCGTTTCGAAGACAGCCTCGCCGGAAACAGCATCCGTATATCCGCCCTCAAGCTGCTGCAACGTATGCCGGAACCGATCAAGATTGCCCAGCATTTTGGGCCTGGCATCGACCATATGCTGAAACGTGTCCCACTCTCCAATCGAGAAGAAGGCGCCATCTCCCGATTTGATGAGAGCCATTTTTCGCAATCCCTCGAAATTGCGCGGAGCGCTGCTGAACAGTTCGACGAATTCGTCTTCACTACCCGGCTTGACCCGGAAACGGACGCTGTTGAATGCCGTCATGTACGTTCCCCCGTGAAAGAACTGAAAACCTCGAATATGCGAGGCCCTAACGCACCTCGAACCCTTCGAACAGGTGTACAGAAAAATCGGAAGGCTGGCTTCAGTCACCTCTGGCCGAAAGCTCCGTTTCTGGCGCTATTTCGCCAGGAAGAGGATGACGCTCGATCTCAATCGGTACGCCCTTCCGACCGGCAATGAAACGCACTGTTAACGCCGTTCGCGGTGACAGGATGTTGGCCGCAGTTCGAAGATATAATCTGCGTCTCGCTGTCAGTTGCGGAGGCGAAAATGAACTTGCTTCGGATTGCGCTCTTGTGCACGGCCGTGATCGACCTTGGAATACCGGCCGTTCGCGCTGAGGATCGGCCTGTGCCGCAGAACAATAAAGCCGCAACAGCGCAGCCGCCCGTTCATTGTGAAGGCCAAAATTGTCTGCCGCCGGCGAAGGATCCGGTGCAGGAATGCACCGGCCAGGATTGCACGCCAGGCCCGCCGACTGAACCGGGCCCGGAGATTAAGCAGGCCGACTGAGCAGCATTAGCTGACGATCCCCTTTTTGGCATGGATGGCGCTCAGCCCTCGCGACTTTCCGGCCACCGGTGGTAGATTCTGTTACTTATGTTCCCCGGGGTAGGCATGAGTTTATTGGCGCGCCCGAAGAGATTCGAACTCCTGACCCCCAGATTCGTAGTCTGGTGCTCTATCCAGCTGAGCTACGGGCGCGCAACAGGCCATGCTTTGCATAGCCCCGCGATCCGATCCTGGCGACCGGCCGCGAATGTGAGCTGTTCCCTAGCGACTGAATTTGCGAAAAGCAAGCCGATCCTGGCCAAAAGTTTTGCCGTCATGTTTTGCCGTCATGCGCCGGCCGGCGAAGGCAAGATCGCGTCACGCGGCGGCCGAGCCGATAGGTCGTCGTCTTGGACCGGTCATTTGCCAATCGGAACGGTCCGTAACGAAACGAGCCGTTGCACGGCGGCCGAGCCGATGGCTCGTGGTCTCGGGACCAACCCTTGGTGATTGAAACGATCCGTAACGAAACGGTTCGTTACGCCGGGCGGCGCAGCCCATTGCGGGCCTGGTCGAGCCGGACCGGCTGGTCGGGAATGGTGACGGCGAATGTGGTGCGGCCGCCGATCGATTCGACCAGCTCCACCGTGCCGCCATGGGCGCGGATCAATTCATGGGCGATCGCCAGGCCAAGGCCGGTGCCGCCGCTGCGGGCCGAGCCGCGAAATGCCGCGAACAGGTTTTCGCGCGCCTTAGGCGGCAGGCCGGGGCCGGTGTCGGTGACGACGATGCGGCTGACGCTGCCGATGCGCTCGGCCGATATGGTCAGGCGGCGCACCACGGCGCTCTCGGTGTCCGCCGCCATCGCCTGCACGGCGTTGCGGCTAAGATTGGTGAGCACGCGGAACAGCTGGTCGGAATCGGCATCGACCTCGAGCACCGGGTCGACGGCGTTGACGAATTCGATGCCGCATTCGATGTCGAGCAGGCCCTGGACGTCTTCGACCAGCTGGCGCAGCCGCAGCCTGCGGCGCGACGGCGGCGGCTCCTGGGTGCGGCCATAGGCCAGCACGCCCTCCGAGTAGGACACCGCACGGTCGAGCGCGCGCAGCAGTTTTGGCGCGAAGGCCTGCACGGTCGGGTCCTTGACCTGGCGCAGGCGGTCCGACATGAGCTGCGCCGAGGCGAGGATGTTGCGCATATCGTGGTTGATCTTCGACACGGCCAGGCCGAGATCGGCCAGGTGCTTCTGCTCGGTCAGCATCTTCTGCAGCCGCTCCTGCATCTGCGACAGCTCGCGTTCGGCGACGCCGATCTCGTCGGCCCGGGCGGCGGGGTGAATGATGCGACCGGGGTCGTCGGGCGCCTCGGAAAAGGACAGCATCGAGCGTGTCATCGTCCTGATCGGGCCGATCATGATCAGGTCTATCGCGGCGTAGACCAGCATGGCGGTGAACAGCGAGATCAGCAGCGAGACGAAGGCGACGTTGCGCGAATAGATCAGCATGGCATTGCGCAGGCGGTGGTCGGGCATGATCAGCTCGAATTCTTTGTCGCTGTCGCCGACCGGCCCGAAAACGCGCAGCATCCGCTTGCCGCCGAAAAACAGCGTGTCCAGCGCGCCGGTCATACCCTCGATCATGCCGACATTGGCGATATCGATATGCTCGTCGACCTGCGGCGGCATTTCGGCCACGACCAGCAGCCGCGAGACGCCGCCGTCGCGCACGGCGATCGCCTTGGCGCCGATCGCCATCAGTACGTCGTTCTGGGCGGCACGCGACAGCGAGGCAGGTTCGCCCTGCACCAGGACGATGGAAACCGCGGCGGCGGTGCTCAGCCTCTCCTTCAGCCAGCTCAGCCTGTAGCTGGCGATCCAGGGCACGAAGATGAGGATTTCGGCCAAGAGCACGAAGACGATGGTGAGCAGCAGCAGCTTGGTCGACAGGCCGCGCGCCAGCGGCACCCTGCGGGTGGCGGCCTTCGCCTGGGCGATGCTTTCGTCGGTTGCTGGGACTTCACTCATGCTCGTCGTCACGGCTGCCTGTCATCACGGCTGCTTGTCTTAGGGACTGCTCGTCTTCACGATCGCTTGATCGGGCAAGATTAGGCGATTGCGGCTTTTTTGCCAAATTCATCCTTGGTCGAAGCCGGACAAAGGGCCGCAAGGACTTCCCTGCCGGTCCGACAACGCCGGCCCGACACCCTGGATTGACTTCCAAAACCCTTCTTTCTATAAGCCCGCTCACGCTCGGGCCATTCGTCCCGGCGCGGTTTCGATCGCGCCAAAACCGGCCCGGCAAAGCTCCTGTTACAAAGTGACAGAATCAAGAAGGGCCGCACCCCGCGGTATTTAAACAAATGAAGCGTACTTACCAGCCGTCCAAACTCGTCCGCAAACGCAGGCACGGTTTCCGCGCCCGCATGGCCACCAAAGGTGGCCGCGGCGTCGTCGCAGCCCGCCGCAACCGCGGCCGCAAGCGTCTCAGCGCCTGAGCACCAAGCGAGAGACAAGATCGTTGCCCGCAACCGGCAAGCCAACGGGTGCCCATCCCAAGCGGCTTCTGAAGCGCGCGGAATTCCTGGCTGTCCGCCGCGGCGAAAAGCGCCGCGGGCGGCTTTTCCTCGTCGAGGTCCTGGGCCGCGGCGACAGCGAGGCGCCGCGCGTCGGCTACACCGTCACCAGGAAGGTCGGCAACGCCGTCGTTCGCAACCGCATCCGGCGGCGGCTCAGAGAGGCCGTGCGCACGCATGCCGCCGATGACATGGCGCCCGGCAATGATTATGTCATCGTCGGGCGCGAAGACGTGCTTACCACTCCGTTCGGCCAGTTGAAGGCCGAACTCTCCCGCAGATTGCGTGGAACACGATAGGCCAAGGGCTTCGATGGAAAACAACCGCAACTTCTTCATCACCATCGCACTGTCGGTGCTGATCCTGGCGCTTTGGCAATATTTCTATGTGATGCCGCGCAGCGAGATGCAGCGCGAAGCCGCCCGCATCGAAGAGCAGCGCGTGGCGGAGCAGAAGAAGGCCGCCCAAGGCACCAGCCCGGGCGCCAGCGAAACACCGGTGCAGCCGGGCGCCATTCCGAACGCGCCTGGCGGCGAAGCCGTCACCGCGGCCGGCCGCGACCAGGCGATTGCCTCGACCAGCCGCGTCAAGATCGACACGCCGAGCCTCGAAGGCTCGATCAACCTCACCGGTGCGCGCCTCGACGACCTCCGGCTCAAGCACTACACAGAGACGGTCGACAAGACTTCGCCCGAGATCGCGTTGCTCAACCCGGCGTCCCTGCCGAACGGCTATTTCGCCGAGATCGGCTTTTCCGGCACGCCGGATGTGGGCAGGCTGCCCGGCCCTGACACGGTCTGGCAGACCGACGGCAATGCGACTCTGACGCCAGCGACGCCGGTCACGCTGACCTTCACCAATGACAAGGGCCTGACCTTCAAGCGCACCTTCTCTGTCGACAGCCAATATATGTTCACCGTGTCCGACACGGTCCAGAATGGGGGCTCGGCACCCGCGACGTTGTCGAACTATGGCCGCGTCACCCGTTTCGACAAGCCGGCTATCGCCAGCACTTATGTGCTGCACGAGGGCCTGATCGGTGTTACCGGCAGCGAAGGCCTACAAGAATACAAATACTCCAAGGTCGAATCGGAGAGAGAATTCAAGCCAGGCAAGTCGACCGACGGCTGGCTCGGCATCACCGATAAATACTGGGCGGTGACCCTGGTGCCGCCGAGCGGCCGCGAATTTCAGCCCAAATTCTCTTATTTCGAGTTCAAGAGCGGGCCCCATCCGCACAGCTACCAGTCCGATTTCCTGTCCGATCCGGTCACGATCGCTCCCGGGCAATCGACGACCGTGGAGTCGGAGATATTCGCCGGCGCCAAGGAAGTTTCGACGATCAACGCCTATGAAAAGGACCGTCATATCCGCCAGTTCGACCTGCTGATCGACTGGGGCTGGTTCTATTTCATCACCAAGCCGATGTTCTGGCTGATCGACACGCTCTACAAATTCTTCGGCAATTTCGGCCTGGCGATCCTTGCCACCACCGTCATCGTCAAGGCGCTGTTCTTCCCGCTCGCCAACAAGTCCTATGCGTCGATGGCGAACATGAAGAAGGTGCAGCCCAAGATGCTCGAGATCCGCGAGAAATACGCGGACGACAAGATGAAGCAGCAGCAGGCGATGATGGAGCTCTACAAGACCGAGAAGATCAATCCGCTCGCCGGCTGCTGGCCGGTGGCATTGCAGATCCCGGTGTTCTTCTCGCTCTACAAGGTGCTCTACATCACCATCGAGATGCGGCACGCGCCGTTCTTCGGCTGGATCCAGGATCTGGCGGCGCCGGACCCGACATCGATTTTCAACCTGTTCGGGCTGATCCCCGTTACCTTGCCGCACATGCTGATGATCGGCGTCTGGCCGCTGATCATGGGCGTGACGATGTTCCTGCAGATGCGCATGAACCCGACGCCGCCGGACCCGACGCAGGCGGCGATCTTCACGTGGATGCCCGTGATCTTCACCTTCATGATGGCGGGTTTTCCGGCCGGCCTCGTCATCTACTGGGCCTGGAACAACACGCTGTCGATCCTGCAGCAGGGCGTGATCATGAAGCGGCAAGGCGCCAAGATCGAATTGTGGGACAATCTGGTCGCGCTGTTCCGCAAGAAACCGTCGCCGGCGGAATAGCCGGCGCTCCTAGGATGCGAAACCAAAAGCCCCGGTTCGTCCGGGGCTTTTTGCACAAGCTGCCCGCCTGGATTAAGCGATTGGTACTGCCGGACGGATCGCGCTATTTTGACCTGGCTGGCAGTTGCCCGACGGAGCTCGATATGACCGGACCCAATCCATCGATCAAGCATCCGATCCCGTTGCACACACGCGTCGGCTTTCTGAAACCGCTGGTGACGGCGCCGAATATCGAGATCGGCGACTTTACCTATTATGACGACCCTGACGGACCCGACAAATTCGCCGAAAAATGCGTGCTGCATCATTATCCGTTCATCGGCGACAGGCTGATCATCGGCAAGTTCTGCGCCATTGCCGAAGGCGCGCGCTTCATCATGAACGGCGCCAATCACGCCATGTCCGGCTTTTCGACCTATCCGTTCAACATCTTTGGTCACGGCTGGGAGGAAGGTTTCGACCCGGCGACATGGTCGAAGGAGGTGCGTGGCGACACAATCGTCGGCAACGACGTCTGGATCGGCATGGAAGCGGTTATGCTGCCCGGCGTGAAGATCGGCGACGGTGCCATCGTCGCGGCAAAGTCGGTGGTGACGCACGATGTGCCGGCCTATGCGATCGTCGCCGGCAATCCGTCGAAGGTGGTGAAGATGCGCTTCGATGACAGGACCATCCGGCGGCTGCTGGCGCTGGCGTGGTGGCACTGGCCGGTAGAAAAGATCAGCCGCAATCTCAATGCCATTCGTGGCAGCAACATTTTTCTTCTGGAGGCAGCGGTTTGAACGCGTTGAACAAGACCACGATCGGCATCGAATTGTTCACGCGAGCCTGGATATTCATCCGCGGCGTGCCGGCAATGAAATTCCTGCCGCCGGAGGGTCCGCCCGAGATCGCCTTTGCGGGCCGCTCCAATGTCGGCAAATCGTCGCTGATCAACGCGCTGGTCAACCAGAAGGGGCTGGCGCGCACCTCCAACACGCCGGGCAGGACGCAAGAGCTCAACTATTTCGTGCCTGGCGGATTTTCGGGAGAAGGCGCCGATCTGCCGCCGATGGCGCTGGTCGACATGCCAGGCTATGGCTACGCCACGGCACCGAAGGAAAAGGTCGACGAGTGGACGAAGCTCGTGTTCGACTATCTGAAGGGCCGGGTGACGCTGAAGCGCGTCTACGTGCTGATCGATGCCCGCCATGGCATCAAGGCCAAGGACGACGAGGTGCTGTCGCTGCTCGACAAGGTGGCGGTGTCGTATCAGATCGTGCTGACCAAGACCGACAAGATCAAGGCGGCGGGGGTACCGCGACTGGTCGAGGAAACGCTCCAGAAGATCAAGAAACGCCCGGCGGCCTTCCCCTTCGTGCTCGCCACGTCGTCGGAAAAGAGCGAGGGCCTCGAGGAATTGCGTGCGGCCATCGTGCTCGCCGCCAATGGCGGATAGGCCACCGACCCTGGCAGCCTGTCAGGCGGGGCTGGAGGCCCGTTCCTGCTCTGCAAGCTGTTCGGTGCCGTAGGCCTTCAGGAACACATCGACGCCCGACCTGACGATGTGTTCGATCTCGGCCACACTTGGCGCCTTGGTGCGATAGGCGAAAATGCACTGGCGGAAAAGACCGGCCAGACACAGCTCGGTGAACTGATAGGCGGCAAGCTCGACGTCGTCGATCTTCAGCAGGCCGCGTTCGATAGCCATGTTGAGGAAAACGACGACCCTGTCATGGCCACGCTTCGGGCCGCGTTCGTAGAACCGGGCACCAAGCTCCGGGATGCGTTCCGAGGCGCCGATCACCGTCCGCTGCGCCAGGATGACCCTCGCCGAAGTGATCTTCATGGACAGCACGATGCCGAACTTCACCAACGTCTGGCGAAGGTCGCCGATCTGATCGAGCACCTCGTACATGTTCTTGAAAATCGTGCCGCGCTCTTCCTCGATCAGCGCTTCGAAGAGCTCTTCCTTGTTGGCGAAGTAGACATAGATGGTGCCCTTGGACACGCCGGCCTCGCGCGTAATGTCGTTCATCGACGCGGCTTCGAAGCCCTTTTCGATGAAGACACGGCGCGCACCGTCGATGATCTGGCTGCGCTTGACCGGGTCTTGACCCGCGGCCGGGCGGCCGCGCGGCAGGCTGTCCAGCAGATCGCACTGGTCCTTGCCAGCGCCGGGCAATGGGCCTGAATCAGGCAAAGGAGCGGCCTTGGGGGCTTCGGCCATAATGTCACACCTCGTAAAATAATTCGAACCATCCGGTTCGATTGCTCTTGATATGGTCCTCTTTAAGCGCTAAGTCAACGTCGAGATCGAACCGAACGGTTCAGTCTGACAAAATTCAGCGCCAGTTAATTTAGAGAGATATCATGTCCTCGAACGCGCCCACCAGTGCCGAAGTCCGCCCCTTCCCCAATGCCAAGGTCCAGCCTGCGATCGAAGCGCCGGAAACCCCTCTCAAGCCCGCCGACGTCACCCCGCTGGCTCCCGCCAAGAAGAAGCGGTCGATGCGCTCGATGTTGTTGCCCATCATCGGCCTGGCCCTGCTAGGCGCCGGCGCCTGGTATGGCTATGATTACTGGACTGACGGGCGCTTCATGATCACGACTGACGATGCCTATGTCCAGGCCGACACGGCGTTCATCTCGCCAAAAATCTCGGGTTATGTCGATCAGGTCAAAGTGACCGAGAACCAGCAGGTGAAGGCCGGCGACCCGCTGCTGATCGTCGATGACGGTGACTACAAGATAGCCGTTGCTCAGGCGGAGGCGCAGATCGCCACGTTGAGCAAGACGCTCGACCGCATCGATGCCCAGACCGAGGCGGCACGCGCCTCGCTCAAGCAGGCGCAGGCGCAGAAGACGGCCGACCAGGCCGCGGCCGATAATGCGAAGCGAGCTCAGGTTCGTGCCGCCCAGTTGCTCAAGACCCGCGTCGGTACCCAGGCCCAGTTGGACGATGCCCAGACGGCGGTCGAGCAAGCCAATGCCGCACTAGCCGGCGCCGACGCGCAGATCGCGGCGGCTCAGGCGAATATCGGCGTGCTCCAGGCGCAGCGGGCGGAATCGGCAAGCACGCTGGGCTCGCTGCAGCTTGCCCACGACAAGGCGGTGCGGGATCTGTCCTTCACCGTGCTGCGCGCACCCTATGACGGCGTGGTCGGCAACCGCTCGGTCGAGCAGGGCGACCTGATCAGCCCCGGACAGAAGCTCGCCGTCGTCGTGCCAATGGACAAGCTCTACATCGTTGCCAACTTCAAGGAGACCCAGCTTGCCCGGCTGGTGCCTGGTGAAAAGGTCAGAGTGTCGGTCGACGCGATCGACGGTCAGGACATCGAGGGTACCGTGTCGTCGCTGGCCCCGGCTTCGGGAGCAGTGTTCTCGCTGCTGCCGCCGGAAAACGCCACCGGCAATTTCACCAAGGTGGTGCAACGCGTTCCAGTTCGCATAGACGTGCCCGCGGATGTGCTGAAGACGGGCAAGCTGCGCGCCGGCCTGAGCGTCGTCGTCGCCGTCGACAGCCGCACCGCGCCTTCCGCATCGAAGTAAAGCGGAACCGGGAGCAAGGGTCATGGCGACCGCAACCCTAACTGCAGGATCGGCGCCGGCGCCAGCCATACCGGTGCCGGTCGACCACATCTCGACGCGCCGCGTCATCGCCTTCCTGGCAATGGTGTTCGGCATGTTCATGGCCATCCTGGACATCCAGATCGTCTCGGCCTCGCTGGCCGAGATCCAGGCGGGCCTCAGCGCCAGTTCGGACGAGATTCCGTGGGTGCAGACGGCGTATCTGATTGCCGAGGTGGTGATGATCCCGCTGTCGGGCTTCCTCAGCCGGATGCTGTCGACGCGGGTGCTGTTCACAATCTCGGCGGCAGGTTTCACCGCGGCCAGCGCGCTGGCGGCGACCGCAACCAATATCGACCAGATGATCGTCTACCGCGCCGTGCAGGGCTTCATCGGCGGCGGCATGATCCCGAGCGTCTTTGCAGCCGCCTTCACCATCTTCCCGCCGTCGCGTCGCGCCATCGTCTCGCCGATGATCGGCCTGGTGGCGACGCTGGCGCCAACCATCGGCCCGACCGTCGGCGGCTATATCAGCCATGCCATGTCCTGGCACTGGCTGTTCCTGGTCAACGTCGTGCCCGGCATTCTGGTGACGACGGCTGCCTGGTCGCTGATCGACTTCGACAAACCCAATCTCAAGCTGTTCAGCAAGTTCGACTGGTGGGGGCTTGCCGGCATGGCCGCCTTCCTGGGCTGCATGGAATATGTGCTGGAGGAAGGTCCCAACAACGACTGGCTGCAGGATCAGGCGGTGTTCATCTGCGCCGTCATCATGACCTTCGGCGCGGTGCTATTCTTCTGGCGCGTGTTCACCGCCGAGGAGCCGATTGTCGATCTGAGGGCTTTCAGCAATATCAATTTTGCCTTCGGCTCGTTGTTCTCCTTCGTCGTCGGCATCGGCCTCTACGGTCTGACCTATCTTTATCCGGTGTTCCTGGGGCGGATCCGCGGCTACGATTCGATGATGATCGGCGAGGCGCTGTTCGTCAGCGGCCTGGCCATGTTCTTCACTGCGCCCATCTCCGGCATCCTGTCGAACAAGATGGACCCGCGCATCATGATGATGATCGGCTTCTTCGGCTTCGCCACGGGGACCTGGTGGATGACCCATCTTACCGCCGACTGGGATTTCTATGAACTGCTTATCCCGCAGATCCTGCGCGGCTGCTCGATGATGCTTTGCATGGTGCCGATCAACAACATTGCGCTCGGAACCTTGCCGCCTGAGCGGCTGAAGAATGCGTCTGGCCTGTTCAACCTGACCCGCAATCTCGGCGGCGCCGTCGGCCTGGCAGTCATCAACACCGTGCTGATCGACCGCAATGCCTTCCACTACGCCAGGCTCTCCGAGCACGTGCAATGGGGAAGTGCCGCTGCGCAGCAGAAGCTGCAGAACATGACGCTCAACTTCGAGCAGACCGCCGGGCTCGACGCCTCCAAGGCGGCCATCTCCAAACTGTCAGGCATGGTCCAGCAGCAGGCGTCGCTGCTGTCGTTCATGGACGTATTCTTCATGCTGACGGTTTTGTTCGCGACGCTTGGGCTATTCACCCTGGTGATCCGCAAGCCAGCCGCTCAGGGCGGCGGTGGCGGAGGCCATTGAGGCGCGCTGGATCCCCCGCCTGGCGCCCTCGCGCATGACCCCGAAAAGCGATTTTCGGGGTCATGCGCAAAATCAACCATTACGAAGTCCTCTCGCGCTCCGACAAAGTCAGGGTCGCAGCCGTCCTCACGCCGTCGCCGGCTTGAAGGTCAAGGCAACGCCATTGATGCAGTGTCGCAACCCGGTCGGCGGCGGACCGTCGTCGAATACGTGGCCGAGATGGCCGCCGCAGCGGCGACAATGGACCTCCGTGCGGGTCATGCCCAAAGACCTGTCCACGGTCTTGCCGACGGAATTCGGGATTTCCTGCCAGAAGCTCGGCCAGCCTGTACCGGAATCGAACTTGGTCTCTGACGAATAGACCGGCAGGCCGCAGCCGGCGCAAGCGAAGATGCCTTTGCGGTGCTCGTTGAGCAGCGGACTGGTGCCCGGGTATTCCGTGCCCTCCTTGCGCAGCACATTGAAGGCCGCGTCGGACAGGATGGCGCGCCACTCGGCTTCGGTCTTGGTAACCTCGAAAGTCTCAGCCGCGCGTGCATCCTGGGCTCCGCCCATGCGCAGCGCGGTGGCGCCTGCGACAACGCCAATGGCTGCCGCACCACTCAAAAGAAGCTCGCGACGGTTCATGGCCATTCCTCCTGTCATTGCTTGTGCCAAATTCGACCGCCACACGGAAATCAAAAGCCGGTGACGATCGCTGTCCTCAAAGCGGGACTCCGCGCCTATCCACATCTTGCGTGAACGGCGCGGAGTGTGCGCAGGGAGGCCCTTAGCGATATCTTCGCCGGCAGCGTGCGTTTGTTACATCTTCGGCAGGAGAACCTTGTCGACGACGTGGATGACGCCGTTGGACTGCTCGACATCGGCGATCGTCACATTGGCGACGTTGCCGTTCTCGTCGGTCACGGTGACCTTGCCGCCGTCGGCCTTGAGCGACAGTTCGCAACCACCGACCGTCTTGACCTTGTGGGTGCCGCCGTCGTTCTTGACCATCTTGGCGACGTCGGCGGCCATCGCTTTGGCGCCGATGACATGGCAAGTCAGGATCTTGACGAGCTTGTCCTTGTTTTCAGGCCTGAGCAGCGTCTCCACCGTGCCGGCTGGAAGTGCCGCAAAGGCCTCGTTGGTCGGCGCGAACACAGTGAAGGGGCCAGCGCTTTGCAGCGTATCGACCAGGCCGCCTGCCTTGACGGCAGCGACCAGCGTCGTGTGGTCCTTCGAGTTGACAGCATTTTCGACGATGTTTTTCTGGGCATACATGGCGGCGCCGCCGACCATCGGATTTTGAGCATAGGCAATGGTGGCGAGCGCGGAAATGGCGACCGTGCCGGCAAGCAAAAGGGTGGCGAATTTACGCATGATTTCAATCTCCTCTGGTTATCGTTCCCCTCATTTGGGAACGCAAGGAGATACGCGATAGAAATGCTGGAGTTTCGCCCTCTCCGCAAAAAAATATTTGTCGCTGCAATTTGCCCGGCGCGGATCGACAGCCGCTAACAAGCTTTGCAGGCGTTTAAATCACGGGAGATAGATTTCAGGTCTGCTTCCGGAGATGAGAAGCGGTCAGATGCTCTTCAGATCGCCCGCTGCGACCACCGGTCCAGTCGGCTGGCCGGTCGGTGAACCGCCGGCAGGCTCAACGCTGACCGCAAGCACGGCGCCTTGCGCCAATTTCTCCTGGACGGCGGGCGGGATGGGCAAATGCGCGGTCGCACCGGCCGGGATGACGCCCATCGACACCGGCGCCTTCTTACCTTCGATCATCCACAGCTCGAAGTCCTTGCCGGCGGCCCGCTCGCCGGAAACGTGGGAAAGACCGACCTCGTGACGGGCGGCATCGTAGACGACGAGATATTTGACGTCGCTGCCTTCGGCCGCCAGCGAGGCGACAAGCCGCGCCTGCGGCGGTTCGATGGACGGGCGGAGGTAAGGCACGGCGATGTAGATCGCCAGCGCCGCAATGGCGGCGGCGGCAAGACCGCGCCAGAAGCCAAGGCTCGACCACAGGCCGGCGCGCGGCTCTGCAGCGAAAAGCCGGCGGTCCAATGCTTCCTTGACCCTGATCGGAGGCTCTGTCTCCGGATAGGCGGCGGCCATCGGCGAAAGATGCGCCTCCCAGGCATCGACAAGGCGCGCGAAGGCGGCGTCCGCATCGATGCGGCGCGACGCGATCTCGCGTTCATCGGCGGCCAGAACGCCAAGAACGTATTCGGCGGCGAACAGGTCGTCGCCCCCACGTTCCGGTCCATTGTCGTCAGCCAGCGTCATCTTTCCAGGCATTCTCTCAGTTTCAACAGGCTGCGCCGCAGCCAGGTCCGCATCGTGTTCAGCGGTACGCCATAGCGCTCCGCCAGTTCGGCATAGCTTTTGCCATCCAGATAGGCGCCCCGGACGGCCGCCGCCCGGTCCTTCTCCAATTCCTCGAGACAATGGTAGATGCGTTCGGACTCACCGCCCGCCACGGCCATGGCCTCCGGCCCCGGCGCCGGATCGGCCACGTCGAGCGCGGCATCGATATAGGCGGCAGGCTCTCGCCGCGCCCTGATCCGATCGATCGCATGATTGCGCGCAATGGCCACCAGCCAGGAGATCGGGCTCAGATCCGAAACGGCGAAACGGTCCGCCTTCGTCCATATCTTGACGAAGACCTCTTGAAGCGCTTCTTCAGCATCTCCCCGATCCTTCAATACACGAAGGCAGACGCCGAAAAGTTTCGCGCTGGTCTGCCGGTAGAGCAGATCGAACGCAGCCCGGTCCTTCATCGAAGTCCGGACAATCAGGTTGCTGATGTCCTGCGGCGTCATTCGCCGCCAAATTAGGCGATTGTAATGTATTTGCAACGACTGAAATGGTCTTGCGCACCGGCAGCGCCAGCGTCGATTGCCAATGAAATCGCCGCCCGCTAGCTTGCAATGAGCGGGAGGGCGACCATGTCGATTGAGCGGGTTCTGTGGGAGCATGACGCAACCGGCCAGGCCGCACTCGTGCACAAGGGAGAGATCACACCGCAAGATCTCGTCGATGCGGCGATCGCCCGGGCCGAGGCCACCCTGCCGGAGATCAACGCCATCGCCGAACCGCTTTTTGAGGCGGCGCGGGCGCGAGCGAAAACCGTCGACCACAAGCTGCCGCTTGCCGGAGTGCCCTTTGCGCTGAAGGACCTCGGCATCGCCATGAAAGGCGTGCCGACGCATGGCGGCAGCCGCATCCCGGCCTTCACCCCCGATTTCAGTTCGGTGATGACGGAACGCTATCTGGCTGCCGGCCTGATCCCGATCGCCACCAGCACCGCACCCGAACACGGGCTGAGGCTGGTGACCGAGTCGGTGGCTTACGGCGTCACCCGCAATCCATGGAACACCGCGCATACGACCGGCGGTTCCTCGGGCGGTGCGGCTGCGCTGGTCGCGGCCGGCGTCGTGCCGGTGGCGCATGCCTCGGATGGCGGCGGCTCGATCAGGGTGCCTGCCGCTTGCACCGGGCTGGTCGGGCTGAAAACCTCGCGCGGCCGCGTACCCTTGACGCCGCTCGTCACCGAAAGCTGGTACGGCTTCGTCGTCGACCATGCGTTGGCCCGCTCCGTGCGCGATACGGCCCTGCTGCTCGACCTGACCCACGGGCCCGACCCGCTGTCGCCCTACGCGGCACCCTCGCCGAACGGCAGTTTCACTGCGGCCGCCGGGCGCGATCCGGGCAAGCTCAAGCTCGCCTTCTATCGAAAATCGCCGCTCGGCTTGCCGATATCCGAAGAGACGTTGAAAGCTCTGGATGCGGCGATTGCGCTGGCGCGCGAAGGCGGGCACGGCGTCGAGGAGATCGACCTGCCCTATATCGATCGTGATTTCATCGCCGATTTCGCCAGAACCGTCGCCGCGGCGGTGGCCGGCACGATGCGTGGCGAGGCCTTGCGCGTCGGCCGCTCCATCTCAGGCGACATCGAACGCGCCACGCGCGTGATGAGCCGGTTCGGTGAAATCCTCTCGGCCGGCGAAATCTATGCCGGCCTGCAGCGGCTGCACGCAACCTCGCGCCAGCTTATCACCGAAACCGCGCACTATGATGCAGTGCTGATGCCTGTCATCGCGCACCCGCCGCTCGCCTGCGGCACCATGGACCCGAAAGGCGCCGACGAATTCATCGAGAATGTCCTGGACAGACTGCGCCTCGCCGGCCTGCTGAAGTTCAAGCCGCTATTCGGCCAGCTGATGGACAAGAGCCTGTGGTTCACCCACTGGCCGGCGATCCAGAACGTCAGCGGGCAACCGTCGATCACGCTTCCGGTTTACGTCACCGATGCCGGCCTGCCGCTCGGCGTCCAGGCCGCCGGCCGCCCCGGCGACGAGGAAACGCTTTTGTCGTTCGCCGCGCAGATGGAAAGGATCTCGGGCTGGCTGGGCCGACGGGCGCCGCTGCAGCGGCCGGCATAGGCGGTGATTTGATCGATCGTGACAGCAAAGCCGTTTGCCCCGTCGTCCAATTCCCGCTAAGACGCCGCCGTTCATGCCAAGCTGGGAACCACGCCGATGACGGATGTCGCCGCCACCGCCGAAATGCAGGCCGCGCTGCTTTCAAGGGCGCTGCCCTACATGCAGCGCTACGAGAACAAGACGGTCGTGGTGAAATATGGCGGCCACGCGATGGGCGACATCGCGCTCGGCAAGGCTTTCGCCCGCGACATCGCACTTTTGAAACAATCCGGCGTCAACCCGATCGTCGTGCATGGCGGCGGGCCGCAGATCGGCGCCATGCTCGCCAAGATGGGCATCGAATCCAAATTCGAGGGCGGCTTGCGCGTCACCGACCAGAAAACCGTCGAGATTGTCGAGATGGTGCTGGCCGGGTCGATCAACAAGGAGATCGTCGCGCTGATCAATGCCGAAGGCGAGTGGGCGATCGGGCTGTGCGGCAAGGACGGCAACATGGTGTTTGCCGAAAAGGCGCGCAAGACCATGATCGATCCGGATTCCAACATCGAGCGGGTGCTCGACCTGGGCTTCGTTGGTGAGCCTGTCGAGGTCGACCGCACATTGCTCGACCTCCTGGCGCGGTCCGAAATGATCCCGGTGCTGGCGCCGGTGGCGCCCGGCCGCGACGGCCATACCTACAACATCAACGCCGACACTTTTGCCGGCGCCATCGCCGGCGCCTGCCAGGCGACGCGCCTGCTGTTCCTTACCGACGTGCCCGGCGTGCTCGACAAGGACAAGAAGCTGATCGACGAGCTGACCGTGGCCGAGGCCAAGGCCCTGATCAAGGACGGCACTGTCTCGGGCGGCATGATCCCCAAAGTCGAGACCTGCATCGAGGCAATCGAGCGCGGCGTCGCAGGCGTCGTCATCCTCAACGGCAAGACGCCGCATGCGGTGCTGCTCGAGCTGTTCACCGAACACGGCGCCGGCACGCTGATCGTGCCGTGAGGCCGGGTGTCTGAGAGGCTCAAGCGTTTGGCGAAATAGCGGTCACGGACTTACGCGGCAGGCGTTCGACAACCATCGATTCCTCGTCCTCGTCTTGCGGCGCGCCCCAGAATTCGGCGAGCGTCGGGCCATTTTTGAGGCGGCGGTCGCGGACCAGAAAGCCCCAGACTTCGCGAAACCAGACGCGGCGGCCCATTCTGGTGTACCAGCGCATCGAATGTCGTTGCTCCGGATCCTTGTGGAACAGGATGCGCGCCAAGGCCTTGGGCCGCGACTGCACCGCCAGTTCGATCAGCTTGACGGCGAAGAACAGCATCCACGGCTTGAGGCGGGTCATCCGCAGGACCTGGTGCTTGTAGTCCCACAGGCGGGCGTCCAGCTGGATCACCTTGCGGTCCCTGGCAATCCTGAAGAACGGCGTCCAGCGATGCGGCGTCACATAGAGCGCCTGGATCTGGTCGGGGTCATAAGCGATCAGCTGGCGGAAGCCGCGCCAGAGGTCGCGCAAGCCTTCGTCCTCGAAACCGGCCACCCAGGTCGCCATCGACAAGATGCCGTTGAGGCGCAGCAGCCGTATCGCCTCGCGGTCGGATGAGGTGCTGCCGCCCTTGCGGATCAATGCAAGCGTCTGCTCGTCGGTGTTTTCCATGCCAAGCAGCCAGCGGATGACGCCGGCCTGGCGATAAAGATGCAGACTCTCGGCGTCGCGGACGATGTCGTCGGCGCGGGTGGAGCCGACGATCAGCACCGGCACATTCTCGGCGATCATCGCATCGAGAAAGGCGCGCCAGGCTTTTTTGGACGACGTCGGGTTCTCGTCGGCAAGGTTGATCAGCTCGACGCCATGCTCGCGGTATAGCCAGGCAATCTCCCGCGCGAACTTCACGGGGTCGCGGTGCCGCCAGCGCGTCCAGAAGCCGCGCTGGCCGCAATAGTTGCACAGATGCGGACAGCTTCGCGAGAACTGCATGACCAGCGCGCGCTTGCCTCCCCAATAGCTGTAGCGGCTGACATCGATCAGTTCCCAGCCGACGCGATAGTCGTCGAGGTTGGCGATCGTCCTTGCCGGCTTGGTGGCGAAGGGCCGCCGCAAATCGTCAGGAAAGGCGATGCCCGCCACGTCCGAGAGCGGCTTGCGTTTCTCCAGCGCTTCGACCAGCGCGACGATGGTCGCCTCGCCCTCGCCGCGCACGATGAAGTCGAAGACATTCGTTTCAGCCAGTATGTCGCGCCAATGATAGGTCGGAAACACGCCGCCATAGATCAGGATTGTCGCTGGCTCGATGTCCTTGACCATGCCGGCGATCAGCAAGGCTGTCGGATGTGCAGAGGTCGAGCCGGAATGGCCGATCAGAATGCAGTGGGGATGATCGCTCAAGGCGTCCCGGACCAGCGTGGCAAGCGCCATCGGCCCGAATTCGGCGTCCACAAGCCGCACTTGATGTCCCGCGTCGATCAGCGGACCGCCCAGTGCCAGCAAACCGAGCGGCGGCAGATGGTCGTCCGGCACGCGGCTGCCGATAGCTGTATGTGGCGGATTGATCAGGACGATTTTCATGGCGGACCTTATGCAATGGCGGTCCGCATGTCGTAGTCGGCGATCTAGCTCTGGAGATTGGCTCGATTCAGCAGTTCGTGTGCAGCTTTTCCGCAGAAATGCCTATCGTCTGAGATGTGCAAGCGGGACATGGCCTGGCCCCTTGATGTTCTGCAGCACAAGCTGCGTGTGTACGTCGCGCACGCCTTCGAGCCGCATCAGCCGGTGCATGACGAAGGCATTGAGTTCGTCGACCGACGGCACCATGACATGCAGCAGGAAATCGTAGTCTCCAGTCATCGTCCAGCACGACGACACCTCGTCCATGCGCTGCACGGCGGCGATAAAGTTTTCGGGCGAGCCGTCGCTGTGGGTTACGAGGCGCACCTGGATGAACACCTCGACCATCAGACCGACGGCGCGGCGGCTGAGCACCGCAGCGAAGCCCTTTATGATGCCCGCCTGCTGAAGGGCCTCGAAGCGCCGCGCGCAAGGTGTCGTCGACAGGCCGATCTCCTGCGCCAATTCGGAGACCGGCTTGCGCCCGTCGCGCTGCAGGATGTCGAGCATCTTGATCTCGAATTCGTCAAACTGAGGCATTTTCACTCTCCCAAAGCTCGATCGTGCAGCCTTTTACCTCCAACCCTGCGTTTGAGCCACCATCAAAGCTGATTTGCCTCGCGCCATCCGGCTAGAATTTCCGGCAATTGGCTGGTCATGATTTCCAGGGAGAGCAAGCCATGACAATGAACGTTGCCGACTATGCCCGCGAATGCGCGGCGCGAGGCCTTCGCGGCGATTATTCGGTCTGCCGTGCCGATTTCACCGTGGCGCAGGGCTACAATTATAGCGACGAAGAACAGGCGGTGTGGCGCACGCTGTGCGACCGCCAGACGAAGCTGACCAGGAAGCTCGCCCACCATTCCTATCTCGATGGCGTTGCGGCGCTCGGCCTTCTCGACAAGATCCCGGATTTCGGTGCGGTCAGCGAGAAGCTGCGCAAGCTCACCGGCTGGGAGATCGTCGCTGTGCCGGGGCTCATCCCCGCCCAGCCGTTCTTCGACCACCTCGCCAACCGCCGCTTCCCGGTCACCAACTGGCTGCGAACCCAAAAGGAGCTCGACTACATTGTCGAGCCCGACATGTTCCACGATTTCTTCGGTCACGTGCCGATCCTGACGCAGCCGGTCTTTGCCGACTTCATGCAGATGTATGGCAAAAAGGCCGATAACGTGATTGCGCTCGGCGGCGACGAGATGATCACCAGGCTTTACTGGTACACCGTCGAATACGGGCTGATACGCGAGCCGGGCCAGCCGCTGAAGGCTTTCGGCGCCGGGCTGATGTCATCCTTCACGGAGCTTCAGTTCGCGGTCGAAGGCGGCGAGGCGCACCATGTCCCCTTCGACCTGGAAACCGTAATGCGCACCGGCTACGAGATCGACAAGTTCCAGCGTGCCTATTTCGTGCTGCCGTCGTTCGACGCCCTGCGTGATGCTTTCGAGACCGCCGATCTTGCGGCGATCGTGGCGCGCCGCAAAGGCGAGCCAGCGCTCGACCCGGCGAGCCTATAGGCTGTCGGTTATTTCCAACGCCTCGGCCTTCAGCCGGGCCAGCTGGTCGCGCTGAAGGTCGAGGGACGCCGTAACGAAGCGCAGGATCGTGGCGAGCTCAGTGTCGCTGAATGTGGCGATCACCTTTTCCCCCTCCTGCGCGATCGCGCCATAATAGCGCGTCGATAGTTCTCGTGTGAGTTCCGTCGCCTCTATGACCACCTTGCGCCTGTCCTCGAGGCTGCGCGTTCGTGTCAGCAGGCCGCGTGCCTCCAGCCGGTCGATCAGCGCGGTGACCGCGGCCGGCGTCAACCCTGTTGCGGCCGCGACCTCGCCAGCCGATCGCGGGCCGCCATAGAGCAGCGCCAGGCAATGGCGTTCCGCCATACTCAGCCCAAGCCTATCGCCCACTGCCTCGTCATAAGCCTGCGTCGCGTCCTGCCAGCCCATAATGGCAAGGCTGATGGCGGTCTTCATGTCGGCCCGATTCATGCTTGACGAATTTATTTCGATCATCTAACTATCGATCTGCCTAACATTATGGCTATTATAGTAATATGCTGCATCAGGCGCAAGGCAAGGCCTGTCGCAGCCTGCAAGGAGTGAAATATGAATCAGACCCCAACGCGCGGCCCACTCACACCGGCCGAGGAGTTCAAATATGCCAAGCTGGCGATGGAGTGGTATGGCTGGGGCTCTCCCATTGGCCTTGGCATCGCTCTGGTCGCGCTGGCGGCGGCCGCCCTGCTGTTCCGCATCGCCATCTTCGGATTTTGACAGTCTGGCAGCGGCGCGGTTGAATGCAGCAGAAGGCTTAGGGCCGAGCTCAGGCGGCTTCGGAAATATCGCGGTCGATGATCGACAGATTACGGCCGCGATGCTTGGCCTCGTAGAGCCGCTGGTCGGCGGCGCGCATTAGCTCCGACACTGCGGCGTCTCTGCCGCAGGTGATGCCGCCAATACTGACTGTCAGCGGAACCGTTCGTTCGTCGACGGGCCGGAAACGGATACGCTCGACTTCACGCCGGATGCGCTCGGCGATGCGCCTGGCCTCGTGTTCGGTGGCACCAATCAGAAGGGCGCAGAATTCCTCGCCGCCGATGCGGCCAAGCACGTCGCCGCTGCGCACGCCACGCTCTATCGCATTTGCGATCAGGAGCAGCGCATCGTCGCCGATCAGATGGCCGTAGCTGTCGTTGATGGTCTTGAAATGGTCGGCATCGACGATCAGCAATGCCCCGCGATCGGATTTGCGCCGGGAGCCGTCGAGAGCGGCAAAGAAACTTTCGCGGTTGAGCATGCCGGTCATGTCGTCGCGGCTCGCCTTTTCCGCCAAGCGCCTGTGCGCGGCGGCGAGTTGGGCATGGGCGCGGGCGAGCTCGCGATGCGCGGTCTGCAACCTTTCGCCCTGCCAGAACGTATAGGCGCCGACACTCCAGGCCAGCGCGAGCGGGCACACGGTGGATGTCAGCCAGATGGTGCGATTGATCGGAAACCCCATTGCCGGCACGACGATCAGCGTCAGCAAAAGCGAGACCGCGACGGAGGCGAAAGCGATGGCGGCAGACTTTAGAAATATGCGATTCATCGCTTGCTCCCACTGGTCCGTCTTGGTTCCAGCAAAGCGCTGAATGTCACCTTTCGGCGATGCTTAAGATTTTAATCATGGCGCCATTTTTACCACCCAGGGCGCGCATAGGTTGTGGATAAACCTCCTGTTAGAAAGATCGTTTCGTGCCATAAGGACGTATGACGACACTTCCCGACCCCGCCCGCTTTGCCCATGTCACCGACTGGGTGTTCGATCTCGACAACACGCTTTATCCGCATCATTCGAATCTGTTCTCGCAGATCGATGTGAAGATGACCGCCTACGTCGGAGAATTGCTGACGCTGCCGCGCGAGGAAGCACGCAAGCTGCAAAAGGAGCTCTACCGCGAATATGGCACGACGCTGAACGGATTGATGACGCGCCACGGCATCGACCCCGACGATTTTCTCGAGAAAGTGCACGACATCGATTATTCCTGGCTGGTTCCAGATCCCGTCCTAGGCACCGCCATTCGCCAGCTTCCCGGCCGTAAATTCATCTTCACCAACGGGGATCGCCGGCATGCCGAACGCACCGCGCGGCAGTTGGGCATTCTCGAGCATTTCGATGATATTTTCGATATCGTCGCAGCCGGACTGAACCCGAAGCCGGCGCGGCAATCCTATGAGAAATTTGCCGAACTCCACGCCGTTACCGGACAAAATGCGGTGATGTTCGAAGATCTTGCCCGCAACCTGTCGGTGCCGAAATCGCTGGGCATGACTACGGTGCTGGTGGTGCCGCGCAATTTCGAGCCGACCTTCTCGGAAATCTGGGAACGCGACCCGGCCAACGAGGACGATGTGGACTTCGTCACCGACGACCTCGCCAGCTTTCTCACGGCGATCGTGGAAGTCCCTGCTTGAGGCAGCCGGCGCGCTTCAAGTCCTTGCTTGCATGTCAAAGTTTATAGAAGCGGCTGACGATCCCCCAGGCCTCGTCAGCGGTGTCGACGAAATCGATGATATCCTGATCGCCGGGTGTGATCGTGCCTTGCTCGGCGAGGAAATCGAGGTCGATCGCCTTTGCCCAGAAAGCCTTGCCGAACAGAATGACCGGCACGCGTTCCATGCGGCCGGTCTGGATCAGGGTCAGCGTCTCGAAGAACTCGTCCATCGTGCCGAAGCCGCCTGGAAACACCGCAACGGCCTTGGCACGCATGACGAAATGCATCTTGCGGACCGCGAAATAGTGGAAGTTGAAGCAGAGTTCCGGCGTCACGTAGGCGTTTGGCGCCTGCTCGTGTGGCAGCACGATGTTGAGACCGATCGACGGCGCGCCAACATCGTCGGCGCCACGATTGCCGGCCTCCATGACACCCGGCCCGCCGCCGGTCACCACGACGAATTCGCGATAGTACGAGGTGGCCGACTGCTGTGAGCAGAGGCGGGCGAATTTGCGCGCCTCCTCGTAATATTTGCTGTTTTGCTCGAGGTTCTTCTTCTGCGTCTCGTTCTTGGCCGCCCAGGCTTCGCCGCCGGGCTCGGGAATGCGGGCGCCGCCGAACAGGATGACGGTCGATTGGATGCCGCGCTCGGCCAGGATCATCTCCGGTTTAAGCAGTTCGAGCTGCAGTCTGACCGCACGCAACTCGCGCCGCGTCATGAAATCGGGATCGTTCCAGGCCAGCCGATATGTCTCCGCGCGCGTTTGCGGCGTGTCCGGCACGCTTCTCGACCGCTCCAGATCCTCGTCCGAATGCGGCAGCGGCGTCCATCCCGCCTTTTCCATGGGAGTCATATTTGCTTTACCCGTCCAATCATTCACCTGCGCCGTCCCGTGACGCTGCCGCGATTGACCCTCCCCAAGCCTTCACATAGGGTCCGCGCGACTTTCAAACAGGTTAAGGCGCCGGCCCTTAACAGCTTGGTAATGGAGCGAATTCATGTCGAAGCCCGATCTCGCGAGCCTCGAGGAGATCATCGAGAACGCCTTCGAGGAACGCGACACGATTTCGACCGCAACCCGCGGCGAGACGCGCGAGGCCATCCAATCGGCGCTCGACCTGCTCGACCGGGGCGTCGCCCGCGTCGCCGAGCGGCAGGCCGACGGCAAATGGCACGTCAACCAGTGGCTGAAAAAAGCGGTGCTGCTGTCGTTCCGGCTCACCCCGATGGAGATCATAAAGGGTGGTCCCGGTCAGGCGGTATGGTGGGACAAGGTGCCCTCAAAATTCGACGGCTGGAGCGCCGTCGATTTTGAGAAGGCGGGCTTCCGCGCCGTGCCGTCGTCGATCGTGCGCCGCTCCGCCTATGTCGCGCCCGGCGCCGTGCTGATGCCGTCCTTCGTCAATGTCGGCGCCTATGTCGACAGCGGCACCATGGTCGACACCTGGGCTTCGGTCGGCTCCTGTGCCCAGATCGGCAAGAATGTGCATCTGTCGGGTGGCGTCGGCATCGGCGGTGTGCTGGAGCCGATGCAGGCCGGCCCTACCATCATCGAGGACAATTGCTTCATCGGCGCCCGTTCCGAAGTGGTCGAAGGCTGCATCGTTCGCGAAGGCTCGGTGCTCGGCATGGGCGTCTTCATCGGCCAGTCGACCAAGATCGTCGACCGTGCCACCGGCGAGATCTTCTACGGCGAGGTGCCGCCTAATTCCGTCGTCGTCGCCGGCTCGCTGCCGGGCAAGCCTTTTCCAAACAACGAGCCCGGCCCCAGCCTCTACTGCGCCGTCATCGTCAAGCGGGTCGATGCCAGAACCCGTTCCAAGACATCGATCAACGAATTGCTGCGCGATTGATCTTTCTCAACGAATACGGACGGAATTCGCTTGCCTGATAGATCAGACCTCATCTGGCTTTTCTTCAAAGCTTCGGGCCGCGTCAGCCGCGCGGCCTATTTTCTTGGAGGACTGCTGGTGGCCATCATACAGGCCTTCCCGCTCTACCGTTTCACGCTGGTGCCGGAGGGCACCACCGAGAGCAACATGTGGTCGTTCATTTTCTTCATCGCCTTCATTGCCTCGCTTTGGTCGAACGTGGTGCTGGCGGTCAAGCGGTTGCACGACCTCGACAAGCCGGGCGTTGCGGCGCTGGTGCTGTTCGTGCCGGTTGTCTCGATCATCGCTTTCCTCGTGCTTTGCCTGTTTCCAGGGCAACCCGGCCCCAACCGCTACGGCAAGCGCACCAACGCCCCGGCCGAACCCTGAGCACCGATCGGACATTTCGTCATGCGCTACCGCTCGCTTGATCCGAAACTGATCCTCGAAACCGCCGAACGGCTGGAAGGGCGCGTCGCCGAGCGCTTTCCCGATGCAGGCTTGCGCGGCGTCGCCGCCGAGCTCGTGTCGCTGTCGCGCGATCTGGCAAAGGCAGCCAAGGCGCTGGAGGCGCCGATCTGGTGGCTGCGCGGCCTCATCATCGCCGCCTTCGTCGTCGGAGCGCTGATGTTCCTGTTCGTCGGCACAATCCTGCCGCTCGGCCGCATCTCGGGAAACCACGATGCCTTCCAGTCGGTGCAAGGCATCGAAGCCTCCCTCAACATGATCATCCTCGCGGTGCTGGGCTTCCTGGCCCTGATTCGCTCCGAGGAGCGGATCAAGCGCAAGCGGGTGTTTCGCCAGCTCCACGGGCTGCGGTCGCTGATCCACGTCATCGACATGCACCAGCTGACCAAGGATCCGGCAACGCTTTCAGCCAGTTTCAAGCCGACTGCGCATTCGCCAGCCCGCATCACCAACGCCGCCGACCTTGCCCGCTATCTCGACTACTGCTCCGAAATGCTGTCGATCACCGGCAAGATCGCCGCGCTGTTCGCGCAATCGGTGAATGACGCCGTGGTCATCGACGGCGTCAATGACATCGAGAACCTGGCTTCGAACCTCTCGCGAAAGATCTGGCAGAAGATCACGCTGATCGAAACCCCTCATGGGCAGCCGGCACGTGCGGCGAAGACCGATCCCGAGCCGGGCCCGCCGCGCCGGCCTGCAGTCCGCAGACGACCGGGGCCGGCAAGCTAAAACCGGCAACCCGGCGGCAGATCCGCTAGAGCGGTTCATCGTTTCGCAGAAACGCCGAACCGCTCTATCTTTTTTGTTTTGACGCAATCCCAGACGGAAAACCGTTCCACACTTTTCCTGGAATTGCTCCAGAGCGGCGGAGCGGGGAGTTCCGAAAGCCCGGTTTGCGCCGGATGCTCTAAGCGAATGTTAATCACCCTGGCCCAGCATGCCGGCGAAGACTGTGTCGACCGGCACGGAGCGCTCGACTGGCAAGCGACCTATCCCTGATCACCAAGGAGCCGCGCAAAACGTGGAGCGCCGCCGCTCGCCTCTTTGCCTGGTTCTCTTCGCCGATGAAATTGGAACCGGAAGCTGTCCGCGCCCGGCTTCTCGACACCACCTTCGACCGCAAATTCGCAGTCCTGTTCGGCACCATCAGCGTTCTGTTGGTTGCAGTCAGCGCCGCTCTTGCCACTGGGGATTGGTGGCCCTACGCCTGGATTGCCGCCGACCTGATGCTTTTCACCGTCCGCGTTCTGCTGATGCGGGAATGCGAGCAGGCCCGCAGGCGCGGCTCGAAAGGGCCGCTGGCGGGCCTGATGGCAGCCAGCGGCGTCTGGTCGGTCGTTTTCGGCCTCGGCTGCTATGGCTGTGTTGCCAGCGGGAATATGGCGCTTTCCGTACTTGCCGCCTTGAATGTCGCAGGCGTCGTCGGCGTGGTGTCGTCACGCAATGCGGCGACCCCGCGCTTCGCCATATTCGTCATGTTGGCCGTAAGCCTGCCTTACGTGGTCGGTGCATTGTTTTCTGCGGCGCCCGGAATGCCGATCGTCGGAATTCAAACGCCGTTCTATGTGGTCGGCGTCATCATCGTGCTGCTTCAGAACCACGCAATCAATGCCCGCATGATCCGCGCCGAACTGGACAATCGCGACCTGGCCATCAAGGACGCGCTGACCGGCCTGCCAAACCGCATCTTCCTGCAGGAGAAATTGCGCGACATGTGCCGCGACCTTGCGGCGCCGGCCGCTAATGGCGGCAAGCCGTTTGCAGTGCTCAGCATGGATCTCGACGGTTTCAAACACGTCAACGACCGTTTTGGCCACGCCGTCGGCGACGTGCTGCTGCGCAAGGTGGCCGAACGATTGAAGCGGGGCTTCCGTCCGGGGACGTGGTCTTCCGCATTGGCGGCAATGAATTTGTCATCCTTTTGCCCGCAACCTCGGAGATCGAGGCCACCTACCTGGCAAAGCGGGCCATCGAAAAGGTCTCGGTGCCTTTCGACCTCGGGGTCGGTTCCGCCATCCATGTCGGCTTGAGCGTCGGCAGCGCCTTCGCACCCGCCGACGGCGGCGATCCGGAAATCCTGCTCACCTGTTCCGACCATGCGCTGTACGAAGCCAAGCGCACCGGCAAGGGCCGTTACTGGGCGCCTGTGCGGGCTACGATCTGACGGACGCGACAACGGCTTCCGGCGACAGGCAGGGCGATCCGCCTCTTTCCTGCTCGACCGCGCGCACCAATGCCGTCACGCGCTTCAGCAACGGCGCCGGCGTGCCGGCCTTTTCGGCCAAACGCAAGGCCGCGCCTTGCAGTTCGCCGATCTCCGTCGGCCGGCGGCGCTGAAGGTCATCCCACATCGACGAACGCGCGGCCGGATCGATGGCGAGCATCCGACGCGCCAAGAACTTGAACAGCCAGTCGGGCAGGCGAAGCACTTTCGGCAGCAGCGCGGGACGCAGGCCGGCGATGCGAGCGGGTTCGATGCCTGTTGCCGTCATTGCCGCCAACGCTTCGTCGATCTGGCCGGCCAGGATCAGCCGCCAGCGGCGATCGGCAAGCTCTGCCGCCAGCGGCAGGCCGGAAAGCGCCACCAGCGCGTTGTTGAGGTTGAGCAGCAGCTTGCCCCATAGCACCGCTTCGATGTCACCATGCGTGGCGACGGCAAAGCCCTCGACGTCGAGCAGTTCGTCAAGCCCTGTCGCGCCCTGTTCGATCATCACCTTGCCGCCGCTGGCGCGGTGCAGGCGAAGCGGCAATTCGCCCTCCGCCGATTGGACCACGTTGAACGGCACCATGCCGGCGAGCACCCGCCGGGCGGTGAGATGGGCTCGCAATTTATCGGCATTGTCGACGCCGTTCTGCAGACTGAGTATCACCGCATCCGGTCGGGCATGGGCCGCAATAAGCCCGGCCATGTCCTGCGTCGCGCCGCTCTTGACCGTTGCCAGGATGACATCGGCACCGGGGAATGCCGCGGCCGGATCGGCGGTGACCGACAATGCCTCCGGCTTGACGGATCGGTCGCGGCCATCACGGTCGGTGATGCGCAATCCACCTTTTTGCAGCGCCTTCTCGATGCGAGGCCGCGCCAGCAGAACCACCTTTCGCCCGGCAAGTATCAGGCAGCCGCCGGCGTAGCACCCGATACTGCCGGCACCGGCGATTACGATCGTCCTGCCATGCGTGATCATGCGATGGCCCTGTCCTGGTTGAGAGGCCTTGCCGCAACTTATACGGCATGAAAACCATAATGTCGGCGGCATGGCTGGCCCTTATGTCTGGCCGTGACAGGCCTTGCGCTTTCGACTATCGCTTTTGCCCATGACGCTGCCTACCGATCCGACCAGAAATCTGGCTGCTCTCATCCGCTGCGCTTCCGTGACGCCCGCCGAAGGCGGTGCGCTGAGCGCGCTGGAAGAAATGTTGAAGCCGCTCGGCTTTGCCGTCGAGCGCCCGGTGTTTTCCGAAACCGGCACACCTGACATAGAGAACCTTTACGCGCGGCGTTCCGGCAACGGCCCGCATCTGATGTTTGCCGGCCATACCGATGTGGTGCCGGTGGGCGATGAAACAGCCTGGACGCACCCACCCTTTGGCGCCGAGATCGCCAATGGCGAGATGTTCGGCCGCGGCGCCGTCGACATGAAGGGCGGCATTGCTTGTTTCGTCGCGGCGGTAGCGCGACATATCGCGCAGAAGGGCGGCCCGAAGGGGTCGGTCTCGCTGCTGATAACCGGCGACGAGGAAGGGCCGGCGATCAACGGCACGACGAAACTGCTCGAATGGGCGGCTGCCAAGGGCGAGAAATGGCATGCTGCGATCGTCGGCGAGCCGACCAATCCCGATGCGCTCGGCGATATGATCAAGATCGGCCGGCGCGGCTCGCTCTCCGGCACGGTCGTCGTCAACGGCCGCCAGGGCCACGCCGCCTATCCGCAGCTAGCCGACAACCCGGTGCGCGGCCTGGTGACGCTGGTCGACGCCTTGCTTCACCCCGTCTTCGACAACGGAACAAGGGATTTCCAGCCGACCAATCTTGAGGTGACCTCCATCGATGTCGGCAATCCTGCCACCAACGTCATCCCGGCGAAGGCGGCGGCTACCTTTAATATTCGCTTCAACGACACATGGACCGCCGAGACGATCCAGGCCGAGATCCACAACCGCCTCGACCGGGCGGCGAAACGCAAGAAATACCGCGCCGGCAAGAAGACGCCGGTCGACTACGAGATCGTCTGGCGCGACGGACCGAGCCACGTTTTCCTGACACGCGACGACAGGTTGATCGAGACGCTTGGCGGCTCGATCAAGGCGGTGACCGGCAGGAAGCCGGCGCTCTCTACCTCCGGCGGCACCTCCGATGCCCGCTTCATCAAGGATTATTGTCCGGTGGTCGAATTCGGACTGGTCGGCAAGACCATGCACATGGTCGACGAACGCGTGGCGATTGCCGACCTCGAGACGCTGACGCAGATTTATCTGCGCTTCGTTGAAGACTGGTTTGCGCAGGACATATCCTAGTGATGCTTTCAGCGGATGAAACCTACGCTTCGCTTGCCGGTGCCTGGCGGCTGATGCTCGGCAAAGCCGACGGATTTCGCCTGCTCGACCTTTCGGCGGACGGTTTCTGGAACTCCTTTTTTGCCATTGTCGTCGCGGCGCCGGCACTGATCGTCGGCTGGGTCGGTATTGCCAACGAGATCGGCGATCCCAACGCATTCGTCGGCCGTTTCAGCATGTTGATCCGCCTGGCCACCGTCGATATCGGCGCCTGGGTGCTGCCGCTCATAGGCCTCGCCCTGGTGGCGCCGCGGGTCGGCGTCGGCGGCCGTTTCGTCCATTATGTCGTGGCCAGCAATTGGGCCTCGGCGATCATCGCCTGGATGATGCTGCCATCGGCGTTGATCCGGCTTTTCCTGACATCGGCCAACGAAGTCTCCGGACTGGTGTCGCTGCTGTTGTTCGCGCTGTCGATGGTCTTGACCTGGCGGATGACCAACGTTGCGATCGGCAGGGGTGCGGCCACCGGCAGCGCCGTTTTTGCCGGCATGTTCGTGGCGTCGCTGATCGTCCTGTTCGGCCTGCAGGCGCTGCTCGGGATCAGCGTTCCGGATCAGCCAGGCGTCGGATAATCGACGCCGACGAGAAACAGCCCGTCGGGCGGCGCCACCTGACCGCAGGCCGCACGGTCGCGCGCCTCAAGCGCCGCCTTGAGGTCGGCAACAGTCCAGCCGCCTTCGCCGACACGTTTGAGCGAGCCGACCATCGAGCGCACCTGGTTGTGCAGGAATGACCGCGCCGAAGCGCGGACCTCAATGAAATCGCCCGCCCGGCTGACATCCAGCCGGTCGAGCGTGCGGACCGGGCTGGTGGCTTGGCACTGGGTCGAGCGGAAGGTGGTGAAATCATGCCGGCCAAGCAGCACCTTTGCCGCCTCGTGCATGGCACCGGCATCGAGCTGCTTTGGTACCCACCAGATCTTGCCCTTATCGAGCGCCGCCGGCGCGCGGCGGTTGACGATGCGGTAGAGGTAATGGCGGCCGATCGCCGAGAAACGCGCATCGAAGCCATCCGGCACGACGGCGGCCTTCAGGATGGCGATGCGCGCCTTGGCCGCTTGCAGATGCGCGTTGACGGCGTCGCGCACCTTGTCGCCGGGCCATGCTTTGATCAGATCGACATGCGCCACCTGAGCGGTCGCATGGACGCCGGCATCGGTGCGGCCGGCGGCGCGCAGCGAAACCTGCTCGCCACAGAACTTCTCGATCGCCCGCTCGATCGCCTCCTGCACCGAAGGCTGGTTGGCCTGGCGCTGCCAGCCGGCGAAGAGACTGCCGTCATATTCGATGTCGAGGCGAAAACGCGGCATTCCCGGATCGAGGCGAAATCAGGCGGCGAGGGCTGAGCCGAAGGCCGAGGCGTAGACCAGCCTGCCGGTCTCCGGCGCCTCGTCCCAGGCAAGCGCCTGCAGGGCTTCGCTTTGGTACTCGCTCTCGAACTTCGCTGCACGGGCGCGGCTGTAACCGAAACGTCCATAGTAAGCGGGATCGCCGAGCACCACGGCGAGCGTCTCGCCAGCAGCCTTCAGGCGGATATGCGCCTCCCGGACCAGCGCACCGCCGATGCCGGTGCCGTGGAACGACGGCTCGACCGCCAAAGGAGCCAAAGCCACCGCCGGGAAGCTCTTGCCGCCATTCTGCACGAAAAGCCGTGAAAACAGGATATGGCCGACCACTTGCCCGTCTTCGTCCGCCACCAGTTCGACGACGGCATCACCGCCGGTGACCAGCGCGTCGACCAGTCCGGCCTCCGTCTGCTGGCCGAATGCGTGTTCTTCGACAAGGCGGATCGCCTCGCGGTCCCGCGGCGTCGCCGCGCGTATGGACATCATGCTCATGACAATTTCATTCCTTTTTCGAGCTTGGCGCCGCGCAGAAACTCCTGCGCGGCAATGGGCCTTGCGCCCGCACGTTGAACTTCGACCGGCCTGATCGCGCCTGACCCGCAGGCGACTGTCAGCCGGTCATCGAGAATTCCTCCCGGTTCGCCGGCGCCTTGCGAGAGCGTCGAGCGAAGCAGTTTCAGCCGTTCCACGCGGCCGCCGATTTCGGCCTCGCACCATGCACCGGGAAAGGGCGACAGGCCGCGAATCTGGTTGTGCACGTCGCCGGCAGGTCGCAGCCAGTCTATGCGAGTCTCCGATTTATCGATTTTCTTGGCGTAGGTCACCCCCACCTCCGCCTGTGTGGTAAATGTCAGCGTATTCCGCTCCAGCCGTTCGAGCGCTTGCACTATGAGCGAAGCACCCAAGACCATCAGCCGATCGTGCAGATCGCCGGCCGTCATGTCGGGTCCAATGGGACATTTTTCAACCATTGCCACAGGGCCGGTGTCGAGGCCTTCCTCCATCCGCATCACCATCATGCCCGTTTCGGTATCGCCGGCCATGATGGCGCGCTGGATAGGGGCAGCGCCGCGCCAGCGCGGCAGCAGCGATGCGTGGCCGTTGAGGCAACCGAGCCGCGGCGCCTCGAGAATGGGTTTGGGGAGGAGCAGCCCGTAGGCGACGACCACGGCGACGTCGGCACCTAAGGCGCGGAACGCTTCCTGCTCCGCCTCGCCCTTCAGCGACACCGGCGACCGCACCTCGATGCCAAGCCGCTCCGCCTCGCGCTGCACCGGCGACGGCGTCAGTTCGAGCCCGCGCCGGCCGCCGGCGCGCGGCGGCTGCGTGTAGACGGCTGCCAACTCGTGCCCGGCCCCGGCAATCGCCCGCAGCGTCGGCACGGAGAATTCGGGCGTACCCATGAAGATGACACGCAGGGGCATTCGTCGACGCCTACCCCACCATCTTGCCCGGCGCCTTGTCCCTGGCGAGCTTCTTGAATTTCTTGACCACCATGTCGCGCTTCAGCTTGGAGATGTAATCGATGAACAGCACGCCGTTGAGGTGGTCGATTTCATGCTGCAGGCAGGTCGCCATCAGCCCCTCGGCCTCGATCTCCTGCAGCTTGCCGTCGCGGTCGAGAAACTTCACCCGCACCGCCGCCGGACGCTCGACCTCGGCATAGTAATCCGGGATCGACAGGCAGCCTTCCTCGTAGACCGAACGCTGGTCGGAGCTTTCGAGGATTTCGGGATTGATGAAGACGTGCGGTGCCGGCGTCTCGTCCTCTTTGGCCAGGTCGATCACCAGCATGCGCAAGGGTTCGCCGACCTGGATCGCTGCGAGGCCGATGCCGGGCGCGTCATACATGGTGTCCAGCATGTCGCCGGCCAGTTTGCGCAAATCCCCGTCGACACGCTCGACCGGTTTTGAAACCTGACGCAGGACGGGATCGGGAAGGATGATAAGCGGCTTGATCGACATGGCGTCTCACCTAAGACCTCGCAGGAAAAGCGTCAACCGGGGCGCCTTCGGGTCGTTCACGTTTTGATCTGTGCTGGCAGACCGAATCATCTATGCTGTCGACATGAACGATCTGGCCACCATCCTGTCCGAACCTGTCGCCCGCCTAGGCGCCACCACGATCACGCTCGGCCATGCCCTGGGTTTCGGCGCAATGCTGTTCCTTGGACTGTTCGTGGCGCTCGTCGTTGCGCTCTGGCGATCGGCCAAGGCGCGTGCAGTGGCGGCCGCCGAAGCCGCCGACCACGCCCGCGACGCCGAGGTGCGGATGGCCGGCATCTTGGCAAGCCAGGCGGAAATGCAGGGCCGCATGGGCGCCATCGCCGAAGTGTTCGGGGCGCGCCAGGCGGAACTGACACAGTCGATCGGCCAGCGTCTCGATGCCATGACCGGCCGCCTGGGCCAGACCATGACCGAGCAGACGAGATCGACGCATGAGAGCCTCGCCAAGCTGCAGGAACGGCTGGCGGTCATCGATATCGCGCAAGGCAACATCCAGTCGCTGGCCGGCCAGGTCGTGCAATTGCAGGCGATCCTTTCCAACAAGCAGACGCGCGGCGCCTTCGGCCAGTCGCGTATGGAAGCCATCGTCGCCGACGGATTGCCGCACGGCGCCTATGAATTCCAGGCGACCTTGTCGAATGGCAGCCGGCCCGACTGCCTGGTGAAGATGCCGAACGGCGCACCGTCGCTTGCCATCGATGCAAAGTTTCCGCTCGAGGCCTGGAATGCCATCCGGGCCGCCGAAGGCGCCGAACTGCAGAAGACCGCCGCACAGGCTTTCCGCCGCGACATCGAGGTGCATGTCCGCGATATTTCCGAAAAATACCTGATCCAGGGCGAGACGCAGGACACCGCCTTCATGTTCGTGCCTTCGGAATCGGTGTTCGCCGAAATCCACGAGAATTTCGAGGCCGTTGTCCAGAAGGCGCATCGCTCACGGATCGTCATCGTCTCGCCATCGCTTTTGATGCTGTCGATCCAGGTCATCCAGGCGATCCTCAAGGATGCCCGCATGCGCGAGCAGGCACACCTGATCCAGGGCGAGGTTATCCGGCTGATGGAAGACGTCTCCCGGCTAGACGAGCGGGTGCGCAAATTGCAGACGCATTTCGGCCAATCGGCCAAGGATATCGACGACATCCTTGTCTCGACATCGAAGGTGACCAGGCGCGGACAAAAGATCGAGGCGCTGGAGTTTGGCGTGCAGCCGGCGGAGGACACCGCTGGTTCGAATGGCAGCGGAGCAAAAGCGGAAAGCAGCCCGCGCGTCGCCGATTCGAAAACCGGGCAGTTGAGGCTAAGGGTCGTCGAAGGCGACGATTGAGAGCTACGCCGGAACCGGAGGCTTCGGCCCGGTCTGGCGCTACTGCTCCTCGATGATGGTTGTGCCTTCGAATTCGGGCAGCCAATGCAGCGCCGAGCGGTGCCAGATCTGCTTTCTCGGCACCAGTTGCTCGCGCTGCCGTGCCGTGCCGACCCTGATACCGTAAACCTTCGGTCCCTCACCCGCCGAAGTGGCGTAGAGATGCGAGCCGCACTCACCGCAAAATGCCTGGGCGCGCTTGGCGCCGCTCGAACCGGTCTTGATGTAGATCTTCGGCGTGCCCTTGGTGACCCTGTAATTGTCCTCGGACGCCGGCACGGTGACGCGAAAGGCCGTTCCGGTTAGCTTCTGACAATCGATGCAGTGGCAAATGGTGGTCTTTTCCGGATCGACCTCGGCCTCGTAAGTGATGGCGCCACAATGACACGCGCCGTCGATTTTCATCTTCGTTCCTCCTGGAGCTTTTGCCCGCGATCATAACCGGGACTGCCCGATGGCGCAGCCATTTTCCTCAGGCCGGTTCCTCTCCGGACGCCGCCAAGGCTTTGCTCCGGCGTTCCCAGGTGCCGGTGGTCTGCGGCTTGACGAAGAGCCGCGTCACCTCCGGCATCTCCGCCTTCAGCCGCGTCTCGAGGCGCTCGACACAGGTCTCTATCTCCGGCGCCGACAAATGATCCTCGAACTCGATGCTCAAAGCGGCGACGATCTCCTGCGGACCCATATGCAGCGTCAGCACGCCATTCGCCCGCTGCACCGCCGGGTCCTGCTGGACGATGGCCAATACTTTCATTTGCACCTCGGGCGAAGCCGGCTCGCCGAGCAGCAGGCTTTTGCTTTCGCGCGCCAGGAAGATCGCGGTCCCGCCCAGGATGAGCGCGATGCCGATCGATGCGGCGCCGTCGAGCTTCGGCATGTCCAGCAGTTCCGCCGCCGATATCCCGGCGAAGGCGACAACGAGGCCGAGAAGTGCCGCGCTGTCTTCGAACAGCACGGTGTAGACACTCGGGTCTTTGCTGAGCTGCACCGCCTCAAGCCAGCCGTGGCTGCCTTTTTGGTGGCGGAACTCCTTCAGCGCCACCAGCCAAGAGGTGCCTTCGAAGAGGAAGGAAAGGCCAAGGACAGCGTAGTTCACTTTGGCGTTGGCGATCGGCTCCGGCGCCATGATGTGCGTCACGCCTTCGTAGAACGATATGCCGGCACCCAGTGCAAAGACGAGGAGCGCGACGATGAAGCTCCAGAAGTACAGCTCGCGGCCATGGCCGAGCGGATGCGTGCGGTCGGCCGGCCGGGCGGCACGGTGCATGCCGTAAAGCAGCAGGCTGCCATTGCCGGTATCGACGAGCGAGTGGACGCCTTCCGAGAGCATTGCCGAGCTGCCCGTGAACAAGGCAGCGGCAAATTTGGTCACTGCGATCGCAAGATTTCCGGCGAGCGCCGCATAGATCACTTTTTTCGACCCGCCATGCGCCGCCATGGTGTGCTGCCCTGGTTGATGCACCGAGATTGGCGGAGCGCCCGCCCACGCTCCACAGTCCCCCACAACGCCCGAAGTGCCCAGTTGTTCACAAGGTCGGTTGTTCAAAAGGGCGGCGCGGGGCTATTCGACGACCTCGTCCGTCCAGACCTTGAAGCCAGCCAGCGCGCCCGGCCCAAAAATGTGGGTCAGCGGCACATCGGCGGCATCGCGTCCGGAGGCAATCAGGATGCGGCCGATGCGCGGCGCGTTATTGCGCGGGTCGAACGCGTGCCAGCGGCGACCGAGATAGACCTCCATCCAAGCGGCGAAATCCATGTCCGACCACGGCTTTGGCAGGCCGATATCACTGATATAGCCGGTGCAGTAGCGGGTCGGAATGTTCAGGGCGCGGCAGAAGGCAACAGCGAGGTGAGCAAAGTCGCGGCATACACCACTCTGCTCGCGATAGGCCTCGGCGGCGGTGCGCGTCGGCCGTGCATTGAAATAGTTGAAGACGATGTGGTTATGGACGAAGTCGCAGACCGCCTGGACGCGCGGAATGCCGAGCGGGGTGCTGCCGAACAGCCGCCACGCTTCATTCGACAGCACGTCGCTCTCGCAATAACGGCTGGGCAGCAGGAACAGCAGCGTCTCCGACGGCAGATCGCGCACCTCGTGCTGCCATGCCGTCAGCTCGCGCGTCTCGAAGGAGCCGGCGTCGCGGATGACCGCGTCGGTGCCGAACGCAAAGCGCCCGGCCGGCGCAACGAGACGGTTGCACCAATTGCCGAAACTGTCGCGGTAGCTCTCGATCGGCACCGGCGGGTTCGACGTCAGGAAGTCCGGCCGCTCAAGATCGGACGCGCGCGAATAATGGACGTTTAGCATCGCGATCAGCGGTGTTTCCTGCGGGAAGTCGAAGCTCATCTGGCAACCGATGTGGATCCGCATTGTCGTCCTGACCGGCCTGCCTGATCATCAGCCGGCGAAACGCGAGGGCTGATGCTGCAGTGCGAAGAAGACCATGGCACGGACCGCTGCGGTTTACGAGGGAATTAGAAACCGGTTGACAGCCCATCGGCCAGGCGACTGCACGGCAGCGGCCTCTTGCAGTCGAACGTTTTCTCTTGTTTCACTTCGCCAGATATCAACTGGAGGAACGAATCATGGCTAAGGGTGCGATGAAGGCAGGCAAGGAGGCCCGCAAGCCGAAGAAGGACGCGAAGAAACCGGCTCCGGCGCCGGCCCTGAAGGCACCGCCGGTGAAGGCGATGAAGCTGAAGGACAAGTAGAGCCGCAGCTACCGTTTCGGCTTATTTCGACCGGCCGCAAACGCGGCCGGTATGATTGTTCATTAAGCTCACGCGCATCCCCTTGGATGCGGCGAAGGTAATTTTTGCGCTTTTCAAGAAATCGGCCGAAAGCCATCGAAACGGAGCGTTCCGATGTCGTCGGTTTTCCTGTTCCTCGCCGGCCCTGTTCGAGATCGGCTGGGCGATCGGCCTCAAATACACCGACGGATTCTCGAAGCCGCTGCCAACCGTCCTGACGGTAGCCTCGATGATCGTCAGCCTGACCTTGCTCGGCCTGGCGCTGAAGGCGTTGCCGGTCGGCACCGCTTACGCGGTGTGGACCGGCGTCGGCACGGCGCTGTTGGGGATATGGCTGCTCGGCGACCCAGCGACGGCGATCAGGCTGGCCTGCATCGCGCTAATCGTCTGCGGCATCATGGGACTGAAGCTCGCGGCTTAGCCGATTCTGACAGACGAACGCGTTCGGGGCCGCTGCAAGGCGGCCCTGATTCTTGAATTCGGCTGATCAGTGCCGGAAGGCGCTATCGCGCGGAGAAGCCGGGCGGCGTCCTGCCGGTGCGCTGCTTGCGCGCGGCATAGCGTGCGTCACGCTTGGCCTTGCGTTCGGCCTCGTCGGCAAGAAAACGGGCGATGCGCTCGTTCTCTTCAGCTTCCCGGATCTTCGCTTCGGCCTGTGCGGCTTCTTCCGCGGCGATGCGTGCCGCTTCGGCAGCTGCCTCGCGCTCGGCCTTTTCGGCCGCTTCGCGCGCCAGCTTTTCCTGCTTCAGCCTGGCCTTTTCGGCCTCACGTATAGCGCGGGCCTCGAGGATTGCCTTGCGCTCGGCCTGTCGTGCCAGCACCGCTGGATCATCTGCCGCCGGCTTTGCCTTGAAGCGCTCCAGAAGCGCCTTCTTTGCCTCGTTTGCGGCATTGCGCCGCTCGAAAACGTCTTTTTCCCTATAGATAGCCAAGTCCACTTCCCTGAAGTCAATTTGCGACGCTTACATACGCGCGAAAACCGAGAGTTCAAGCGCCAAAACGGTATGCCAGCCATGAAATTCTGATCTGTTGCAGCCGGGAGACGCCATTTCGATTGAATTCGGCTGAAAGGCACCCGCACTGTTCACCATCCAGGCATCTGGCGGGGCGGCGGACTGATCGCTACGTGTAGCGCCAAGACAAAACGCTGGGATGACAGTATGGAACTCGGTCTCTACACCTTCGCCGACGTCAGCCCGGAACCGGGTCCCGGTGCGATCGGTGCGCATGAGCGGTTGCGCAATTTGATCGAGGAGATCGAGCTCGCCGACCAGGTCGGGCTGGACGTCTTTGGTCTCGGCGAGCACCACCGTCCCGACTATGCTGCCTCGGCTCCGGCGGTGGCGCTGGCGGCGGCGGCCGAACGGACCAAGCGCATAAGGCTGACCAGCGCTGTCACCGTGCTGTCCTCCGACGATCCGGTGCGCGTCTTCCAGCAGTTTGCCACCCTCGATCTTCTGTCCGGCGGCCGTGCCGAGATCATGGCCGGGCGCGGCTCGTTCATCGAGTCCTTTCCGCTGTTCGGCTACAATCTCGAAGATTATGACGAGCTCTTCGCCGAGAAGCTCGACCTGCTGCTCGCCATCCGCGATCATGTCAAGGTGACCTGGTCGGGCAGTCTGCGCGCGCCGATCAACGACCGCGGCGTCTACCCGCGGCCCTTGCAGGACAAATTGCCGATCTGGATCGCCGTCGGTGGAACACCGCAATCCGTCGCCCGCGCGGGCGTGCTCGGGTTGCCGCTGGCACTGGCGATCATCGGTGGCGAGCCGGCGCGGTTCGCACCACTGTTCGAGATCTACAGGGATGCAGCCAGGCGCGCCGGCAACGATCCGGCAAGCCTTGCCACCAGTCTCAACGTGCACGGCTTCATTGCCGACAGCACGGACCAGGCAGTCGACGATTTTTACGGGCCGCAGGCCGAGGTGATGAACCGCATCGGCCGCGAGCGCGGCTGGGGGCCGACATCGCGGGCGCATTTCGACCAATCGCGCGGTCCAAACGGCGCGCTGTTCGTCGGCAATCCAGAACAGGTGGCCGAGAAGATCATTGCCCAGCACAGGATATTCGGCAACGACCGCTTCCTGCTGCAAATGGCGATCGGCACCATGCCGCACGCCAAGGTGATGAAGGCCATCGAACTCTACGGAACCAAAGTGGCGCCGATCGTGCGCCGGGAAACTGCGAAGGCCGTTCCCGCCGTGGCGGCGCCGGTTGCCTGATTCCCAGTCACCTGATTCACCGGCAAGGCCGCGAGGCGGCCTGGCCGGTGACGCCGGCTAACGGAACCTTGAAGCGACAGAGGCGTTTTCGCCAACGGTCTGCACCAATCGCGGTGTGCCGCCGAGGGTCAGAATGAAAGCCGAACCCGACGCTTCGGGCGCAAGCGCTGCCGAAAGCCCGGATCCGCGCGTCGAGGCGCGGGCGGATGCGCATCTGATGCGTTCGCTGCTCGTCGGCATCTTCATCCTCATGGCGATCTACGCGCTTTACTTCGCCCGCGCCTTCTTCATGCCAGTCATTCTGGCTTTCCTGCTGGCGCTGACGCTGACGCCGATCGTTCGCTTCCTGCGCAAGCATGGCATGCCCGATGTCATTTCAGCGACACTGCTGGTGCTGCTTTCGTTCTGCCTCGTCGCCGTCGCGGGATATCTGCTCAGCGGCCCGGTCATCGATCTCATCAACAACACCTCGACGATCGGCCAGCAGCTTACCGAACGTCTGGCACAACTGCGCCGTCCGTTCGAAAGGATCGTGGAGGTTTCGCGTCAGATAGAGGGACTGACGCAGACATCCCAGGAGCCGGGCGTTCAGAGGGTGGCGATGGCGCCATCCGGTATTCTCTCGCAGGCCGCCGGCAATGTACTGTCGGCCGGCACCAGCGTCACCATCGTCTTCGTCCTGTCGCTGTTCCTGCTCGCCTCCGGCACGATGTTCTATGAAAAGATCGTCCAATCCTTCCCCAGTCTCAGCGAAAAGAAGCGGGCACTGCGTGTCGTCTACGACGTCGAACGTGAAATCTCGCATTATCTGCTTACCGTCACGATCATCAATACATGTCTCGGCGTGGTCATCGGGCTCGGCCTGTGGGCACTCGGCGTGCCAAACGCGCAGGTCTGGGGCGCGGCAGCGGCTCTGCTCAATTTCCTGCCCTATATCGGAGCGTTAATCACCATCACGCTGGTCACGATCATTGCGCTGATAAGCTTCGACACGATTTCCTACGCGCTGCTGGCGCCGGCCTTCGTCGTTCTATGCTACATCGTCGAAGGCCAGTTCGTGACGCCGACGGTGGTCGGGCGCCGTCTCGAAATCAACGCAGTGGCGATCCTCATCGCCATCGCCTTCTGGTCGTGGCTGTGGGGTTTCGTCGGCGCGCTGCTGGCGGTGCCGCTGCTGGTCGTCATCAAGGTGTTCTGCGATCATTTCGACGGTCTCAGCCATGTCGGCAATTTCCTGGCGGCGCAGCACACGGCAGCGATCGAGGACGAAGAGATTCCCGAGGTGAAAAAGTAGCGGCTTAAAGGGTCAAAAGCGTCCCCGATGGGGCAGATCACGACCTTGCATCGGTCGCACGTCCGTTGTGCCCTCAGCGCTCCATCAACATTTTGAATTTGCCACCTCGGCAACGGCTTCCTACATCCCTTCGGCCCACAGGAAACCCGCGCCGATGACCGTTCTTTCCGTTCTCGACCTGTCGCCGATCGTCGAAGGCAGCAACGCTTCACAGTCACTCGCCAATTCGCTCGATCTCGCCCGTCATGCCGAGCGGCTGGGTTACCGGCGCTATTGGCTGGCAGAGCACCACAATATGCCGGGCATCGCCAGCGCTGCCACCTCGGTGGTCATTGCCCATGTGGCCGGCGGCACCGATACGATACGCGTCGGCGCCGGCGGCGTCATGCTGCCCAATCATTCGCCGCTGGTCATCGCCGAGCAGTTCGGTACGCTCAACGCTCTGCATCCTGGCCGCATCGATCTCGGCCTCGGCCGGGCGCCCGGCACCGACATGGCCACGGCACGGGCGCTGCGCCGTAACCTCGACGCTGGCGCCGACAATTTCCCGCAGGACGTCGTCGAGCTGATGGGTTACTTGCAGCCGGCCGAAGACGGCCAACGCATCCGCGCGGTGCCCGGCGAAGGCGAAAAGGTGCCGATCTGGATTCTCGGTTCCAGCCTCTACGGCGCGCAGCTTGCCGCCATGCTCGGCCTGCCCTACGCTTTCGCTTCGCATTTTGCGCCGGCCGAGCTCGACCATGCTCTGGAGATCTACCGCTCGCGTTTCCAGCCTTCGGAGCAGCTCGACAAGCCTTATGTGATGCTCGGCCTCAACGTCTTCGCCGCTCCTTCCGATGCCGAGGCGCGGCTGCTGTTCACCTCGCTGCAGCAGGCCTTCGTCAATCTGCGCACCGGCCGGCCCGGCCGATTGCCGCCGCCGGTCGAAGGATATGAGCGCGACCTCGATCCAATGGCCAAGACCATGCTCGGCCAAGCGCTTTCCTGCGCCGTCGTCGGCTCTCCCGAAACAGTCAGGCAAGGCATCGAGGCGTTTGTGCGCCGGACAGGCGCCGACGAGTTGATGGTCACAGCGCAGATTTTCGACCATGCGGCGCGGGTGCGCTCGTTCGAGATCCTGGCCGACGCCCACAAATCGCTGTCGGAAGCTGCCTGAGAGTTGGTTCGCCACTTGCCACTGTTGCGGGCAAGGCCGGCCTTAGGCAGGGAACATCGCGAACGGGTGTGCGAAGACATAGCGAACAATTTCGCGCGTTTTGCGCGAAGGTTTTCGATCCGTCATGCTCGTCCGTTAGCGGGAAACGCGGCGTCCACTAAATGACGATCACCTTGGTGCCGATTGTGGCGCGGTCATAGAGATCGATGATGTCCTGGTTCATGAGGCGAATGCAGCCCGCCGACACAGCTTTGCCGATGGACCACCATTCAGGGCTACCGTGCAGGCGATATCCAGTGTCACCTTTCTCGTTAAAAAGATAGAGCGCCCGCGCCCCGAGCGGGTTCATGAGTCCGCCCTCCATATGGGCCGGTATGATGCGGCCTCGCTTCTGCTCGCGCACGATCATCGCAGACGGCGCGCTCCAATCCGGCCATTCGCGCTTCCTCGCAACGTGAGCAGTGCCATGCCACTCGAAGCCCGCCTTGCCGACGCGGATTCCGTAGCGCAGCGCCTGACCGTCTCCCAACACGTAGTAGAGGAACTTCGCTCCTGTATCGACAATGATGGTGCCCGGCGCCTCTTCAGTCGCATAAGGCACTGTCTGCCGATGGAACTTTTGGTCAACCTTGTAGATCGGAACCGGCGGAACGCGAAAACCGGCGTCGGTGAGGCCGCCATAGGCCTGGGGAAAGGTCTGTAACGCTCCGCCGGTGGTGCAGCCGGAGAATGCGGCCATCCCAGCAAGTACCAGCCCGATTAGGATCGATTTCACGCGCATGACTCAAGCCGGCGCCCGTGTGAACGATCTGTCGCATCTCGTCATATTCCTAATCCGACATGCTTCGATTGCCAAGATTTTCCTGACTGTCGGCTGGCTAATTGTTGGCCACTTGGCCCGATCGGCGCCGCGTCCTTCAATTGCTCGGTTTTTGAACGACGAACCCCCGTAGTGGCTGCGCAGACCTGGGGTCGGCAGGACAGAGGGAGCGCTGTCCGTCCGGCATTGCAAAGTTTCTGAACAGAGCCCACGCGCTACGCGCTGACGCTCTGCGCAGTCGCACCTAGCGGACGGCATGAATTGCGGATCATCAAGCGTCCCTTGAGCGTCAGCTTGCGCGGCGGCGCATCCCTGTTTCCGGCGAGCCGGTCGAGCAGCAGATTGGCCGCCTGTTCGCCGATCGCCTGCACGGGCTGTGCGACCGTGGTCAATTGCGGCCGGAACACATCCGACCACGGAAAATCGTCGAAGCAAGCGACGGAAATATCCTCCGGACAGGACAGGCCGATATCGCGAATGGCCTTCATGGTGCCGATCACCATCGGGTTGTTGGCCGAAAAGATGGCGCTCGGCCGGTCGTGCAGCGAAAGCAGCTGCATGGTGGCGTTGTAGCCATCGACTTCGTGGAAGTTGCCGAAGCGGACGAGCTCGGGTTCGGCCGGCAGGCCGGCGGCCTGGAGGGCCTCGCGGTATCCCGCCATGCGGTCATGCATCGGCGAGATATCGAACGAGCCGGAGATGTAGCCGATGCGCCGATGGCCGAGATCGATCAGATAAGTGATGGCGTCGAACACCGCGCGCTGATTGTCGAGAACGACGGCATCGGTGTCGACACCCTGGCAAACACGGTCGAGCAGCACGACCGGCACATTGGCGTCGTCGACAATCCGTTTGAGGATCGCGCCGTCACCGACACGCGCGACGATCAGTCCGTCGACCATGCGGTCGAGCAGCAGCCTGATCTGGTCGTCCTGCGTGTTCAGGTGCTCGTCGGTGCAGCACAGCATGACGGCGTAGCCGGCCCTGTCGAAAGCCTGCTGGATGACCGAAACCACGTCGGTAAAGAACGGATTGGTGATGTGTGGGACGGTGAGCCCGATGGTGCGTGTGGTGCCCATCTTCAGGCTGCGGGCAATGGCGTTGCGCTTGTAGCCGATGTCGCGGATCGCCTGTTCGATGCGCTGGCTGAGCTCGGGGCTGACGGTCGCGGTGCCATTGATCAGCGCCGATACGGTGGCCACGGAAACACGCGCGGCCTCGGCCACATGAAGCATAGTCGGGGCAGTGAATTTGCGCTGCTTTTTTCGTCCTGACGCTGTCATTTTCGAAACGTTTCACCACTCCACGGTAGCAATACGTACGGAATCTTATGATTTTAAGCAAGAATTGAAATGGAACAATCTCAGGCTCCAGATATTGCCTTGACATGATCGAAACGTTTAGATTAGCGTTTGAGGTGTTCGGTGACGACGGAGGGAGGCCGTCCTTATCATGCAGCACGGCAATTCCATCCCTGCGCAAGGCGTTGTGGCGGACGGCTCGGCGATCGTGCTGAGCGCCGAGCACATCTCCAAGTCCTTCGGCGGTATCGCCGCGCTTGTCGATGTCGGCTTCGAACTGCGGCGCGGCGAGGTCCATGCGCTGATGGGCGAGAACGGCGCCGGCAAGTCGACGCTGATGAAGATCCTGTCCGGCGTCTATACGGACTATAACGGAACGGTCAGTATCGATGGCCATCCGGTGCGCTTTGCCGGCGTCCGCGAAGCCGAGCGCGCCGGCATCGCCATCATCCACCAGGAGCTGAACCTCGTTCCCGAACTTAGCGTCGCCGACAATATCTTTCTCGGCCGCGAGAAGCTGATCGCCGGGCTGATCGTCGACCGCAAGGCGAGCAGCCGCGCTGCCGGCGCGCTCTTGCAAAGGCTCGGCATCGAGCTCGACCCGGATGCGCGCGTCGGTGCCTTGCGCGTCGGCGAACAGCAGCTGGTCGAGATCGCCAAGGCGCTGTCGATGTCGGCGCGCATTCTGATCATGGACGAGCCGACCTCGGCGCTTTCGCCGGCCGAATGCCAGCGGCTGTTCCGCATCATCCGCCAGCTCGCCGACAGCGGCGTGGCGATCGTCTACATTTCGCACCGCATCGACGAGGTCATGCATCTGGCCAGCCGCGTCACCGTGTTTCGCGATGGACGCCACGTCCTGACGCGGGCGATGGACAAGCTCGACGAAGACGCCATAATTTCGGCGATGGTCGGGCGAAACCTGCTTGCTTCCTCCCAGGAGCACCGCATCCCCGGTGGCAACACGGTCCTGTCCGTAAGCGAGCTGTCGCTGTCGAAGCCCAATCGCAATGGTTGGCGCACCGTGCTCGATGGCGTCAGCTTCGATCTTGCCGCAGGAGAAATCCTCGGTATCGGCGGGCTGCTGGGCTCGGGCCGTACCGAAATCCTGGAAACCATCTTCGGGTCCAGCGGCGGACGTGCCGGCGGTGGGATCAGGCTCGATGGCGAGGCAGTAGAAATCCGTTCGCCGCGCGATGCGCGCCGGCTCGGCATCGCCCTGGTCACGGAAGACCGCAAGACGCAGGGCCTCCATCTCGAGGCCTCGATCACCGACAATGTCGCGCTGCCGCTGGTCGGCGCCCTGGCGCGGTTCGGCGTGCGCTCGTTGGCCGGTGAGCAAGGGCTGGCACGGGACGCCGTCAAGGCGCTCGGCATTCGCTGCGAGACCGTCGAGCAGCCGGCCGGCACGCTGTCCGGCGGCAACCAGCAGAAGGTCGTCATCGGCAAATGGCTAGCGACGAGGCCGCGGGTGCTGCTGCTTGACGAGCCGACACGCGGCATCGATGTCGGTGCCAAGCGGGAAATCTACGATCTCATCTTCAAGCTGGCGCGAGACGGGCTGGCAATCGCCGTCATCAGCTCGGAATTGCCGGAGCTGCTGCATCTTTCCGACCGTATCCTGGTCATGGCCGACGGCCGCCAGATGGGAATCCTATCCCGCGCGCAAGCCAGCGAGGAGGCCATCATGCGGCTTGCGGCGCCGCGACGGACGATGACGAGGCCTGCCGCATGAGCATTTTGCATATCCTGTCCCGGACGAAGCTCTATTGGGGCCTGATCGCCATCTTCCTGATCGGCGTGCTCGGCTCGCCGATCAGCTCCAAGGGCAACAACATCTTCCTGTCCTACGGCAACCTGCTCGATGTGCTGCGCCAGGTGTCGACCACCGGGCTGATTGCCACCGGCATGACTGCGGTGATCATCACCGGCGGTATCGACCTTTCCGTCGGCTCGCTGATGGCTATCTGCACGGTCGTCTGTGCCATGCTGCTGACGGTCCCCGGCGTGACGCCGGCGGTGGTGCTGGGGGTGCCGACAGTTGCCCTGGCAGCCCTTTGCCTCGGCATTCTCGTCACTCGTTTCATCCTGCTGAACATCGAAAAATCCCGCGCCGGCGCGCAGGCCATGCACGAAATCAGGTTGGACAGCGTTCGCGGGCTGGTGACGCCCGGCATTGTCGGGGTGATCCTGTGCAGTCTGGTGCTGTGGTTCCTGCTGCCGCAGGTGGGCTCAAAATTCGGCGTGCTCGGCGTGTTGCTGGTGGCGCCTTGCGTCGGCCTGCTGTTCGGTGCGCTCAACGGCTTCATCATCGTCGCCGGGCGGCTGCAGCCCTTCATCGTCACGCTGGCGATGATGGTCACGGCGCTCGGCATCGCCCGGTTGACCGCCGGCCAGAACAATGCGGTGCTGCCGGTCTATACCGGCTCGAACGCCACGGCCGATTTCGAAATGCTGCGCTCGCTGGTGTTCGGCGTGATCCCGATGCCGGGTCTGTTCTTCCTCGGCGCCATCCTGATCTACGGCGCCGTGCTGCGCTTCACGCCGTTTGGCCGCTATGTCTATGCGATCGGCGGCAATGAGGAGGCGGCGCGGCTGTCGGGCATCGCCGCCGGCCGCGTCAAGATTGCCACCTATGCCGTGTCAGGGCTGCTGGCCGGCATCGCGGCGGTGCTCTATGTCGCGCAATACCGGCAAGGCAAGCCTGATGCCGGCGCCGGGCTGGAGCTCGACGCGATCGCCGCCGTGGTCATCGGCGGCACCAGCCTGATGGGCGGACGCGGCAGCCTCACCGGGACGTTCTGCGGCGTGCTGATCTTCGGGCTGCTCTCCAACATCCTGCAGCTGCACAACATCAATTCGAACCTTCAGCTGGTGCTGAAGGGGATGATCATCATCGGTACCGTGCTCGTACAGGAGCGCAATGCCGGTGATCTTCTCTTCTATTTGCGACTGCCCGGCGGGCAAGCGCACAAGGAAACGGCCGCGGCAAAGCGGCCGTCGCAAGAGACCGCGTCTCTGAATATTGGAGGAAACAAGAAATGAAACGACGTGAATTGTTGAAGCTCGCCGGGCTGACAGCGGCACTCCTGACCACGACCGCCATGCTTGCCGGCGGCGCCCATGCGCAGGACAAGAAGTGGAAGATCGGCTTCTCGCAGGTGACGACCATCGAACCCTGGCGCGCCCAGTTCAACAAGGACATCCTGGCCGAAGCGGCCAAGCATCCGGAAGTCGAGCTGATCATCACCGACGGCGAGGACAAGACCGAGAAGCAGGTCGCCGATGTCGAAAACCTTATCCGTCAGGAGGTCGATGCGCTCTTGGTATCACCGAAAGAATCCGCCGGCCTGACCGGTGTCGTGCAGCAGGCGATCGATGCCAAGATCCCGGTCTTCGTGCTCGACCGCAACGTCGAAACCAACGACTACACGCAGTTCGTCGGCGGCGACAACAAGCTGATCGGCCGGGCTGCCGGGGAATATGCCGTCGAGTTGCTTGGCGGCAAGGGCAAGGCCGCCGGCAACGTCGTCGAGATCTGGGGCGGCATGGGCACCCAGCCGGCACACGACCGCCATGACGGCTTCCATGAATTCACCGACAAGGAGCCGGGCATAAAATACCTGCTCGACCAGCAGTCGGGCGACTGGAAGCAGGACCAGGCCTACAACATCATGGCGACGGCGTTGCGCAACAACGAGAAAATCGATCTTGTCTACGGCCACAATGATCCGATGGCCTATGGCGCCTATCTTGCCGCCAAGGACGTCGGACGTGAGAAGGACATCAAGTTCATCGGCATCGACGGCCTGCCCAATGAAGGCGTGCAGCTGGTCGCCAATGGCGAGCTGACGGCGACGTTCACTTATGTGACGCCGGGCGCCGAAGGGCTGCGGCAGGCGATCAAGTTCCTGAACGGGGAGAAAGTGGAAAAGACCATCACCCTGCCGACGGAGAAGATCACCAAGGAAAATGCCGCCCAGATCCTGAAGGACAACGGCCTCTGAGACGAGGCTTTCCTGCCGGGCGTTCAGCGCCCGGCAGGAACAACAACCAAGCGCCGGCAGGCAGCAGATTAAGCCAGCTTGGCCAGCAGCTTCATGAAAATGGCCGCTTCCTTGGCAGAAAGCGGCGCCAGCGTTTCCTGCGTAATCTCACGGGCAAGCGGGATCAGCCGCTCGATCGCGTCGCGCCCCTCAGCGGTCAGATTGACCAGCAGGCGCCGTTTGTCGACTTCGTGTTTGCTAAGTTCGACAAAGCCACGCGCTCTCAGCCGGTCGATGACGCCCTTCACGGTCGCCGCATCCATGGCGATCAGGCTGCCAAGCTGGTTCTGCGAGGTCTCGCCGACGTCGCGCAATTTGGCCAAAGCGGCAAATTGCGGCGGCGTCAGATCGGCGATGTGTGCGGCGAAGATCGAGACATGGCGCTGATGCGCCTTGCGCAGGATGAAGCCGACCTGCTCCTGCAAGCGATAGTCGTTTTCGTCAGGCTCCTCGGCCTCGACCAGCTTGAGCCGATTGTCCTCGGCGCTCACCGCAGCCCATCCCATGCCTTAATTTCCTTGGCCGCCAGCCCACCCATGCGGTCGTGCACGCGCGGGCCGCAGGTCATGGCGAGGCAAAACAGGATCTCGTCGGGACGGGGGCCATCGCTGATGCCGATTTCCATGGCATCGAAATGGCTGCGCACATAGGCGGCGTTGATGTGGCCGAGCGGCACATCGAGCCGCGCGCCGAAGCCGCCGACCTTCTTTGCCGAGGGCACGATCGCCTTGGCGTCGCCGAGCCGTTCGCGCATGGCATAGCCGCCCGGCACATGCCACAGCGCGCCATGCTCCAGCTCGCCCGCCATGCCGACGATGGCGCCCTTGCCGTAACCGTCGATCTGTTTGACGTCGCCGCCCAATGCGGCAACAAGCCTGTCGGAGAGCAGCAGCCCGAGCGGCTTCAAATCCTCCATGGCGCTCTGCAGTTCCTCGACGTAATGGCCGGCGAACGGGTTCTTGACCACAGCCATGGCCGCCGCGCGGCGCCGCGGCACCTTCGCCACCGGCCCGCCTTCGTGAAAAATCTCTTCGGTCAGCACGGCGATCTTGCGGATCGGAAACTCAGGCATGAGCAATTTCCCTCTCTAAAACTTTATTGGCGAGCGCCATCGGACCTGCGATGCGCGCCTGACCGCCGAGGAAAAGTGCCGCGGCGGCAATCAGGCCGCGCCGCCGAAACTCCTCGGCAACGGCAAATCCGCCTTCCAGCGCGATAGCGATTTCAGCGGCGGAAAGCAGCCCCACGCCCTGCGTCACCAAACGGTCGCCGAGGTCGCTGTCAGGTGCGAGATCGCGCGCCCGTGCGCGCCTAACGGCCGGATGACCGGGCAGTTCGACGGCGTTGGCGATCAAGGTCGCGGCGGCATCGGCTTCAGCACCCGTTCGCGCCAGCACCGTGACCGCGTCGGCGATGCCCAGCGAAAAGGAGCGGCCGCGCCAGCCGCTTGTCGCGACACCGCGGATCCCGTCTTCGGGGCGGATCGTGAGACGATCTGCCAACCCATGACCTGTCCCGGCAATGGCAAGCATCATCGACTGCCCGTGGCCGAGATAGATCGCGCTGTCGCCGCCATTATTGACATAGGCGCGCTCGAGCCGGCGGCCGGCAAGCAGCGCGCCAAGCACTTCGTCGGCTACCGAGCCGGCGACGGCCGCCATCGGCGTGATGAATTGTTTCGCTAGCGGAACGACCGCCACTTCCATGCGGCGCGCCGTCGGGCCAGCGAAAGCACGTGGCCGCGAGGCGGCCGGGCGCCGCAGTTCGGGCAACTCTTCGACCAGTTCAACCAGGATTGTCTGGAAGCGCGCCACTGCCTGGCGATATGCGGCGCTGCATTCACTCGCATCGCCGAATGCCTCGACGATCAGATCGATCGGCCCATGATTGAGGTGAAGCCTCCGGCCGTCCTCGAGCCAATGCGCCTGCGGGCCGTTCATCGCCCGGCCCCGTTTGCGGTCGCGCGACGCAACTGCGCCAGCGGCGGCCAGGGATTGTCACGGGGTGCGGCCGTGCCGCGGCGCGGATTGAGATATTCGCCGCCCTTGGCCAGGATATCGTCGACGCTGCGGATTTCGCCTTCGTAGCCGCCAAGCCTGACATAATCGTCGCGGCGCATGGTGAACTCGATCGGCGCCACCAGCGCCGGCGTCGGCACATAGCCGAAGGCGCCTTCCGGGACGCGGGTGACGTCGACCATCAGCGTGATGCCGCCGCCCGGCCAGACATAGACCGGCGCGCCGCCGACCGTCACGTAGGTCGTCAAGCCCTGCACCGAGCGGGTCAGATTGACCGGGTTCTCGGTGACGCCGGCGCGCAGCGAGCCGCCGGCGCCGCCGACGAAAAGCACGGTGCAGAGCGCCGGCTCGCAATTGTCCTCGATCAGTTCGACCGACTTCCGCAGCCGCTCCGGGAACGGTTTCTGGACCGGCTTCAATTCGTCGTCGAGCTCGTAATAGGCGAATTGCTCACCGGTGGTCGAGACCATCAGCAGCGACATGCCGGGGCGCGCACCCTTTTTGGCGTTCCATTCACCAAGGATCGACAGCGGGTCGGAAATGCTGGTGCCGCCCCAGCCGAGGCCGGGCTCCGACACCTTGAAATAACGGCCCGGCGTCGAACGGCGGCCGATGATCTTGATGCCGGTATCCTGCCAGCCAAGCACCTTGCCGGCCTGATGCTCGGAGACGACGCCGGTGATGTGGTCATCGACCACCACCACCTCGTCGACAAGGCCGCGCCATTGGGTCGCGAACATGCCTATGGTAGCCGAACCGCAGCCGACGCGCATGCGCTGCTCGAGCTTGCCGTCGATGACCGGCGGCTTGCCGGCTTCGACGATGACGGTGGCGCCGCCGTCGATGACGAGTTCAACCGGTTTGCGGTTGCACAGGGCGAGCATGGCGTCGCAGGTGGCGCGCCCTTCAGCCTTCGAGCCGCCGGTCAGATGATGTACGCCGCCCAGCGACAGCATCTGCGAGCCGTATTCGCCGGTCGTGACATGGCCGATCGCCTCGCCTTGGGCACGGACCGTAGCCGTTTCGGGGCCGATATGACGGTCGGTGTCGATCTTCACCTTGACGCCGCAATAGGAGAAGATGCCCTCGGTGACGACGGTGACCAGATCGACGCCCTCGACCTCCTGGCTGACGATGAAGGGCGCCGGCTTGTAATCGGGATAGGTGGTGCCGGCGCCGATGGCGGTGACGAAGCGGCGGCCGGTGTTGACCAGTTCGCCGTCCCATGCCTCGCCTTCTTCGGCAAAGGGTACGATTGCGGCGCCGGTCTCGGCCGCGTGGTCGAGGATGGTCAGTGGATCCATCCGCACGATCCTGCCGCCAACATTGCCGTAGCGGTCGCAGGCGCCGGTGCGGCCATCGGCGATGTAGCACATGACTGGACAGGCATCGCAGCGGATCTTCTCGGCCACCAGCTTCTCGCCGGGATCGTGGGTCTCGAAGCGTTCGGCAAGCTCGCTCATCGGCGCGCCTCCTTGTCGAGGATGGCGGCGCGGATGCGGGTCGGCGTCGCCGGAATTTTGGTGACCAGCACACCGGTGGCGTGGCGGATGGCGTTGAGGATCGCCGGCGCCGTCGGGATCAGCACATGCTCGCCCAAACCCTTGGCGCCGAAGGGTCCTTCCGGATCCGGAACTTCTATCAGGATGGTCTCGATCGGTGGCACGTCGCCGATCGTCGGGATCAGATAATCGTGCAGGTTTTCGGTGCGCCCGGGGATGAATTCCTCCATCAGCGCCATGCCGATGCCCTGGGCGATGCCACCCTCGATCTGGCCCTCTGCCAGTAAAGGGTTGATGGCCTTGCCGACATCGTGAGCGGCGGTGATTTTTATAAGCTTCACGGTGCCGAGCCTGAGGTCGACCTCCAGTTCGGCGATCTGCGCGCCATAGCCATAGACGGCATAAGGCTTGCCCTGGCCCTTGGCATCGAGCGGCAGCGTCGGCGGGTCGTAGCTTTCCTCGGCGCGAAAGACAAAGCCTTCGGGGTCTGCCTTCAGCGAGGAAAGATCGACGCGGCGGGTCGCTTCGCCTTCCCTGATGCTCAGGCTTGTGCCGTCCAGCGCAATCGCCGCCTTTTCCGAGACATTGGCGAAACGCAAGATCTCCTCGCGCAAGGCGCGGCCGGCCTTTTCGGCGGCCTTGCCGGTGACGAAGGTCTGGCGCGAGGCCGAGGTCTTGCCGGCGTCGGGGGTGATCGCCGTGTCGGCGCCTTTCAGCATGAATTTTTCGAGCGGAAGACCCAACGCATCGGCGCAGATCTGCGCGATGACAGTGTTCGAGCCTTGCCCGATATCGACCGCACCCTGATGCAGGACGACTGCGCCCGATGCCAAGATGCCGACCTTGATGGTCGACGGATTGGGCAGCGAGGTGTTGCCGCAGCCGTACCAGCAAGAGGCGACGCCGACGCCGCGTTTTCTTTCGCTGCTGCTACGGGCGTTGAACGCGTCGGCGTCAGTTAGGGCACGCTGCCAATGTGAACGGAGGGCCTCGAGGCAGTCGGCGATGCCGACGCCCGACTCGAGCCGCTGCCCGGTGACTGTTTCGGATCCGTTTCGAAGGCAGTTCTTCAGGCGAACGTCGAGCCGATCCATGCCGAGCTTGTCGGCCAGGTCGTCATAGAGGGTCTCCTGCATGATCGTCGCCTGCGGCACGCCGAAACCGCGAAAGGCGCCGGCAATCGGGCCGTTGGTGTGGATGGCGCGGCCTTCGGCGCGATAGTTCGGCGTGGCATAGGGGCCGGAGGCGTGCACCGGCACGCGGTTGGCGACCGTCGGCCCCCAGCTGGCATAGGCGCCGGTGTTGAAATCGCCGGCGAAGACCATGCCGGTGACGCGGCCGTCGGCATCGGCGCCGATGCTCGCTCTCATCAGAGCCGGATGGCGCTTGGTGGTCGAGATCATCGATTCGGTACGGCTGTAGGCGAGCGCCGCCGGCCGGCCGGTTTTCATGGCGACGAGGCCGATGAGCGGTTGCAGCGAGACGTCGAGTTTGGAGCCGAAGCCGCCGCCGGTGGCGGTCGGCACGATGCGCACCCTTTCCGGGGCAAGGCCGAGCACTTTTGCCGTGTCGTCGCGGTCCATATAGGGCGCCTGCGTGCAGGCGACGACCACCAGCGTGTCGCCGTCCATGAAGGCATAGCCGGCTTCCGGTTCGATATAGGCGTGCTCGACATAGGAGGTGTCGATGGCGCCGGAAACGACGAAAGCCGCACCGGCAAGCGCGGATTCCGGGTCGCCACGCTCGACGAAGCCGGAGGTGAGCAGGTTGGAGGGCCGGTTTTCATGGACCAGTTGCGCACCGCCGGCCTGCGCTTCGCCAGTTTCCAGAAAATGCGGCAACTCGGTCCAACTGACAGGAAAATCGGCAAGGTCGAGATCGAGGATAGCCTCGCGTTCGCCGGCAACCAGGGCCACCGCCTCACCGCGAAAGCGCGAAACCCCTTCGGCCAGCGCCGGCTGGTCGGCGAAGGGCGCGATGACGCCGAAACAATTCTTTCCCGGAATGTCGGCGGCGGTGAAGACGCCGGCAATGCCAGGACGGGATTTCACCCAGCTGCCGAGATCGCCAAAAGTGAAAGCGGCATGATAATGCGGCGAGCGGACCACCAGCACCGACAACGCGTCGGCCGGGAATGAATCACCGCCGAATTTTTCGTCGCCGGTGACTTTCGGCAGGCCATCGAGGCGGATCGGGGAGGAGCCGACGGCATGACCAGAGGATGGCATGCGCTGATCGAGGCCGTCGGTGTGGCGCCAAGCATCCATCACCGCGGTGACGATCTTGCGGTAGCCGGTACAGCGGCAGAGCACGCCGCCCAGTGCATCCTGCGTTTCGGCCTCGCTCGGGCAAGGCGTCCTGTCCAGGAGTGCCGTTGCCGCGACCAGCAGGCCGGGCGTGCAGGCGCCGCATTGCGCTGCGCCATGGCTGAGGAACGAAGCCTGCAGCGCCGACAACCGGCCATTGGCGAGGCCTTCGACTGTCGTCACCACGGTGCCGGAGGCGGAAGCCGCGGGCATCAAGCAGGCGCAGACCGGCTCGCCGTCGACCAGCACCGTGCAGGCGCCGCAATCGCCGGCATCACAGCCGATCTTGGTGCCGGTCAGCCGCAACTCGTCGCGCAGCACCGCGGACAGCCGCCGCACCGGCGGCACACAAACGCTGACGTCGGCGCCGTTGACTTCGAAGGCGATGTCGGCGCGCTCCATGCCCATCAGGCCGCCGCCCTTTCGTCGGGAACAGCGCCCATCGCACCAAGCACGGCGCGGGCGACGATCTCGCGCGCAGCGTCCAGTCGATATTCGGCGCTGCCGCGCACGTCGCCGATCGGCGACAGCTCGTCCATCGGTGCGGATTGGATCGCAGTGGCCAGCGCGTGGCCGACGGGCCGGCCGCGTAGCGCCGCCTCGACACCCGCCAGGCGCCTGGCGACAACCGAGCAGGAACCGACGGCGACGGCCGCGTTCCTGACCATACCATCTTCGACGGCCAGGCGTGCGGCGGCCATGGCGATGGAGATGACGAGATAACGCCGCGCGCCGAGTTTCACGAAGGCGGAGCTGCCGGCGGTCGCGGGTTTGGGAATGCGGATTGCCGTGACCATTTCGCCGGGCTGCAGTGCGGTGCGACGGTTGCCGAGGATGAATTCTGCAAGGGGCAGATGCCGGGTCGCCACAGCGGAACGCAGTTCGACTTCGGCATCGAGCACCAGCAGCGCCGGCACGCCGTCGGCGGCCGGCGAGGCGTTGCAGAGATTGCCGGCAATCGAGGCAACGTTCTGGATCTGCACCGAGCCGACTTCCCGCGCCGCCTGCTTCAGCGCGTCGAAAGCCGCCGGCAGAGGATGGCGGACGAGATCGGTCCAGGTGGTGCGCGCGCCGACGAGCCAATGGTTTTCGGCTTCGGCAATGCCGCGCAATGCCACCAGGCCATTGATATCGAGGACATTGTCGCGGAAAGGCTTGCTGCCCTGTGCCGGATAGAAGTCGGTGCCGCCGGCGAGGATGCGCCATTGCCCTTCGCCCAGCAAAGCGAGGGCGTCGTCGACCGTGGTGGGTTTTGCGTAACGGATCACGCTTTGCCTTCCCAGAATGGGCTTCCCGAGAGGGGATCCTGCCGAAAGATTTTCCCGAGCATTCAAGGCAGGAAATTCATTCGTATGCAAATGATATCAAGCCGGCAGGAATTGTCAAAGCCAGAGTTTGCACGGCTGTTGGCCCCGGTGCACCCGGAACGCATTTGTTATGCCATGAGAGGTTGACGCAGCCGGCCATCTGGTCAAGTTTCTGCGTCCGGTCGCGTTTTCATTGGAGCCTAAGCTCAAGACCAAGAAAATAAGGAGGCTCCATGGCCGACGAAGCGCTTGTCGTTATCGACCTGCAGAACGATTTCTGCCCGGGTGGCGCCCTTGAAGTGGCCGGTGGCGACGAAATCGTGCCGTTGGTCAATGACCTAATCCGGCGGACCGAGCACGTCCTGCTGACGCAGGACTGGCACCCTGCCGGCCATTCGAGCTTTGCCTCCAGCCACCCCGGCAAGCACCCGTTCGAAACGATCGACGTGCCTTATGGCCACCAGACGCTGTGGCCGGATCACTGCATCCAGGGCAGCCTGGGATCGGATTTCCATTCGGGCCTCGCCTGGAGCAAGGCCGAGTTGGTGATCCGCAAGGGGTTCCGTCCTGCGATCGACAGCTATTCCGCATTCTTCGAGAACGACCGGACGACGCCGACCGGCCTTGCCGGCTATCTCCGGGATCGGAACATCGAGACGCTGACCCTGGTCGGCCTGGCGACGGATTTCTGCGTCGCCTTTTCGGCGCTCGACGCGGTCAAGCTCGGTTTTGAGACGTCCGTGCGGCTCGACGCCTGCCGCGGCATCGATCTCAACGGCTCTGTGGAGAGGATGCTGGGCCGGATGCGCGATGCCGGCGTGACACTGATTTGAACGTCATCCAGCCGAACCTGACAGACTTTTGAGGGGCTTCATGCGGTTTGCGGCGTTGACGGCAAGTGCTGCACTTATTGCAGCAATCTTTTCTCCGAATGCGGTTCTCGCGGCCGAAGCGCACGAATTGCCGGGCGCCGCCATGTCGCTTTGGTGGGTGCTGCCGTTTGCCGGGCTATTGCTTTGCATCGCGACCGGCCCGCTGCTGTTCCATCATGCTTGGGAGCACCATTACGGCAAGATCGCTGCCTTCTGGGCAGCGTTGGTGATCGGGCCGCTGGCCATCGCCTTCGGCATCCCGTCCGCCACGCAGGCAGTGCTGCATGCGCTGCTCACCGAATACATGCCGTTCATCATCCTGCTGTTTGCGCTGTTCACCATTTCGGGCGGTATCTTCGTTGCCGGCAACATACACGGCACGCCGCTGGTCAATGCCGGGCTGTTGCTGGGAGGGGCGCTGCTTGCCTCGATCATTGGCACAACCGGCGCCTCGATGATCCTGATCCGGCCGCTCATCCGCGCCAACGACAACCGGCGCTTCAACGCCCATGTCGTCATCTTTTTCATCTTCCTGGTGTCCAACATCGGCGGGTCGCTAACGCCGCTGGGCGATCCGCCGCTGTTCGTCGGCTTTCTGCGCGGCGTCGATTTCTTCTGGACGACAGTTCACCTGCTGCCCGAGACGCTGTTCGTCGCCGGCGTGGTGCTGGCTGTTTTCCTGGCGATCGACATCATCATGCATCGCCGGGAGGAAGGCGCGCCGAAGATCAAGGATCCGACGCCCGACAGCAAGGTGCGCATTCGCGGCCTGGCCAACATCCCGCTGCTGGCCGGCGTAATCGCCGCGATCCTGATTTCCGCTGCCTGGAAGCCGGGAGTGAGTTTCTCTTTTCAGGGCGTCAGCCTCGAGCTGCAGAATCTGGTGCGCGACGCCGCCATCCTGATACTGGCCTTCACGTCGCTTGTCGTCTCGCCGAAGGAGTTTCGCGGCGCAAATGCCTTCAACTGGGGGCCGATTGCCGAGGTAGCGAAGCTGTTCGCTAGCATCTTCATCTGCATCGTGCCGGTCGTCGCGATATTGCGGGCCGGGCTCGACGGCGCGCTGGCGCCGTTGGTGCTGCTGGTCAGTTCGCCGACCGGCGCGCCGGACAACCTTGCCTATTTCTGGCTGACCGGAGCGCTGTCGTCCTTCCTCGACAATGCGCCGACCTATCTGGTGTTCTTCGTGCTGGCTGGCGACGATGCGCAGCATCTGATGACCGAGCTCGCCTCGACGCTGGCGGCGATCTCGGCAGGCGCGGTGTTCATGGGCGCCAACACCTATGTCGGCAATGCGCCGAATTTCATGGTCTATGCCATTGCCAGGCATCGCGGCATCAAGATGCCAAGCTTCTTTGGCTACATGGCGTGGTCGGGCGCCGTGCTGATCCCGACTTTCCTGCTCGCCGGTTTGCTGTTCTTTGCCTGATCAGCCGACGCCGACATAGCGGCGGACCGCCGAGGGATCGGCACGCAGCTCCTCAACGTCGACCGTCTCGCGGTTGCGGCCGTTTTCGATGAAACAAACGCGGTCTGCGACCGAGAGCACGGCATCGACGCGCTGCTCGACAAGAATTGTCGACACGCCAAGCGCACGCAGCTTCGACACGGTTTCGCGGATCTTGGCGATCATTGACGGCATCAGCCCTTCGGTCGGTTCGTCGAGCAGGAGCACCTGCGGTTCCAGACACAGGGCGCGGGCCATGGCCAGCATCTGCTGCTCGCCGCCGGATAGCGTGCCCGAACGCTGCCTGAGGCGCTGGCGCAACAGCGGGAAGAGATCGAGCACGTTTTCGCGCGTCGCCTTGCCCTTGTTGCGGGCCATCAGGCCGATATCGATATTTTCCGCCACCGTCATCTCGGCGAACAGCCGCCGGCCCTGCGGCACGTAGGCGACGCCGGCCTTGGGCACCTCGTGCGCCGGCAAGCCGCTCAATTCCCGCCCTTCGAGCCTGATCGAGCCGGAGCTTACCGGCACCAGGCCCATGATTGCCTTCAGCGTCGTCGTCTTGCCGGCGCCGTTGCGGCCGAACAGGCAGAGCACTTCGCCCTCGTTCAAGACAAGATCGAGGCCATAGAGCACCTGGACCTCGCCATAGAAGCAGTCGACCCCGGAGATCGTCAGTGCCTTGGACTGGGCCTCAGACATGGGTCGTCCCCAGATAGGCGTCCTGCACCGCGGCATTGGCGCGGATCTGCTCGGGCGTGCCTTCAGCCAAGATCCTGCCGGCGTTGAAGACGGTGATGCGGTCGGCGAGCCGCATGACCACCGGCATGTTGTGCTCGATCAAAAGCACGGTGGCGCTATCGGCGATCTCGCGCACCAGCTCGATGAAATTGTCGATCTCGCTGTCGGCAAGCCCTTGCGTCGGTTCGTCGAGGATCAGCAGCCGCGGCTTCAGTGCCAGTCCCATTGCCACTTCCAGCAACCGCTGGTGACCGTAGGACAATTGCCCGGCAGGCATTTGCGCCCGGTCGGCAAGGCCGGTGCGCTCGAGAGCCGCCATGACGCCGGTGTGAACCGCGCCCTTCGAGCGGCCGTCGGTCAGCGTGCGCTGCACCGGCAGGGCAACATTGTCGTAGGCGCTGAGATTGGCAAAGACGCTGGTGATCTGGAACGTATAGGCGATGCCGAGGCGAACCCGGGCGTAGGCAGGCAGGCTGGTGATGTCGGCGCCGTCGAAGACGATCATGCCCGACGAGGGCTGGATGCGGCCGCTGACCAGGCTGACGAAGGTGGTCTTGCCGGCACCGTTGGGGCCGATAATGGCGCGAATCTCGCCCGGTATCAGCGCGAAGTCGACGCCGTCGACGGCACGCAAGCCGCCGAAACTGCGCGACAGGCCTTTGGTGGTGAGCAGCGGCATCATGGCAACCACCCGAGCCAGCGCTGGCGGATGCTGCCGAGAATGCCTCTCGGGAAGAACAGCACCAGCAGGATGAGCGCTATGCCGACGACCAGCAGATAGGCCGAGGTGTAGCCGCTGGCGACGTCGATGACATAATACATGAACAGCGTGCCGATCAGCGGACCGAGCGTGGTGGCGGCACCGCCCAGCAGCACCCAGAGCAGCGGCAGGATGGAGTATTGCACCGAGGCGAAGCTCGAGCCGACATAGCCGAACAGCAGCGCATAGGCCGCGCCGGAAGCCGCGCAGATGCTGCCGGAGATGACGACGGCGGCGAGCTTGCTGGAGAACGTGTCGTAGCCAAGCATCTTGGTCCGCTCCTCGTTCTCGCGGATGGCGACCAGCACGCGACCGCAGCCGGAGCGGACTATCGCCAGGCTTATGAGCAGCACGATCGAGAACAGTGCCAGCGCGCTCATATAGCGCACGGTCGGGTTGGTGAGGTCGAGTGACGTGCTGCCCAGGACAAGGACACGCATCGGCTGCGGCACGACCATGCCCTGGTCGCCACCGGTCCAGGCAGCGAAATAAAGAATGACGAGATAAAATACCTGAGCGAACATCATGGTGACGATCATGAAGGCGACGCCGGAGGTGCGCAGCGCCAGCAGCCCGATCACCAGCGCGAGAAGCGCGCCGCAGGCAAGCCCGGCTGCGAAGGCGGCCGGCACGCTCCAGCCGAGATGGATGACGGCAAGGCCGGCGCCATAGAGCCCGGCTGAAAAGAACATGGCATGGCCGAGGCTGAGCAGCCCGACATAGCCGAACAGCAGATTGTAGCCCATGGCGAAGACCGCCAGCACCATGATGCGGGCGAGCAGGCCGTGATGGTATTCCGGCAGGACGAAGCTAAGCCCGAAAAGCAGGGCGATGACGCCGAGGTGCAGCGCATATGGCTTTGCCGGCGAAGCATCCTTCATCGTGATGTCGTCCCGAACAGGCCCTGCGGCCGGAACACCAGCACCATGGCGACGAGCAAGGTGGCGATGATCTTGGCCAGCGTCGGTGAGAAGAACACCGAGATGATGCCGTCGGAAAGGCCGATCAGCACCGCGGCGACGACCGTGCCGCGCAGCGAGCCGAGGCCGCCGATGATGACGACGATGAACGACAGCAACAGCGGGTCCTGTCCCATCAGATAGTGGGCCTGGCTGATCGGCACGATCAGCACCGCGGCGACAGCAGCCAGCATGGCGCCGAGCGCGAAAACACTGGCATAGACTCTGGTCACCGGAATGCCGAAGGCCTGCGCCGTCTCGCTGTCATATTGCGTGGCGCGCATGACGAGGCCGATTTTCGTGCGCGTCAGCACCAGCCAGGTCGCGACCAGCAGCAGCGCCGACGCGGCGATGATCGACAGCTTGTAGCCGGAATAGCCGAACCACGGCAGGAGGATGCGGTAGCTGAACGGCGGCTCCACCGGCCGCGCCTCCGGGCCGTAGAAGGTCAGCGCCAGTTGCTGGATGATGTAGAGCATGCCGATGGTGGCGACGATGGTGGCTTCCGGATTGTAGTTGAGCCGGCGCAGCACCAGCCGTTCGGCGAGCAGCGCGATCAGGCCGACGATCAGCGGCGCCAGCACCAGGGCGGCCAGGAAGCCGAGCGCCGGATGGCCAGATACCGCCGTTGAGATCGCCCAGGCAAGCACCGCGCCCAGCATGAAGAACTCGCCATGCGCGACATTGACGACGCGCATGACGCCGAACACCAGCGACAGCCCAAGCGCCGTCAGCGCCAGCACGGCGGAGGTGACGAGGCCTTCGAGAGCGGCGAGGAGCAGGTGAGGTCCGAAGTGCATCGGCTAAGCACCGGCGGATGCGCGAAGCACCCCCCTCTGGCCAGAGGGGGGTATCTTGGCGCTCACGCTTGCTGCAGCAGCCAAGCTCACAGCGTCTGCGTCGTGTAATCCCCCTCAGGCTCGTAGAGGCCGTCCTCGATCTTGGTCTTGTGGACGACATTCAGCCGGCCGCCTTCAACCTTGGAGATGTTCTGGATGCCAAAGCACTGGTGGATCTTGCCGTTGAAGGTTTTCGGCCCCTGCGGATGCTCCGGCCCCTCGGCGAACTCGGTCAACGCCTCGGTCGCCTCGACCAGCTTGGCGCGGTCTTCCGGGCCCTTGTAGCCGGCATCCTCCATCGCCTTCTTGACGACGTAGAGCGTTTCCCAGCAGCCGAACATATGCGCGGCGGTGGAGACGTCCTTGGGGTCGCCGACGGCGGCACCATTGTCGTCGATGCCGACGGCGGCGCGGTAGGCTTTCTGCGCAGGGGAGTCATCGGGCTGCGCATAACGCGGCGAGCCTTCCCAGAAATGGCTGCCGTCGAGGAATTCGAGGCCGGGGCTGTTGATGTCGGTGGCTTCGAGCGAATCGATGAAGCCGAACAATTGCGGCCGATTGGAGCCGTAGAACTCGCCGAGCTCCTTGACGAAGGTGAGCACCGCCGGGCCGACCATGACGTGGTAGATCACGTCGGTCTCCGCGGGGATCTGCGGGAAATATTTAGTGAAGGAGGATTCCGTCGGGGGGATGGCGATCTGGGCGATAACCTCGGCGCCTTGCGCTTTCAGGGCCGGCGGCAGGTAGTCGCGATGGTCGTAGCCGAAGGCGAAATCGGGAAATATCTGCGTCACCTTCTTGCCGGCATTGGCGGCAATCCACGGCGCCATCGACTGGATCTGGCTCTTCACATCGGTGATGCCGGGCTGGAAGACGTAGCGGTTCAATTTGGTCGACGCGACATGGTGGCCTTCGCTGACAACAAAATAGGGCATCTTGGCCTCGCCGGCGGCCGGCGCCGAGCCGATGACGACATGCGAAAACAGCGTGCCGTAGACGATATCGGTCTTGTGCTGAGACGCGAACTTGCCGACGACTTCGGCGCCCCGGCCGGGATCGGTGCCGTCATCCTCGATGATCACCTCGACGGGTCGGCCGTTGATGCCGCCGGCATCGTTGATCGCCTTGACGGCAGCCGCTGTGGTCTTCTCGTACCAGCGGCCATAGGCGGCGCCGATGCCGGTGCGGTGCGACTGGAAGCCGATCTTGATCGGCGCCGAGCTCTGCGCCTGGCTGTAACGCACGAAACCCGGCGCGACGGCAAGACCGGCGCCGGCGGCAAGGCCCTTCAGCGCAGTGCGGCGGGTGAGAGCGGATCTGGAGAGATCGAAAAACCCATTGTTGTCAGTCACGGCAGTTCCCCTTGTTTTTGAGCTTTGACCAATGGCTGTAGCAGGCAGGCCACTCTTGTTAAGAGGGGCGAAAATTGCATGTGTACAAACTAAATCACCAAAGCTCTGACGTGGCAAGCGAGCTTTCCCCAAGGTTCGATTGACGGCCATCGCACACCTCGTTCATCCGGCGCTCGGCGTCGCAAGCAGCCATAAGCCGAGGACGGTGTAGGCGATCATCAGCACGGTGAGCGGGAACTGGCTGAGCGCGGCGCGAGCCGGAATGGCGTGCAGCCGCCAGGCCAAGCCATGGGCGACAAGCACAGCAAGCATGTGGCCGCCAATGATGACGCCGGCCTGGAGGTTCCACAGCCACCACGCCGAGCCGGCGCCGGCGACAACGCCGGCTTGAATTGACATGTCTGCGGTACCGAACAGGTTCCAGCCAAGCGCAAACGGGTCTGAGAGAGCGGCAATCGCATATTGGTCGTCGACCAGCAGCGCCGTCAGATAATGCGCGAAGTGGTAGGCGAGCGCGATCGGTACGATCGACCAGGCCAAAAGCCCGGCGGCGTGACCGAGCGAATGGTTGCTGCCGGCAAGGTGCTGGCCAAGAAAGACGGCGAGCGCGAACACGGCCGCAAGCACGGCAAAGCTCAGCACAAGACCGAAACTGCCGATGCCGATCAAAGCGGTGCGTCCCGGAAATTCCAGCGGATTGATGCCGAACCAGCCTAGCCAGAAGAAGGTTTTCGACAGGCCGTCGAAGGACACCGACGACAGCGCAAGCAGCAGGAAAGCGATGCCGCTGAGCGGTACCGGCGAGCCACCGAGCAGCTTGGCACCCGGCCAGCAGAGTTTGAGCCGGCCGTCTTCGTTGCGCTCGACGATGGCGAAGTGCGCTACCATGGAAAAGAACACCGTCAGGAACTCACCGCGCAGGCTCCAGTCGCGGTATCCGACGACCTGCATAGCGGCAAAGGTCAGCAGCCAATAGGCGCCGGCGGCCCAGGCCAGCCGCGCCGGATCGTCTGGCGCAGGGTCGATCAGCTCGAACCAGGCGAAGGCGAAGAACAGCAGGAAAGCCGGCCAATAGCCGAGCCGTTGGGGGAGCAGATTCGGCTGCGTTCTGCCGGACAGGCGCGAGGCGACGCGGCATGGCCCGTACCAGGGGTTGAGCCACGACCAGAGATCGCCGGCGAGCCCCTGCAACAGAGCCAGGCCAACCCAGAGCAGCGTCCACACGGTCAGCGGCAGCGGATTGGAAAGCGGATCGCGGCTGCCGAACAGGCCGGCGGCAATCAGAATTGCAAAGCCGACAAAGGATACCAGGCTGACGGCAGTCCGCGCGCCGTCGCCGAAGGTAAAAAGCGGCAGGCGTTTGCGCCAGAAGCGGTCGAGGGAGTCCGGCGGCAGTAGAGCCAGGACAAGGAAGCTGGCGGCAACCGCGAGCGCGCCACCGACGACGTAGTAGCCGGTGGGAAGCAGCAGGACATGGCCGCGGTCGGAGGCGTGGGCGAAGGCGGGCGTGGATGGGAATGCCAAGGAAGCGACGAGGCCGGGAAAGGGCCTGATTGCCGAAATGCAGCGCTCTACAGCGCCCCCCTCTGTCCTGCCGGACATCTCAAGCGGGGAGATCGGCGGTTCCGCCGTCGGCTCTCCTTCTGCAACTTCAGCAATTGGCGAAAGCAGCAATGAGGGCGCAATCTCCCCCCTCGCGGGGAAGATGTCCGGCAGGACAGAGGGGGGCGCGAAGGAACTCATACTACGCAAGAGTTCCCCTACTTCACACCTTCACCAACTGCTCCACGCGGTCCTTCTGGCCGAAGATGCGCAAATAGCGCTCGATCTCTTTCTCGTCGCCTGTCGACTTGGCCGGATTGTCGGAAAGCTTGACCGCCGGCCTGCCGTTGGCTTCGGTGACCTTGCAGACCAGCGAGATGGCGTCTAGCCGGTTGGTCTCGGTCGGCGCGCAGCCCTCGAAATCGTTGGTCAGGTTGGTGCCCCAGCCGAAGGACATGCGCACCTTGCCGCGGAAATGGCGATAGGTTTCCTCGATGGTCTCGACCTCCAGCCCATCCGAGAAGATGAGCAGCTTCTGCTTGGGGTCCTTGCCCTTTTCGCGCCACCAGGAAATGATTTTCTCGCCGCCTTCGATCGGCGGCGCGCTGTCGGGGCGGAAGCCGGTCCAGTCGGCGACCCAGTCCGGTGCATCGCGCAGGAACGCCGCGGTGCCGAAGGTGTCCGGCAGTACGATCAGCAGGTTGCCGCCGTAGTAGCGCTGCCAGTCCTGCAGCACGTTGTAGGGCGACCGTTTCAATACCTTTTCCGAATTGGTGAGCGCGGCGAACACCATCGGCAGCTCATGCGCGTTGGTGCCGAGCGCCTCGAGATCGTTGTCCATGGCGAGCAGCACGTTGGAGGTGCCAGTGAAGGCCTCGCCGATGCCCTCCTTCAACGCTTCGACGCACCAGCGCTGCCACAGGAAAGAATGACGGCGGCGGGTGCCGAAATCCGAGATGCGGATGCCGGGCAGCGCCTTCAGCCGCTCGGTCTTGGCCCACATCTTGGCCTTGGCGCGGGCATAGAGCACGTCGAGCGCGAACGGCCCGAACGCCCGCATGGCCGCGCGAGATCGAAGTTCATTGATAATTGCCAGCGCCGGGATCTCCCACAGCGTCGTGTACATCCACGGACCGCTGAAGGCGAGTTCGTATTGGCCGTCGCGCTTGGAAAGCTCGTATTCGGGCAGCCGGAAATTTTCCAGCCAGGCGAGGAATTCCGGTTCGAATATCTGCTTGCGGCCATAGAAGGTGTTGCCGCCGAGCCAGATCATCTCTTTCTTAGAGAAGCGCAAGGTGCGGGCATGGTCGAGCTGCTCGCGCAGCTCCGTCTCATCGATCTCCTCGGCAAGGCGGACCGAGGTGGTGCGGTTGATCAGCGAGAAGGTGGCGTCGACCTTGGGATACATGCCCCAGATCATCTGCAGCATCAGAAGCTTGTAGAAATCGGTGTCGAGCAAGCTGCGGACGATCGGGTCGAGCTTCCAGGTGTGATTGTAGACGCGCCGCGCTATATCGGTCTTTGCCATCGCTTAATGCGCCTTCGTTGCTCGCTCTAGCTTTTGTCTAGCGCAATTCCGGACGGAAAACCGCTGCGCACTTTTCCTGGAATTGCTCCAAATGCCTCTTAGCATCGAATTTTTGAACGCGCCTCCCGCTTTGCGGGCTGGCCCGACAAAAAGAAGCCCCTGCTGCAAGCGGCGCCTACGGCAGTTTCGGCCTCAGGATGCGGTCTTGGCGCCGACCACCTTGAGCGCCGGACGCTTGCGGCGAATGCCGATGCGGCCTGCCACCGGTGCGTCAGCGCGGCGGTCGGCCTGTTCTTTCTCGGCAAACAGCCAGTCGATGAACAATTGCACGATCGGCGCCGACCGCATCTCGTTGCGGCAGACGACGTAGAAATCGTCGACGGCCGGCACGGAAAGACTGAACGGGGCGACAAGCAGGCCCCTGGCGAGCAGTCCGCTTGCCGTCACCGTATCGCCGAGCGCCACGCCATGGCCGTGAACCGCGGCCTCGGTCGCCATCCGCGCATCGCCGAGATGATGGCGACGGCCGCGCTCGAGGTCCAGCGCGTCGGCGGCGGCCAGCCAGGTATGCCATTCGCGGCCGTCGTCGCCATGCAGGAAGACGTGATCGGCGAGGTCGCGGACGGTGCGGATCGGGCGGTTGTTGATCAGCGTCGGGCTGACCACCGGGAACAGTTCGAGGCCCGACCATTTGCGCATCCAGCAGTCGGTCCAGCTGCCGTCACCATAGTGCACGCAGACATCGATGTGCGGTGCGCGGACGTCCTTGGCATCATTGGATGGGATCAGCGTCAGCCTGATATCCGGATATTGCGAGGTGAAGCTGCCCAGCCGCGGGATCATCCACAGCAACAGTAGCGCCGGCACGCAGGATACAGAGAGAACGCCGGTGCTGGCCGGTCTCGTCATGCGCTGCGTGGCGGCGGCAATGCCGTCGAAGGCGGTCGACACCGCCGGCAGCAACTCGGCGCCGTGCGGCGTCAGCTTCACCCGCTGACCGGCACGCTCGAACAGCTTGACACCCAACGATTGCTCGAGCGCCTTGATCTGATGGCTGATGGCGCCGTGGGTGACGTTGAGCTCAGCCGCCGCCTTGCTCAGCGAGGCGTGGCGCGCCGTCGCCTCGAAGGCGCGCAGCGGGTTGAGCGGTGGCAAACGCTTGGCCATTTGGACCCTGGGCTCTGTGAGATTTTCTCACAGATAACACACTAACAATATCAATTGATTTTTCAATGCAGCTACGGGACACTTTGCCCAGGCATTGCATCAAGACGTGAAATCTGCAGGCAGCCGGCGGCTGCGGCTATCGAGGCCGCCGCCCGCGCGCCGCACCAGCCATGGAGGACCGACATGGGTTACGACCGCGGCAAGCTCGAAGCATTGCGCCGCAAATACGGCGAGAGCCATGGCGGCGAAATGTTCGACCCGAAATTCCAGCGTGTCGCCGACAAGATCTTCTCCAAGACCGGCACGCGACTGGCGCCCTATTCCGGCATCCCGACCTTCCTCGCGGCGCCCTATCGTGAAATCGCCGCCGACAATCCGGATTTCGGCGATCTGCAGGTGGCGATGATCGGTGTGCCGATGGATCTGGGCGTCACCAACCGGCCGGGCGCCCGTTTCGGGCCAAGGGCACTGCGCGCCATCGAGCGCATCGGCCCCTACAATCATGTGCTGGAATGCGCACCGACGCATGAGCTGAAGGTCGCCGACATCGGCGACGTGCCGTTCCAGAGCCGCTACCGGCTGGAGACCAGCCATGACGACATCGAACGCCGCACCAACCAGATCGTCGACGCCGGCGTCCTGCCCTTGTCTGTCGGCGGCGACCATTCGATCAGCCACCCGATCCTGAAGGCTGTCGGCAAGAGGGCGCCGGTGGGCATGATCCATATCGACGCCCATTGCGATACCAGCGGCCTGTTCGACATGACCAAGTTCCACCATGGCGGGCCGTTCCGCAACGCGGTGCTGGACGGCGTGCTCGACCCGAGCCGCACCATCCAGATCGGCATTCGCGGCTCGGCCGAATATCTGTGGGAGTTCACCTATGAGTCCGGCATGACCGTCGTGCATGCCGAAGAGGTGACCGGCCTCGGCATTCCCGCCATTATCGAGAAGGCGCGCAGGATAGTCGGCGACGGCCCGACCTATGTCTCCTTCGACATCGACAGCATCGATCCGGCCTTCGCGCCGGGCACCGGCACACCGGAAGTCGGCGGGCTGACGACGCGCGAAGTGCTCGAGCTGCTGCGCGGCCTGAAGGGACTCAACATCGTCGGCGGCGACGTGGTCGAGGTGGCACCGCAGTACGACGCGACCACCAACACGGCGCACGCCGGCGCGCAGGTGCTGTTCGAGATCCTCAGCCTGATGGTCTTCAGCCCGGCAATCACCGGCAAGGCGGGCTGACACGCTCGACCATGATCCCGAAAGTGGGAACTGGTTTTCGGAGAAGATCATGGTCCACTAGAGAATCCAAAGGCGACCGCCGCGCTGGAGCCGGCGGTTGCACTCAAACAAACAAGCTTCCAGCAGGGGAATGACAATGACACTTCACATGAAACTCAAATCGTCCATCGCCGCCGTGCTGATGCTCGGCGCGACGGGTCTTGCTTTCACCATCCAGGCCGCCAATGCCGACGCGATCGATGACATAGCCAAGGCCGGCGCCATCAATGTCGGCATCTTTTCCGACTTCCCGCCCTTCTCCTCGGCCAGCGCCGACATGAGCATCAAGGGCTACGACATCGACGTGGCGCAATCCATCGCCGACCAGCTCAAGGTCAAGCTCAATCTGGTCAGCGTGACCGGCCAGAACCGCATTCCGTACCTGACCGACAAGCGCGTCGACCTGCTGATGAGCGTCGGCTACTCCAAGGAGCGAGAGCAGGTAATCGATTTCGCCGCCGCCTACGCACCCTACTACATCGCCGTCATCGGCCCGGCAGCACTCTCGGTCAAAGGCAAGGAAGACCTTGCCGACAAGTCGATCGCCGTCAATCGCGGCACGCTGGAGGACACCTCGCTGACCGAGGCGGCACCCGCCTCGGCCGACATCCGCCGTTTCGACAACTATAATTCCGTCATCCAGGCGTTCATCTCGGGCCAGACCCAACTGATGGTGGTCGGCAACGATGTCGGCGCCCAGGTGCTCGCCCGGCAGGAGGAACTGAAGCCGGAGCAGAAATTCCAGCTTCTCACCTCGCCCTCGCATATCGGCCTCAACAAGAAGGAAGACCGCCTCAAGCAAGCGGTCAACGATGCGGTCGCCAAGATGCTGGCCGACGGCAAACTGGACGAAAGCTCGAAGGCCTGGCTGAAGACACCGCTCGATCCCGCCAATCTCAAGGATTGACGGCCAGTGACCTATAGCCTCGACTTCGGCTGGCTTGCCGGGGCAACAGGGGCGATCGCGCGCGGCGCGGCCACGACGATCCTGCTGATCGCCGTGACCACGCTGGCGGGAACGTTGCTCAGCATCCTCGGCGCGGCAGGGCGGCGGAACGGTCCGCTGCTGCTCAAGCGGGCGATCGGCGTCTATGTCGAGATGATCCGCAACACGCCGTTCCTGGTGCAGCTGTTCTTCATCTTCTTCGGGCTGCCCAGCATCGGCGTCAGGCTCGATCCGGTGCTGGCAGCCATGTTGGCGATGACGCTCAACATGGCCGCCTACACGATCGAGATCGTTGGCGCCGGGCTCGACGCGGTGCCGCCCGGGCAGACGGAAGCGGCACTGGCGCTTGGGCTCAGGCCGCGCCAGGTCTTCATCAAGATCGTGCTGCCGCAGGCGCTCAAGGTGATCTATCCGGCGCTGACCAGCCAGATCGTCATCATGATGCTGGAATCCGCCGTGGTATCGCAGATCGCCGTTCGCGAGCTGACCTATGAAGCCGACATGCTGCAGGCGCGCACGTTCCGGGCTTTCGAGACCTATTTCGTGGTGACGATGGTCTACCTCGCCCTGTCGATTGGGCTGCGCCGGCTGCTGGTCGGCGGCGGCCGCCGGCTTCTCGGAGCCGGCGTGTCATGATCGAATTCACCTTCTGGGACATTCTGCGCAACCTGCTGCTGGCGGCGCGCTGGACGGTGCTCTTGTCGCTGGCCGCGTTTGTCGGCGGGGCCGTGGTCGGCATGATCGTGCTGTTCTTCCGGATCGCCAAGAATAAATGGGCGCGCCGGTTTGCCTCCGGCTACATCGCGCTTTTCCAGGGCACGCCGCTGCTGATGCAGCTCTTCCTGATGTTCTTCGGCTTGCCGATGCTGGGCCTGCGCATCGAGCCGTGGACCGCGGCGGTGCTTGGCCTGACCTTCTTCGCCAGCGCCTATCTCGCCGAGATCTGGCGCGGCGGCGTCGATGCGCTGCCGCGCGGCCAGTGGGACGCCGGCGCCAGCCTCGGCCTGCACTATCTGCATGAACTCCGGCTGATCATCCTGCCGCAGGCGTTTTCGATCACCCGCGCACCGACCGTCGGCTTCCTGGTGCAGCTGATCAAGTCGACCGCGCTGACCTCGATCATCGGTTTCGAGGAGCTGGTGAGGACATCCAACGCGATCAACAATGCGACCTTCGAACCGTTCAAAGTCTATGGGCTGGTAGCGCTGATCTTCTTCGTCATGTGCTTTCCGCTGACGCAATACGCACGTTCGCTCGAGCAACGGGCGGCGGCCCGCTGAGCGGGCGACCAGCAATTCAACGCCCGAATACCAGCGGCGGCGCGATCCTGTCACGCCGCAGCCAGCGCACCAGCAGGAGTGCCGCAACCACCGCCAGTCCCGACGACAGGCCGATCCAGATGCCGACGCCGTTGAAGCCGAAACGAAAGGCCAGCAGCACGCCGAGCGGCAGCCCGATGCCCCAATAGCCGATCGCGGCATAGATCATCGGCACCTTGGTGTCGTGCAGGCCGCGCAGCATGCCGCTGGCGACCGCCTGCGCACCGTCAAAAACCTGGAACAGCGCAGCAAAGGCGAGGAACGAGACGGCAAGCGCCACCACCTCGGCATTAGCCGGATTGCCCAGATCGATGAAGGCGCCGATCAAGAGATGCGGCCACAGGATCATCACCAGCCCCATCAGCGCCATGAAGGAGACACCGACGACATAGGCGGTCCAGCCAGCCCGGCTGACACCTTCCGGATTGCCGGCGCCGTGGGCAAGTCCGACGCGCACCGTCACCGCCTGGTTGAGGCCGAGCGGCACCATAAAGGTGACCGAGGCGATCTGGATGGCGATCGCATGGGCGGCAAGCGAAGCCGCATCGATCAGGCCCATGAGAAAGGCGGCCGCGTTGAAGATCGTCACCTCGAACGCCAGCAGGCCGGCGATCGGCAGGCCGAGCCGCAGCAGGCCCTTGAAGCGCGGCCAGTCGGCGCGCCAGAAGCGTCCGAACAGACGATAGCGCCGGAACTTCTTCTCAAGCATCACCACCATCGCCATGCCGGCGAACATCAGCGTGCTGGACAGAGTGGTGGCAAGGCCGGAGCCGGCGATGCCCATCGAAGGGATGCCGAGATTGCCGAACATGAACAGCCAGTTGAAGAAGGCATTGCAGGCGACGGCAACGAAAACGATGATCAGTGCCCAGCCCGGCCGCTCCAGCGCCGAAATGAACGAGCGCAGGACGATGTAGCCGAAAAAGGGCAGCACCGCCCATTCGAGCCAGCGCAGATAGATGCCGGCCTGGTGCGCCAACGCCGGTTCCTGACCCATGGCCAGCAACACGCTCTCGCCGTGCCAGAGAAGGGCCCATATCGGAATGCAAATGAGGATCGCCAGCCACAGACCCTGGCGCACGGTGCGGCGCAGGTCGCGCACCGAGTGCCGACGGCGGCCGAGCTCGGTCGCCATCATCGGCGAGGTCGCCAGCATCAGGCCGAGCCCGAAGATGAGCGGCATGAAGTAGAGGTTGGCACCAAGCGCACCACTGGCCAGCGTGTCCGGCCCCAGCCGTCCCATCATCATGACGTCGGTAGCGGTCATCGCGGTCTGGCCGAGATTGGTCAGCACCATCGGCCAGGCGAGCGCCAGCATCGCCCTGATTTCCCGACGCCAAAGGTTTTCCGGCGCGCGAGCGTCGGCTTCGATCGCAGACATTCTAGTTTTCCGCCTATCCGATTGCGGCACGTCGGCAAGAGCCGGAAGCCGCGTCTCAGCGCGGAAACGGCCATGATCGGCCGGATTCCGCATTACGGCGAGTTTGTCTATGAAATAGGCACCGGTGGCAAGAGGCTGACTTGCGGAAGGGTTAAGCCAGTCAGCTCCATGCAGGCTGTTGGAGAGGCTATGGAAGCCGCTATGGTCGCGGCAGATCCATTTGAAAGGCAGCCTGATGAGCACGTTTCCCGAAATCTATCTGGTTCGGCATGGCGAGACGGAATGGAGTGCGTCCGGAAAACATACCGGCCGAACCGACATACCGCTGACGCCGGCCGGCGAGGAAGCGGCAAGGCGGATCGCTGAGCGGCTCAAGGGCCTCTCCGTCTCGGCGGTGTGGTCGAGCCCGTCGCAGCGCGCCTTCAACACCTGTGCGCTGGCCGGCTTCGGCTCGTCAGGCGTGAAGAAGGACGATCTGGCGGAGTGGGATTATGGTGCCTATGAGGGATTGACCACCAAGCAAATCCTCGCCGAGCGCCCCGGCTGGCGTCTTTTTCGCGACGGCTGCCCGAGCGGCGAGTCCGCCACGGATGTCGGCTCGAGGGCGGACCGGATCGTCAGCCGGTTGCGCGAGGTCGGCAGCAATGTCCTGGTCTTCTCAAGCTCGCATTTCCTTAGAGTGCTGGCCGCACGCTGGCTCGGCCTGCCGCCGCAAGCCGGCGCGTTTTTCGTGCTGGATACCGCCAGCATAAGCGTGCTCGGTTATGAGCACGACCTTGACGAGCCGGTCATCCGGCGCTGGAACCAGAGATAGCAACCGATCCGATTTATCGGATCGCGTCCAGCGCCTGCCTTTGCCTGTGCATTTCGAGAAACACGCGGTAGTCGCGATCGAACCGGCCGGCGGCAGCCGGATTGGGCTCTCGCGTCCTGCCGCCCTGTTGCATGGCGACGCAGGCAGCGTTCAAATCGGGAAAAAGCCTAGCCGCGGTGGCGGCAATCATGCCGGTGCCGAGCAGCACCGCCTCGTCCGCCAGCGGCTCGACCACCGTGCAGCCGGTGGCATCGGCATAGAGCTCCATCAACAGCGGGTTCTTGGTGTGGCCGCCGGTGACGTGCAGCGTGTCGATCAGATAGCCGTTCTCGTTCAGCGCTTCCAGCACATGACGGACGCCAAGCGCGACGCTGACGGCGGTGCGCCAGTAGAGCTTGCACAGACTGTCGAAGGAGGCATCCAGCGTCAGCCCGCTGATGACGCCGACGGCATGCGGGTCGGCGAGCGGGGAGCGGTTGCCGTGAAAATCGGGCAGCACGTGCAGCCTTGCGGCGAGGTTGTCGCCCTCGGCGGCGCGCAGCTCGGCGACGCGGTGGGCAATCCTGGCATGCATGGCGGCATCCGGCTCGCCGCCGGCGCCATGCCAGCGGATGATGTGGTCGAGCAGCGCGCCGGTGGCCGACTGGCCACCTTCCGACAGCCACAGGCCGGGAAGGGCTGCGCCATAATATGGGCCCCAGACACCGGCGAAAGGCTGCGGATCGGGCGACATCGCCATGACGCAGCTCGACGTACCGGCAATCAGGGCCAGATGGCGGCCGATGTTCGTCGCGTCACCGGCGAAACCGCCGAGCACGCCAAGCGCGCCGGCATAGGCATCGATGACGCCGGCGCCGACCCGGCATTTTTCGGTGAGGCCAAGCTCCGTCGCGGCTTGCGCGCCGAGCGGGCCGATATCGGCACCGACCGGGCTTGCCTTTTCCGGCAGGTTGCCGTGCTCAAAGATATCGCCGAGCCCGACGGCTTCGAAGAAGTCGCGCCGCCAGCCGGTCGCGTCATGGGCTAGATAGGTCCATTTGGCGGTCAGCGTGCATTGTGAACGGGAGAGCGAGCCGCTTGCCTTCCAGGTGAGGAAGTCGGTGAGGTCGAATAGATAGCCGGCTTCGTTCCATGTTCCGGGCAGGTTGCGCTTCAGCCACATCAGCTTCGGCGTCTCCATTTCCGGCGACATGACGCCGCCGATATAGTCGAGCACAGCGTGGCCGCTTTCAGTGCATTCGTCGGCCTCGGCAATTGCGCGATGGTCGAGCCAGACAATGGTGTCCCAGCGCCTTTCACCAGTGACGGACACGCTGAGCTGGCCGCCATGCCGGTCTCGCACCACCAGCGAGCAGGTGGCATCAAAGGAGATGCCGACGATATCCTCGGCCCGCACGCCCGCCTTTTCGCGGGCAGCGCGGACGGCCATGCACACCGCCGACCATATATCCTGCGAATCGTGCTCGGCATGGTCGGCCTTCGGCTGTTGCATGGCGATCGGGTGCTCGGCGCGGCCGAGCAAGGCGCCACCGGTGTCGAGAATGCCGGCACGAGCGCTTCCGGTGCCGACATCGACCGCGCAAACGAAACTGTTGGTCAAGGTGTTCTTGCTCTCGCTCCCAGGCCTGCAATCAGATCGGGCAATTGCAGCATGTCAGCGAATATAAAGTCCGGCTCACTCGACGCAAGCCGCGCTTTCAATGCCGGGTTGCCGGTGTGCGAGCCGCCGGTGAAGGCAAGGACGCGCATGCCGGCCGCCCGCGCCGCTTCGATGCCGGCCGGGCTGTCCTCGACGACGAGACAGTTTCGCGGGGCCGCTCTCATTTTATCTGCTGCATGGAGAAAGAGATCGGGCGCCGGTTTGCCCCGCGCCACCATGGCGGCGCTGAACAAATGCGGCTCCAGCAGCCCAAGCAACCCGGTGACGTCGAGCGCATAGCGGATGCGTTCCAGGGTGCCGGAGGAGGCGACGCAGCACGGTACGCCGAGCCTCGGCAGGACCTGTGCGATACCTGGCATCGGTTTCAGCTCATCGCGGAATCTGCGCATCAGTTCGGAGCGCATCTCGGTCAGATGCTGCTCGGTGAGATCGAGCCCGAAGTCGATTGCGAGGATTTCGCGGACGCTCTTCATGCTCTTGCCGAGGAAGTGCTCGTAGGCAATGTCCTCGCTGACGTTGCCACCGGCAAGCGCGATCATCTCCAGCAATGCCGAGACGGACAGCATCTCACTGTCCACCAGCACGCCGTCACAGTCGAAAATGACCAGTTCAGGCGTCATCGCGCTGGATCGGCTTCAGAGGTCGCCGGCGAGATAGCGCGTCAGTGTCGCGCGCGCGCCGTCCGCCCACAGCAGTCTCAGCGCTTGGCCGAAGGCTTCAGCGAACGGCGGCGAGCGGCCGACATCGCCATAGATGTCCTCCATGGCAAGCCAGGCGGCAGGCATGTCCCTGGCCGCCTTGGCCGTCGCCTGCAACCGGCCCCAGTTCGGGTCGTTGGGCTCGGTGACGGCACCGGAATCCGTCGTGCCGAAGCAGTAGCGACACCAGAGCGCCGATTCCAGCGCAAGGCCGGTGACACTTTTGCCAGCCTTCAGCCGGTCGGCGATGGTCGGGATGATGAATTTCGGCTGGCGGTTGGAGCCGTCGAGGCAAAGCCGGCGTATGGTGTCGCCGATCTTCGGATTGGAGAAGCGGTGCTCGATGAGCTGGTAGTAATCTTCGAGGTCGGTGTCCGGAACCGGCGGCACGGTCGGGATGATTTCGTCATGCTCGAGCTTGTCGAGGAAGCCGCGGACCAGCGGCTCCTGCATCGCCTCATGGACGAAATGGATGTCCATCAGCCCGGCCGGATAGGCGATGGTCGCATGGCCGCCATTGAGGATGCGGATCTTCATCAGCTCATAGGGCGCGACGTCGCTGACGAACTGCACGCCGACCTTTTCCAGCGGCGGGCGGCCGTCGGTGAAACGGTCCTCCAGCACCCATTGCTTGAACGGTTCGCAAAACACCGGCCAATTGTCGTCGAGGCCGAACTCACTGGAGAGAATGCCGCGCTCGCGGTCGGTGGTGGCCGGCGTGATGCGGTCGACCATGCCATTGGGAAAGGCAACGTTCTCGCTCACCCAGTTTGCCAAACCTTCGTCGATCAGCCGCGCAAGGCCGATGACGCCATCTGAGGTGACGTGGCCGTTATGGGGGATGTTGTCGCAGGACATGATTGTGAAGGGCACGATACCGTCGGCGCGGCGGCGCAGCAGCCCGGCGAGGACGAGGCCGAAGACGGTCTTCGGCGTCGCCCCCGGCTCAGCGTCGGCAACGATGTCGGGATGTGTCGGATTGAAGACGCCGGATGCCGGATCGATGAAATAGCCGCCCTCGGTAATGGTCAGGGAGACGATCTTGATCGCCGGATCGGCAAGCCGCTCGACGATTGCGGCCGCATCGCCCGGCACCAGGAAGTCGATCATGACGCCGGTGACGCGCGCGCTCATATGGCTGCTGTCCTGCTCGACCACGGTGGTCAGCCAGTCCTGCTCCTGCAACTTGCCGCGGCCGACCTTCTCGCCCTCGAAGACGCCGGCGCCAACAATGGCCCAGTCGTGGCCGACACCCGAATTGAACAGGTCGTCGAGATAGACGGCCTGGTGCGAGCGATGGAAATTGCCGACGCCGAAATGCACGATGCCGGCCTTGAGCGCGGCGCGATCATATTTCGGGCCGGCGACCTTGGGCGGCAGCTTGGCGAGGATGGAAGAAGAGAGTTTCACGGTCATCTGCTTTTACCCTTTAGCGGGACGGCTCTTCCCCCCGCGGAGGAGACGGGGGGAAGAGCGCCTTCGCCCCCTCAACTCATCCACTGGCCGCCATCGACATTATAGGTCTGGGCGACGATGTACTCGGCCTCATCGCTGGCCAGGAACACCGCCATGCCGGTGAGGTCTTGCGCCGTGCCCATGCGGCCATAAGGCACGGCTTCGCCGACCAGCCTCTTCTTCTCGCCCCTCGGCCGGTTCTCGAACTTCGCGAACAATGCATCGACATGGTCCCAATGCTCGCCGTCGACGACACCCGGGGCGATGGCATTGACGTTGATGCGGTGTTTGATCAGGTCGAGCCCTGCCGACTGGGTGAGTGAGATGATCGCCGCCTTGGTGGCGCAGTAGACGGCGACCAGCGCCTCGCCGCGGCGCCCGGCCTGGCTTGCCATGTTGATGATCTTGCCGCCCTTGCCCCGGGCAATCATCGAACGGGCGGCGGCCTGCAGCGTAAACAGCGTGCCGGCGACGTTGACCGAAAACAATTTGTCGTAGCTTGTCTTGGTGATCTCGACGATCGGCGCCAGGTCGAACAAAGCAGCGTTGTTGATCAAGATATCGAGGCCGCCGGCCCTGGCTTCGACCGCCTTGACGGCCTCATCGATAGACGCGAGATCGGTGACGTCGAGCTTTACCGCGTAGGCGTTGCGGCCGATTTCCGAAGCCGTCTTCTCGGCGGCTTCGAGATTGATGTCGCCAATCGCGACCGTCGCCCCTTCGCGCATGTAGGCTTCGGCAAACGCCCTGCCGATGCCGCGCGCCGATCCGGTAATCAGCGCCGATTTACCCCGGAGCCTCATTGCAGCATCGCCTTCCCGTCGGCGCCGAAACGATGCAGCTTGGCCTTTTCCGGCGTCAGGTAGATTGTGTCGCCGTGATGGGCGGCCAACTCGCCGTCGGCACGCACCGTCAGCTGCCCGACACCATCCGCCTGGACGTGCAAAAACGTGTCGGAGCCGAGATGCTCGGCAACCCCGACCGTCGCCTTCCAGTCGCCTGACGTCTTCGAAATGTTCATATGCTCCGGGCGGATGCCGACTGTCTTGGCGCCATATTTGGCGGCCGGCGCGCCTTCGATCAGGTTCATCTTCGGCGAACCTATGAAGCCGGCGACGAACAGGTTCTTCGGCGTCTTATAGAGCTCCATCGGCGAGCCGACCTGCTCGATATTGCCGGCATTGAGCACGACGATCTTGTCGGCCATGGTCATCGCCTCGATCTGGTCGTGGGTGACGTAGACCATGGTGGTCTTGAGCTGGTGATGCAGCTCGCTGATCTCCAGCCGCATGGTACCGCGCAGCGCCGCGTCGAGATTGGACAAAGGCTCGTCGAACAGGAAGGCCGACGGCTGGCGCACGATGGCGCGGCCGATGGCGACGCGCTGCCGCTGGCCGCCGGAGAGCTGGCCGGGGCGGCGGTCGAGGTAGTTGGTGAGGTTCAGGATCCGCGCGGCGTCCTTCACCTTCTTGTCGATGGTCGCCTGGTCCTCGCCCGCCATCTTCAGCGGGAAGGCGATGTTCTTGGCCACCGTCATGTGCGGGTAGAGCGCATAGGACTGGAACACCATAGCCAGCTTGCGCTTGGCCGGCGCCTCGCCGGTGACGTCGCGACCATCGATGATGATGGTGCCGCCGCTGGTGTCCTCGAGGCCGGCGATCAGACGCAACAGGGTGGATTTGCCGCAGCCCGACGGGCCGACGAAGACGACGAACTCTCCGTCCTCGATGACCAGATCGAGGCCGGGGATGATGGACGTCGCCCCGAAGGATTTGGAGACGTTCTTGAGCGTGATGTTTCCCATGGTTTCCTCCCCCGAAGGGCTATCTTTTCGTTTTGCGTCAGGCAATGCCCGCTACTTTACCGCACCGAATGTCAGGCCTCGAACCAACTGCTTCTGGCTGAACCAGCCCATGATCAGGATCGGCGCGATCGCCAGCGTCGAGGCGGCCGAAAGCTTGGCCCAGAACAGCCCCTGCGGGCTGGAGAAGGAGCTGATGAAAGCGGTGAGCGGCGCGGCCTCGGTGGTGGTCAGCCGGATCGTCCAGAACGCCTCGTTCCAGGCGAGAATGATGTTGAGCAGCATGGTCGAGGCGATGCCGGGGACCGCCATCGGCGTCAGCACGTAAATTATCTCGTTCCACAGCGATGCGCCGTCCATGCGCGCCGCTTCCAGGATCTCGCCCGGGATCTCGCGAAAATAGGTGTAGAGCATCCAGACCACGATCGGCAGGTTGATCAGCATCAGCATGACCATCAGGCCGATGCGGCTGTCGAGCAGACCGGTATCGCGGAAGATCAGATAGATCGGAAACAGAACGGCGACGGCCGGCATCATCTTGGTGGAAAGCATCCACATCAGGATGTCCTTGGTGCGTTTGCCCGGCGAAAACGCCATCGACCATGCCGCCGGTATGGCGACGAGCAGAGCCAGGATGGTCGAGCCGACCGACAGGAACACCGAGTTCAGGAAGAATTTGAAATAGCCGTTCTGCGCCTGGACCTCGGAATAGCTCTCCGTGGTTCCCGACGGGAACAGGTTGAAGCCCTGGATGGCCTCCTGCTCCGACTTGAACGAGGTGATGATCGTATAGAGGATCGGGAAGAAGATCAGCAGCGCGACGATCCAGGCTGCCGCGGTAGCAATCGTCTTGTGTTGGGTGGTGACTGCACGTGCCATGGTCAGGTCCTCCCTATCGGCGATGTTGGCGGCAGGGTCGACCCCCACTCCGGTTTGCTGCGCAAATCACCTCTCCCCCGATCGAGGGGGTAGAGGAAGGGCGCGGTTTCGATGCAGGCCTTTCCTCTACCCCGGGCAGGGGGAGAGGTGTCCCGCGCAGCGGGACGGAGTGGGGGTGGTTCAGCGCACGTGCCATCTTATCCTCCCTTATTTATCCAGGTTCTTGCCGACGGCGCGCATGGCGAAGAAGGCAACGATGTTGGCGAGAATGACGGCAATGATACCGCCGGCGGACGCCTGGCCGATTTTGAACTCCAGCAATGCCTTCTGATAGACGAGGAAGGGCAGGTTGGTGGAGGCGTAACCCGGGCCGCCATTGGTGGTAACGAGGATCTCGGCATAGACCGACAGCAGGAAGATCGTCTGGATCAGGATAACGACGGTTATGGCGCGCGACATATGAGGCAGCGTCAAATAGATGAAGCGGCTGATGAAGCCGGCGCCGTCCATTTCGGCGGCTTCCTTCTGCTCGCCGTCGAGCGACTGAAGCGCGGTCAACAGGATCAGCGTAGCAAACGGCAGCCATTGCCAGGCAACGATGATGATGATCGCCAGGAGCGGGTGCTGCCCGAACCAATCGATCGGCTGCCCGCCGAAGAAGCGCGCAATATCGGCGAAAACCCCGTACTGCGGATGCATGATCATGTTCTTCCAGACCAGTGCTGCCACCGGTGGCATGACGAAGAACGGCGAGATGACAAGGATGCGGACGATGCCCTGTCCCCACATCGGCTGATCGAGCAGAAGGGCGAGCAGAATACCGCCGATCACCGTGATCAAAAGCACGCTGACGACGATGGTGAGCGTGTTGAGGATCGACTGCAGGAATGCCGGGTTGGAATAGAACAGCGCGTAGTTCGAAAACCCGACGAAGCCGTCGCGCATCGGATTGAGCGGGTTGTATTGCTGGAAGGAAAACCACAGCGTGAATGCCAGCGGCACAATCATCCAGACCAGCAGCAGCACCACGGATGGCGCCATCATGAAACGGGCAAGCGAACGGGTCTGCTGAGTAGCCATGACGGTCACCCTTCGAGGTCGGCCAATTTTTTCAGCGGTGTGAAAGCTGGCCGCCCGAACTGGGATTCGGGCGGCCGTTGCCGGTCGCCATTGGCAACCGGCATCGGGAGGAGCTTACTTGATGTAACCGCCCTCGGTCATCGTCGCGGTGGCGGCGTCCTGCGCCTGCTTCAAGGCATCGTCGACGCTCGACTGGCCGGCAAGTGCCGCCGAGAAGAGCTGGCCGACGGTGGTGCCGAGACCCTGGAACTCAGGAATGGCGACGAACTGGACGCCGACATAAGGCACCGGCTTGACGGTTGGGTGCGTCGGATCGGCGGAGTTGATCGAGTCCAGCGTCATCTTGGCGAAAGGTGCTGCCTTCTGGTATTCGGGATTGGCATAGAGCGACGAGCGCGTTCCCGGCGGAACGTTGGCCCAGCCTTCCTTCGAGGCGACGAGCTCGGCATAGTGCTTGCTGGTTGCCCAGGATACGAACTTTTGAGCGGCGTCGGCCTTCTGCGTGCCGGCGGGGATGGCTAGCGACCATGCCCACAGCCAATTGCCGCGCTTGCCGAGGCCATTGTCCGGCGCCAGCGCATAGCCGACCTTGTCGGCGACGGTGGAATTCTTCGGGTCGGAAACGAAGGAGGCAGCGACGGTAGCGTCGATCCACATGCCGCATTTGCCCTGCTGGAACAACGCAAGGTTTTCGTTGAAGCCGTTGGACGACGCGCCCTCGGGGCCGTCGGCCTTCATCAGGTCGACATAGAACTGCAGCGTGTTCTTCCATTCGGGCTGGTCGAATTGCGGCTTCCAGTTCTCGTCGAACCAGCGCGCGCCGAATGAGTTCGACATGGCGGTCAGGAAGGCCATGTTCTCGCCCCAGCCGGCCTTGCCGCGCAGGCAGACGCCGTTCACGCCGTTGGCGCGGTCGGTCATCTTGTCGGCGGCCTGCTTGATGAAGTCCCAGGTCGGTGCATCGGGCATCTTGAGCCCGGCCTTGTCCATCAGGTCCTTGCGGTACATGACGAAGGAGCTTTCGCCGTAGAACGGGGCTGCGTAGAGCTTGCCGTCGACCGACAGGCCGCCGGCTATGGCCGGGATGATGTCCTTGACGTCGTAATCGTCGCCGAGCTTGTCGAGCGGCAAGAGCCAGTTCTGCTTGGCCCAGATCGGCACTTCATAGGTGCCGATGGTCATCACGTCGTACTGGCCACCCTTGGTGGCGATGTCGGTGGTGACGCGCTCGCGCAGGACGTTTTCCTCGAGCGTGACCCACTGCAGCTGGACGTCGGGATTCTTGGCGGTGAAGTCGTCGGTCAGCTTCTGCATGCGGACCATGTCGCCATTGTTGACCGTGGCGATGGTGATGGATTCGGCATGCGCGGCGAAAGCGAGGGCGCTGGCCGAGAACAGGCCTAGGGTGAACGTGCGAAGTTTCATCAAAATTCCTCCCATAAACCAAGATGAGCATTTGCCTTGGCTGTGAGCAATTACTCACTTGCGATGAATTATGTCAAGACGGATTCGTTGCTGCAGCGCAGCACGCCGGGTCTTGTGCAGCGGCAAGCCTGGGACGTTTGCGGCATGTCTGACGAAGGATTCGGCCGGGCTGATTGGGCCCGGCGCTTTGCTCGGGCTTGCTGGGATTCAGCCTACTGGCAAGCGATCTCGCTCAGGATCCAATCGCGGAAGGCGCGGATCTTCGGCACGTTGCGTCGTGCCGTCGGATAGACCAGCCAATAGGCGTGGCCGTCGTCACCGACCAGATCAAAGGGCTGGATCAGGCGGCCGTCGGCAAGTTCGGTCTTGAACAGCGCCTTGGTAACGATCGCCACGCCGTGGCCGGCAATCGCGGCATTGGCCTCGTAGGCCTGCGCGCCCATGCTGGTGCCGGGACGCTTGGCCAGCTCTTCGACCGGCAGGCCGGCGGCGGCAAACCAGTCCCGCCACCAGATGTCACCCGGGTCGAGGATCGGCAGCCGCAGCAGGTCGGCCGGCTCCTTGACGCCGCCGATGCTTGCCGCGAGCTTTGGACTAAGGACCGGCGTGAAATCGGCCCTGAAAAGCATATGGGTCTCGACGCCCGGCCAGTTGCCGCCGCCGGAGCGGATGGCGATGTCGATATCCTCTCTGGCAAAGTCGACGACCCTGTTCGAAGTATCGACGCGCACCGCCAGCGACGGATGCGCGACCTGGAATGAACCGAGATGCTGCGCCAGCCAATTGGAGGCAAATGTCAGCAGCGTCGAAACGCAAAGCACGCCATCGGCGCCGGTGCGCGCGGCGGCATAGGCGCCGCTCAACAGCGCGAACGCCTCGCTGACCGCGGGCGCCAGGCGCTGGCCGGGTTCGGTCAGCACGATCTGTTTTGGCTGGCGCAAGAACAGGGGCGCGCCGATGCGCTCCTCCAGAAGCTTGATCTGATAGCTTGCCGCCGCCTGCGTCATCCCAAGCTCCTGGGCGGCCTTGGTGAACGAGAGATGCCGCGCCACCGCCTCGAACACCCGGATCGCCTGAAGCGGAGGAAGCTGCGAAACCAGCTGTCGTGAATTGAGCTCCGGCATAAGCCCTCCTTATGGGCAGTGATCGATGTTTGATTGGCGGCACCGGCCGGTCCTACCGATATTCCGTATTGAAGATCAATTACGCCTAGAGATAGCGAAGGCTGACGATCATGACCACAATACAGGAAAAGCTGCTTCTTGCTCCAGCCCATGGCTGGTTTTCACGGCTGGCGCGGGGATTGGCAAGCCACGCGGCGCGGAAACGGGCCTATCTCGACGTCCGGGAGCTGCCGCCGCATCTGCAGCGCGACATGGGCTTTCTCGACGGCAACGATCCTTGCGGCCGGCACCAGTAGTGACGCTCGCTTTATCGGGGATTCAGATGCGTTTCGATTTCACGTGATCGTTTCCGACCGCCAGCGGCTCGGAGATCATGCGCCCGCCAGCAAGGCGGCGGCGGTCCGCTCATCGGTGATGAGGCCGTTGACCAGCCGCCGGTTGACGGCGGCGAAGATGCCCGGCAGCTTGCGGTCGCCCATGGCAAGCGCGATCACCAGCGACTTTTCGCGCGACGGCAGCGGTGCCGACGACACTCGATCATTGGTGATGCCCTCGATCATGCGGCCGTCACGATCGAATACCCAGCCGACGATCTCGGCGACGCCGCCGGCCTTCTGCAGCGCCTTTAATTCACCCTCCGAAATGAAGCCGTCCTCGTAAAGCGGCGCCTTCGGGCCGAGATCGCCGATGCCGACAAAGGTGACGTCGGCCTCGGCCGCAAGCGCCAGCGTCGGCTGGATCATCGGCTGGCTGAGCAGCATCTCGCGCTCCTCGGGCGAGGAAGCGATGACCGGCAAAGGCATCGGAAACGAACGCGCCTTGACCCTGTCGGCCATGGTGAAGATAACGTTGTAGAAGGCCGCCGAGCCGTCCGGCGAGATGTTGCCGGTCAGTGACACCACTTTGTGCTGCGGGCATTCCATCGGCGGCAGTTGCTCGATCGCGGCCTTCAGTGTGCGGCCGGTGCCGATCGCCATGACGATCGGCCCCCGCGACCGCAGCCGCCGTTCGATCTCGGCCGCCGCCGCCTCGGCGACGCCGATGACGGTGGAGGAAGAAGAAGGGTCGCTCGGCACCACCTCGACCAGATCAAGCGCAAAGCGCGATTTCAGCCGTGCCGCAAGGTCGAGGCAATTGGCGATCGGGTGGTCGACGCGCACCTTGATCAGCCCTTCGGAGACTGCGAGCGACACCAGCCGCTGCGCCGTCTGCCGCGAGATGCCAAGCGTGGCGGCGATCTGGTCCTGGGTGTTGCCTGCGACATAATAGAGCCAGCCGGCACGCGCCGCGTCGTCCAGCCTGTTGCCGCCGCTGTCCTGCCGCGAATTCAAGTTCCTGCCTCCCAACCCCGCCGAGCATAAGAGGCGGAGCGCAGTAGTTTCGCAGGGAATGAACTTGCGCGCAATTGCCTATTGTAAGAGCAATTGCTTAGTGATGAAACTTGGGTGTTTGGAGCGAAGTGACAGGTCGACCCAGTCTCGTTGCAACAGCAAGGCTGTCGAGGTCGCACCAATCCCGGTTCTAAAGCGCGTTGCGTTCGATCGGCCTCATGCGACGCGTTTTAGGTTCCTTTTTATGCATGTCGTCATCGCAAAACCGCTGCACACTTTGCGCGACATGGATTAGCGGGGACACGGCGGTTTATCTCGCGCGCTAAACGCTTTAAGGAATTTTTTGAGAATGGAGCCTTGCATGACACCGAAAGCGGTTTTCTGGGATATGGACGGCACGCTGGTCGACAGCGAGCCGCTGCACGAGGCGGCGCTGATTGCGGCGCTGCACAGCGTCGGCATCGCGCCGCCGGCCGACCTGCATGAGCGCGTGCTCGGCATCGCCGCATGGCCGGTCTACGAAATGCTGCGCGACGAGTTCGGCCTCGACCTGCCTTTCGACGACTGGATCGTGCGCAAATACGATCACTATCTGCCGATGGCCGAAACGCTGACGCCACGCACCGGCGCGATCGAGATTTTCAATGAGCTGCGCGCGCTTGGCGTGCCGCAAGCGGTGGTGTCCAACTCGGACAGACTGATCGTCGATGCCAATCTGCGCGCCGTAGGCCTCGTATATCCCGGCATGAAGACGGTCAGCCGCAACGACGTGCGTGAAGGCAAGCCGCATGCCGAACCTTTCCTGCGCGCCGCCTGGTTGGCCGACGTCGATCCCGCCGAGGCCGTGGCGGTCGACGACAGCGTGACCGGCGCCACGGCCGGGCTGGCGGCAAGGATGAGGACGATCTTCTGGCCGGAGGCGCCGATGGAGGGGCCGCCCGGCGCGATCGTCATTAACAGCGCCGCTGAATTGCGGGCCGAACTCGGGCTTTAAGCCAGCCCCGGCGGGACCGCCCTCAACTCCGGTAGGCAGGCTCCTGCTCGTCGAGGATCGCCTTCAGTTCGGAAAGGTGGCGCTCGGCCTGGCCGGGATAGTCTTCCTGTTCCGTTGCCGCTTTCTCCGCGATCTCATCCGACAGTACCCGCAGCGGCCGGCCGGTCCACAGCGCCTTGATATAGGTTTCGGCGGCGCGCTCGAAATAGAACATGCGGTTGAAGGTGTCGGCGACGCTGTCGCCGATGACCAGCACGCCATGGTTGCCCATCACCATCACCTTGACCTTCGGGTCGACAAGAAGCTGGGAGCAGCGCTCGCCCTCTTCCTCGAAGGCCAGCCCGCCATAATGAGCGTCGACGACATGGCGGTTGAAGAAGATCGCCGAGTTCTGGTCGACCGGCGGCAGCGTCGAGTCGGCGAGCGAGGCAAGCACGGTGGCGTGGATCGAGTGAACATGCATGACGCAGCGCGCATGACGCACGTTGCGATGGATGGCACCATGCAGGCCCCACGCCGTCGGGTCAGGCGCATTCGGGCCGACCAGCGTGTCGGGATCATTGGCGTCGATCAGAAGCAGATCGCTCGCCTTGATGCGCGAGAAATGCACCTGGTTAGGGTTCATCAGGAATTGCGAGCCATCGTCGTTGACCGCCAGCGAAAAATGATTGGCCACCGCCTCATGCATGTTAAGCCGCGCCGTCCAGCGGAAGGCGCAAGCCAGATCGACGCGCTCCTCATAGAACGCCAGGTTGGTCAGCACTTCCTTCTGCAGGCGCGTGATGCTCATCGTAAACCTCCGTGAAAGAAGCAAGGATGCCGCGCGGCTGGAACACGCGCAACCGGTTTCGTTTGGTGCAGGCGAGCGCCGTTATGCCGCCGTGCTGGTGGCCGTGCCGACCCTCAGCCCGCCATGTTCGACGATGAAATCTATCACCTCCTGAAGCCCTTTGCCGCGCGACAGGTCGGTGAATCCGAACGGCCGTTTGCCGCGCATGCGGGCAGCGTCGCTTTCCATCACGTCGAGATTGACGTTCACATAGGGCGCAAGGTCGCTCTTGTTGATGACCAGGAAATCCGACCGTGTGATTGCCGGCCCGCCCTTGCGCGGGATCTCCTCGCCCTGGCAAACCGAGATGACATAAAGCGTCAGGTCGGCCAGGTCCGGCGAGAAGGTGGCGGCGAGGTTGTCGCCGCCCGATTCGATGAAGACGATGTCGAGATCCGGGAATTTTTTGGTCATCTCGGCGATCGCCTGCAGATTGATCGAGGCGTCCTCGCGAATGGCGGTGTGCGGGCAGCCGCCGGTCTCGACGCCGATGATGCGATCCTCAGGGAGCGCCTGCAGCCGGGCCAGCATCATGGCGTCTTCCTTGGTGTAGATGTCGTTGGTGACGACGGCGATGGAAAACTCGTCGCGCAGCGCCTTGCAGAGCTTTTCGGTGAGCGTCGTCTTGCCCGAGCCGACCGGACCGCCGATGCCGACGCGAAGAGGACCGTTGGCCTGTGTCATCTAGGGAACTCCGTGATCGCAAGAACGGCGAAGCCTGCCCCAATCAAAAGGCAGAGCGGCGAATAGTAGCGGACATCGAGCCGCGCGAAAGGCTGTTCGGGCGCCAGCCGGCGCCACCACGGCGTGAAGCCGGCAATGCCGCGCGCCAGGAAAACCAGCGCGATGAGCAGCGCCGTGGCGGCCAGCCCGGCCTTGGGAAAGGGCGTGGCGAACACGCCTTCGAGCGCCATCGGCCACAGTGTCGCAAGGCCAAGGCAGGCGGCAACGGCGAAGCTGGCGAAGGGTGCCGGCATCTCGTCGACGCCGCGAAAGCCGATAATTGCCTGAGCGCAGGAGGCGGCGTCCCTGCCCGGCCACATGCCGCCAATGCCCCAATAGACATGCAGTGCTGTGATCAACAACAGGACGAGCGAGAGGGCGAAAGCGAGAATGATCATGAGCGGAACAGCCGCGAATACTGGGCCTCGTGCTTCATCGCCGTGACGTCGGAGATGAAAGCGCACCCGCCGAGATCATCGAGGGTCGAGCCGGCAGCGCGGTCGGCCGTGGCCAGGGCAAGCGGTTCGAAGGCGGCCAGTAGCGTCATCGCGGCACTCTGGCCAACGATGCCAAGCCGGATCGCAGCCTGGACGAGATTGGAGAAGAAGGCCTGCAGAAAGGCCGCCAGGGCGTCCCGCAGCGCAATGCCGTGACCGCCGGCAACGGCGCCGACGGCAACGCAATAGGCACATTCGGCCGGCAGGCGATCCAGCACCTGGCAGGGCCAGGCGAAGGCCGCCTTCAGGAAAGCAGCGCCCTGCAGCATGGTCTCGGCATGGCGCTCGCGCGAGCCTGCCAGAGCTTCGGCAAGGGCGACGATTTCATCGAGATCGCCGGTTTCGCGCGCCCTGCGCCAGCTTTCGGCAAACAGCACCGCATCATTCCAGCCCGAACCCATCTCGACCAGCGTTTCCAGCCACGCGGCGAGCTCTTTGCTGTCGGCAACCAGCCCGGCATGCACGGCTTGCTCGAGACCATGGCTGTAGGAAAAGCCGCCGACCGGGAAGGAAGGCGACAGCCACGCCATCAGCCGCAACAAAGCAATATTGGAAGGCTGGGCAACGTTGGAAGGCTGGTCAGTCATGGTCATGGTCGTGCGAATGGCTATGGGAATGCGATTCGCTATGGGTATGGGAGTGCGCTTCGGCATGGCTGTGCGCATGCGCCTCGGCGTGAGAATGGCCATGGCCGGAATAAGCGCCGCGCACCGGCTTGAATGGCTCGGAGACGTCGCTCACCGTGGCGCCCAGCCCTTCCAGCATCGCCTTGATGACATGGTCGCGCAGAATGAGGATTCGGTCAGCCTCGATGCTTGCCGCGAGATGACGGTTGCCGATATGCCAGGCAAGTTCGGCCAGATGGACAGGGCCGCCGGCACGGATATCGTAGAGCGGCTCCTCGGCCGCGATGATCTCGATGTGGCGGCCATCCTCCAGCACCAGCCGGTCACCATGGTTCAAGGTCACCGGTTCGGGCAGGTCGACCAGCACCTTGTCGTTACGCACCGTTTCGATGGCGCGACGGCGCAGATGCCGCTCGTCATGGGCAAGCACCGCACTGTCGTATGGCGTGGTGGTTCCGGCTTCGCCTGCGGCCAGGACGGAGACGGCGCGCGGGAATTTGGTGAAGTCGGTGCGAATATCGAGCTTCATGTAAAAACTGCCTCTCCCAAAAAGCCTAGCCTATCGCATCCGCCGCCCCAATGGGGCTCAGACGATCGTGTCGAAGAGCCGCAGGATGAACGATATCTGATAGACGAGCGCGCCGGCGACAAAGGCGATATGGAAACGGCGGTCGCGCATCAGGATCGCAATGACGCAAAGCGCAACGAAAACCGGGGTGCGGATCAGATATTCGACGCCGAAATGGGCGAAATGCTCCGGCCCTTTCAGCAGCGTGTCGATCACGTCGAGCAGATAGGTCGCCGCCAGCAGGCCGAAGAACCAGGCCCGGCGCGAATAGAAGAAATCCTCATAGCTGGTGTAGTCCAGCATCGAATCCGGAAACAGCAGCGCGCAGAGCAGGAACAGCGTGACGGCGTAGAAGATGATGAACAGGTATTTGCCGAAGGTCCAATTCTCGATCTGGAACAGGCCGAACTCCCACCACCAGAAATGCACCAGCATCAAAAGCACCGACGCAACCCAGGCGAGGTGCACGGGATAGAGCCGGTATTGGCCGGGATGCTGGACGATGCGGGCGACCCCCGACAAGAGGCGGGTGACGCCGAGCCCGATCACCATGCCCAGGACGATGCGGATATGCGGGAAAATGTCGTGGGCGTAGGGGAGTTGCTGGTCCATAAGCCTGGCGCGGCGTGTTCTACATCGGTCGTTCTAACGCCTATGGTTCAGAACAGGAAGTAGCGTTGCGCCATCGGTAGCACGGTTGCTGGCTCGCAGGTCAAGAGTTCGCCGTCGGCGCGGACCTCATAGGTTTCGGGGTCGACCTCGACATGCGGCGTGGCGTCATTGAGCACCATCGAATGCTTGCCGATGCCGCCGCGGGTGTTTTCGACCGCGACCATCTGCTTGTCCACGCCGAGCCTGCCGCGCAGGCCGGCGTCGAGCGCGGCCTTCGAGACGAAGGTCACCGACGAATTGGTCATCGCCTTGCCGTAGGCCCCGAACATCGGCCGGTAATGCATCGGCTGCGGCGTCGGGATCGAGGCGTTGGGATCGCCCATCGGGGCGGCGGCGATCATGCCGCCGATCAGCACCATGTCCGGCTTGACGCCGAAAAAGGCCGGATTCCACAGCACGAGGTCGGCGCGTTTTCCCACCGCCACCGAGCCGATGTCCTTCGACAGGCCATGGGCGATGGCCGGATTGATGGTGTATTTGGCGATGTAGCGGCGGACGCGGAAATTGTCGTTGTCGCCGGTCTCCTGCGGCAGCGAACCGCGCTGCCGCTTCATCTTGTCGGCGGTCTGCCAGCAGCGGATCGCCACTTCGCCGACACGGCCCATGGCCTGGCTATCCGACGAGATGATCGAGAAGGCGCCGATGTCGTGCAGAATGTCTTCGGCGGCGATGGTTTCCTTGCGGATGCGGCTCTCGGCAAAGGCGATGTCTTCGGGGATCGACGGCGACAGATGGTGACAGACCATCAGCATGTCGAGGTGTTCGGCCAGCGTGTTGACCGTGTAGGGGCGGGTCGGATTGGTCGAGGACGGAATGACGTTGGGCAGGCCGCAGACCTTGATGATATCAGGTGCGTGGCCGCCGCCGGCGCCTTCGGTGTGGAAGGCATGGATGGTGCGGCCCTTGATCGCCGCGACCGTGTTTTCGACGAAGCCGGACTCGTTCAGCGTGTCGGTGTGGATCATCACCTGCACGTCGTAATCGTCGGCGACCGACAGGCAGCAGTCGATTGCAGCCGGCGTCGTGCCCCAGTCCTCGTGCAGCTTCAGCGAGCAGGCGCCGGCGAGCACCATCTCCTCGAGCGCGGCAGGCAGGGACGCGTTGCCCTTGCCCGACAGGCCGATATTCATAGGGAAGGCGTCGAAAGACTGGATCATGCGCGCCAGATGCCACGGCCCAGGCGTGCAGGTGGTCGCCAGCGTGCCGTGCGCCGGGCCGGTGCCGCCGCCGAGCATGGTGGTGATGCCCGACATCAGCGCTTCCTCGATCTGCTGCGGGCAGATGAAGTGGATATGCGCGTCGAAGCCGCCGGCGGTCAGGATCTTGCCCTCGCCGGCGATGATCTCGGTGCCGGGACCGATAATGATGGTGACGCCGCCTTGGGTATCCGGATTGCCGGCCTTGCCGATCGCGGCGATACGGCCGTCCCTGAGGCCGATATCTGCCTTGACGATACCGGCGGTGGCATCGACGACCAGCGCATTGGTGATGACGGTGTCGACCGCGCCTTGCGCGCGCGACACCTGGCTCTGGCCCATGCCGTCGCGGATGACCTTGCCGCCACCGAACTTCACCTCCTCGCCGTAAAGAGTGAGATCCCTTTCGACCTCGATGAACAGCTCGGTGTCGGCGAGCCGGACCTTGTCGCCGACGGTCGGGCCGTACATCTGCGCATAGGCGGCGCGGGTGATTTTAGCCATCAGCAATTGCTCCCGAAATACAGCCCGAAAATACCGCTTGTCGAAGCCGGGCCCCACATTGCCGCCATCCTATGGTCACGCAATGACCCGCTGAGCGACACTTTCCGATCCCATTTAGCGTTTGAGGTGGCCGGGCCACCCCAAAACCACAATTTGCCAATCGATGGAAAGGAACATCCATGCGCAAAACGACCCTTCTGGCAGCCGCCGCCACGCTGGTGCTCGCAACCGCCGCCAGCGCCCAGCAACAGCCCGCGCAGCAGCCCAGTCCGGCGCCGGCTGCGCCTGCTCCTGCCGCGCCCGGGGCGCAGCCGCAGGCGCCCACCATCCAGGCGATCAACGTCGTCGATATTAAGGATCTGCCCGCGGACACTCAAGCCAAGGTCAACGAGGTGATCGCCAAGCGCAGCGATGCCGACCTGCAGAAACTGCGCGGCTCGATCGACGCGACACCGCAGGTCAAATCCGCGCTCGAAGCCAAGGGGCTCACCTCGGCGCAGGTGATCGCCGCCAGCATGAGCACCAATGGCGCGCTGACGCTGATCACCAAGAAAGCGAGCTGACGAGACGAGGCGGCGGGCCGGCGCCCGGCCAGCCCGCCGCATCGCAAAGGGAACCTTCACGGGGGACGTTACGTTTCGGTCCTGTCGCCCTGACACGAGCCTCGAAAAGGACCCTGAGAACGAGCGATGGCGATCACCACCTTCTCCGACACCAGATGGCTGCATGGGATTGCCGCGACCGCGTTTCTGGCAGCCAGCATTCCGCACGCCGCGCTGAACGCGCAGAGCCTCGACAGCGCCGAGACCGTCAACCGGATCGTCGGCTCGGAGGTCGGCCAGGAAGAGGCCCAGACAAATGCGGAAGCCGGCAAGGTCAGTTCGGCGATCGACCGCACGCGTGAAAACATCGCCGCCGTGCGCAAGACATCCAAGCTCGACAAGGTCGATATCGTGTTTCTTACCGATGCCGCGCGCACCGAAGGCGGCCCGCCGCCGGCGATCGAAAACAAGGTCAGGCAACATCGGGACGACATCGCCGAGCTGCGCAAGGAGATCGAAGCGAACGCATTGCTGTTCAACGCCATCGATTCGCGGCGAGTGCAAACCGAGGACGTTCTGGCGGTGGAATTCGACGATCCGGGAAAGGTCGTCATCTATGCGGCGGCCAAGCCGCCCGGCTGAGCCGAAACTGCTCGACGCCTTCGATCTCACAGCGCGCCCATGATCTTCTGCTGAAATCCGTAGACCTCGCGCTTGCCGCCGAACGGCACCAGGGTAACGTCGCGCTCTTGGCCGGGCTCGAAACGCATGGCGGTGCCGGCAGCGATGTCGAGGCGCATGCCGCGGGCCTTGTCGCGATCGAATCTCAGTCCCTCATTGGTCTCGAAGAAATGATAATGGCTGCCTACCTGGATCGGCCGGTCGCCGCTGTTGGCTACCTTCAAGGTGACCGTCGCCAGACCCTTGTTCAGTTCGATCTCGCCGCTTGCCGTGATGATTTCACCTGGGATCATCGCGGCCTCACACGACGCCGAAAGCGAGGCCGGCGCCAATCGCGGCACAAGCGGCGCCAGCGGCGCGGGCAAGCCCGCGGAAGCGCCAGCCGAGGCCGAGACCGGCCGCGATGCCGACGGCGTGGAGCAGTGCCGTGGCAACGGCAAAGCCCGCCATATAGCCGAGTCCGCCGACATTTTCAGGCACCTCGGTGCCATGGGCATAGCCGTGGAACAGAGCGAACAGGCCGATGACGGCGACGCCGGCCGAGACAGGAAGATCGACGGCGAGCGCAACCAGCAGCCCGAGTGCCACGACGGACGCCAGTATCGCCGGCTCGACGAAAGGCATCGGCACATGCAGCATGCCGAGCACGCCGCCGGCCAGCATGACGCTTACGAAGGCCAGCGGCCATGCCCAGATCGCTTTGTCGCCCTTGAGCGCGGCCCATAGCCCGACGGCAATCATCGCCGTCATGTGATCGAGGCCGGAGAGCGGGTGGGAGAAGCCGGCGGTGAAGGACCAAACCGTGCCGACGCCGACATGGGCATAGGCTGGCATTGCTGCCGCCAGCAGCAGGACCGCCGACAGCGTTGAGCGTTTCATCGTAGCGGGGATCATCGGCGTAGCTTCCATCTTCGAGTACCTCTCACGCCGCCTTGCGGGCCGGAGCGCAGCCCTCTGCCTTGAGGACGCGCCTGGTGGAGGCCGGATATTTCTTCAGCAGCGCTGCCGGACGGATCGGGCGGGCCGAGAAGTTGCCGCCGCAATTCGGACAGGCGCCGCCGAGCACGTTTTGTGCGCAGTCGGCGCAAAAGGTGCATTCGAAGGTGCAGATCACCCCATCCGTCGCATCGGGCGGCAGATCCTTGTCGCAGCACTCGCAGTTGGGACGCAGCTCAAGCATTTTCCTCTCCTTGGCGGTGTTATCTGATCGGCTCGTGCACGGTCACCAGCTTGGTGCCGTCTGGAAACGTCGCCTCGACCTGCACATCGTGGATCATTTCTGCAATGCCTTCCATCACCTGGGCCCGGGTGACGACATGGGCGCCGGCCTCCATCAGCTCGGCGACCGCGCGGCCGTCGCGGGCACCCTCGACGACGAAATCGGTGATCAGCGCGATCGCTTCCGGATGATTGAGCTTGACGCCGCGTTCGAGCCGCTTGCGGGCCACGATCGCCGCCATGGCGATCAGCAGCTTGTCTTTCTCCCTCGGCGTCAGATTCATGCTTTTTCCTGCGGTGGCACAATCGAAATCAGAGTGACCATAATTTGGGCAGGCCCGCCCGTCCGTTGAGCAATTCGACAAGCGGCACCAGCCGCTTGCGGAGCTGGTAGCCGTCCTCGGCGAACAGCCTCGCAAGAAGCTTGCCAGATTTCCGCACGCTCCAGAAACTGACGCCGCCCTGGCCGCCGACTATGCCCCGGGCCGGCTCGAGCAAAGCCTCTGCCCGTGGCGACACCATCAGCAGCGTCGCCACGGCGACGGCACCGCCGGCCGCTGCGGGACGGTTCAAGGCGGCCGCAATGTCCGGCCCGATGCGGAACTCCTCTGCATGGACCAGCGCCCCGTCCTGGCGGACGCGCCAGCGGTCGTGGAAATGGCCTTGCGTGGCCCGTTCACCCATGGCCAGGCGGCCGAAGACGGTGGCCTCCAGGATCAGCGCCTCGGCTCCGGTGGCAAGCTCCACGTCAAGGCTGCGGGCAAAGGCCGAGCGGTCGAAGACGATGGTTTCCTGTGGCAGCCAGGCAATGTGGCCTTCTTCCCCGACAGTTAGCTGCACCCGCACTTCGGCGCGGTCGGATGCGGCGCGATAGATTTTCTCGCAGGCCTGCGTTGTTATGGTTGCGGAGGCGCCGGCACCGACATCGACCTCCCAGGCGAGACGGTCGCCACCGGTCAGCCCACCGGCGGTGTTGATCAGGACGGCTTCGAGCGGATCGGCCGAGACCGCCGGCATGCGGATCTTGGCTGAACCGTCCTGGTACAGACGCCGAAGACGCGTGCGGCCTCCGTTCCAGTCGCAGCCAAGCCGCGCGACGCCGGCAACACGCTGGGCCGCCGGCACTGAAGTCAAGCTATATGCGATCGTATCCACGACACCAACGTTAAGCACTGCGGCGGCTTTGTCGATATATAGCTTGTTGCTTGACAGCGTTTCGGTTTCTATAGAGGGAGCCACCTTGGTACGGTCACCGGCGCCTGGCGGGGGTAAAAGGCGACGATGACGACGTAATCGAGGACAAAAGGGGCGCTGATCAGTTGGCGTCGGGAAACGACAGAGTTGGGGAAGAAACCGAATGGCTGACCAGCTGGCAAACGATATCATCGCCAAGATCAAGGCTCATGCCGAGCCGGGCGGCGAGGAAATCACCACCAGTACCGAACTGACCGCCCTTGGCATCCATTCGCTGGAACTGACGGAGATCATCTTCGATCTCGAGGAAGAGTACGGCATCGAAATCGAGATGAACACTGTCGATGCCTGGAGCGATCTGAAGAATGTCGGCGACATGGTCGAGGCGGTTCGCGCGCTGATCGCGAAAAAAGCCTGACTGAATGCACAAGCGCGTCGTCATCACGGGCATCGGCGGATTATGCGGGCTCGGCACCAACGCACCGGCAATCTGGAATGAAATGCGCGCCGGCCGTTCGGCAATCGGCGCGATCGACAATCCGCTGCTGCATGATCTGAAGGTCAAGGTCGGCTGCGAAATCAAGGCGCTTCCCGAGCACGGCATCGACCGCAAGCAGGTCGTGTCGATGGACCGCTTCAGCCTTCTGGCGACGATCGCCGCGCGGGAGGCGGCACAGCAGGCGGGATTGAACCCGCACGCCGCCAACACCTACCGGATGGGCACCGTCGTCGGCGTCGGCGTCTGCGGCTGGGAGGCGATCGAAGAGAACTATCGCGCCATCCTGCTCGAAGGCAAGAACCGCGCCGGCATCTTCACCGTCCCGAAAGTAATGCCGGGCGCTGCAGCCGGCCATGTCAGCATGAATCTTGGTCTGCGCGGGCCGGTGTTCGGCATCACCTCTGCCTGCTCGTCATCCAACCACGCCATTGCCTCGGCGGTCGATCAGATCAGGCTCGGCCGGGCCGACGTCATGGTCGCCGGCGGCACCGATGCGCCGCTGGTCTGGGGCATCCTCAAGGGCTGGGAGGCCCTGCGGGTATTGTCGCCGGACACCTGCCGGCCGTTTTCGGGCGACCGCCAGGGGCTCGTGCTCGGCGAAGGCGCCGGCATGGTGGTGCTGGAAACATATGAGCATGCCATGGCGCGCGGCGCCGCCATCCTTGCCGAAATCGCCGGCGTCGGCCTTTCCGCCGACGCCTCCGATATCGTCGCGCCAACCATCGAAGGGCCTGAGGCGGCGATGCGCTTCTGCCTCGTCGATGCCGGGCTCAATCCCGAGGACGTCGACTATCTCAACGCGCATGGCACCGGCACCAAGGCCAACGATCAGATCGAGACGGCGGCGATCAAACGCGTGTTCGGCGGCCATGCCTACAAGCTTTCGGTGTCCTCGACCAAATCGATGCACGCCCACTGCCTCGGCGCCTCCGGCGCGCTGGAAATGATCGCCTGCGTGATGGCGATCCGCGAAGGCATCGTGCCGCCGACCGCCAATTATCGGGAAGCCGACGCCGACTGCGATCTCGACATCACGCCGAACGTGGCGCGCGAACGCACTGTGCGCACCGCGATCAGCAACAGCTTCGCCTTCGGCGGCACCAATGCGGTGCTGGCGGTAAAGGCCGTGTGACCGCACCCCTTGCGGGTCCTTCACCGGGGCCGGCGAAACTTTCCATGCGCATATTGATCGCGCCAGGCGTCGCGCCTAACTCTCTGCGACCCGCCATGACCGTGCCGCTCGGCGCGGTCCCTACCAGGAGTTTCGATGACCGATCTGTCCGCGTTTCCGATTGCCAGGCGCTGGCCGGCGAGCCACCCCGACCGCATCCAGCTTTATTCGTTTCCGACGCCGAACGGGGTGAAGATATCGATCGCGCTGGAGGAACTTGGCCTGCCTTACGAGCCGCATGCCGTCGATATCGGCAAGAACGAGAGCTGGACCCCGGAATTCCTGTCTTTGAACCCGAACGGCAAGATACCGGCGATGATCGATCCGGACGGCCCGGGCGGCAAGCCGATCGGCTTGTTCGAATCCGGTGCCATCCTGCTTTACCTCAGCGACAAGACCGGCAAGCTGGTCCCGGCAGACGCGACGCTGCGTTATGAGACGATCCAGTGGGTGTTCTTCCAGATGGCTTCGATCGGGCCGATGTTCGGCCAAGTCGGATTCTTCCACAAATTCGCTGGGCGCGAAATCGCCGACAAGCGCCCGCTGGAACGTTATCGCGACGAGTCGCGACGGCTGATCGGCGTCCTCGAAACGAGGCTCAAGGGCCGCAGCTGGATCATGGGCGACGATTACACCATCGCCGATATTTCGATGCTTGGGTGGGTGCGCAATCTGATCGGCTTCTACGAGGCGCGGGAACTCGTCAGTTTCGACGATTTCCCCAGCGTGGGCGCATGGCTGGAGCGTGGCCTCGCCCGGCCGGCGGTGCAGAGGGGCCTCACCATTCCGGCCAGAAGCTGATCTTACGTCGATTCCGCTCGGCTATTTTGCCTTGGTCCGGGGTTTTGAGCCGCCCTTGCCGACTACGGAAGCAGCAAGCGACGCCGCACCTTTGGCGGTGGCAAGCACGGCACCGGCGGCGACATTGGCCGTTGCTTTAACAGTGCGCATTGCGCTGCCTGCGATCGATCCTCTGCTGCTTGCCGATCTTTTGGGCTTGGGTGCAGCGGCTTTGGCCGCGGCAGGCATCACCTTTTTCGGCGCCGCCTTGCCAAAGCTGGGCTTTGCCGCATCCTTGGAGCGGGCCGCCGCTGCCGGGCCGGCGCTGGTTTTCACTCGAGTGGCTTTTGATCGTGTTGCCCTGCCCTTGGCGGGCGCAGGCTTTCTTGCCATGGTTTCCATCGAACGGTTCCCTCATGGGCACAATTGCCGTGTCCGGGATAACGGCCTGAAACTGTCAAGGTTCCGGCCGGGCGGTTCCTTGCAAGTCAGGCCAGGTCGCCGACCACCAGGTCGGCGGGCCGCCGACGGGCAAGCACGCGGTCGATGTTCGGCATATCGTTAGAGGCGATCCAGGCGCGCGCGTCCTCGTCGGAGCGGCCGTGCTCGTGCCATCGCGCCAGCAGTCGGCGCTCGAGCTCGGCGCGCGGCACATCGACGAAGATCGAGAAGTCGAACAGCGGCGCCAGCCGCGTCCAGGGTTCCTCGTCGAGCAGGAGATAATTGCCTTCGACCAGAATGAATTTGGTGTCGGCGGCGATGATCGCAGCGGCGGCGCGCGACAGCTCCATGCTGCGGTCGAAGACCGGGATGGCGATATCCGGCTCGCCGGCGCGGATGCGCTTCAGCAGCGCTTCGAAGCCGGCAAAATCAAAGGTTTCCGGAGCACCTTTTCGCGCGCGAAGGCCGCGTCGATCGAGCACGACGTCATCGTAATGGAAGCCATCCATCGGCACGACTTCCGCCGTGCCTTCCGGCAGCAGGTCGTGCAAGCCTGCCGACAATGTCGACTTGCCGGCGCCGGGCGGACCGGCAATGGCAACGATGAAGCGCGGCGCCTTGCCGGCGCGCTTGAAAATGGCAGCAGCGATATGGGCGATTTCTGACATTGGCCCCCTTACGGTGGTTCTGGCGCATTTTGGCGGCAGTTTTCGAAAATTTCAAACGCCGGATTGTGCCAAGCCTTCAATCGGGCCTGGATTGACCGATCCGCAGGAAATCGCCGTCGAAGCCGATGTCGCGCACGGCACCGTCAGCCGCCAGGATGCGCATGCCGCCCGGCGAGGTCGTGACGTCGTGCGGCGGCTCGCCGGATGGCCATGGCAGTGCGCCGATGACATGGCGGAACGAAAAGCGGCGCCCTTCGGAAAGGGCAAAGGCGGTCGCCACGCCTTCGCGCTTCAGCCAATTGTCGCCGAGCGATGCGGCGTGGCCGACGGCCGTGCGGCCGTCCTCGATGCCGAGCACGCCGCGGTGGCGGCCACTCCAGGGCGCATAATCGCGCCCGCCATTGCTGACCCACAGCATGGTGACCGGCAGTTCGGCCGGGTTCTTCAGCACCAGCAAGAGATCGGCTTCCGCCTGGCGCGCCAGCGCGGTCCAGCCCGGCCCGCCATGATCGGCCTCGACCAGCGTCACGAAGTCCTCACGCAGCTGGTCCATGCGATAGGTGGTCAGGTCGATCGTGCCGCCGTTGGCGGCGGGAAAGCGCGTCAGGTCGGCGGTTCGCGCCGGGTAGGCGAGCAACGAGCGGCCGCGGGCCGGATCGGGCTCCGGCGCCTCACTCGGCGTTGCGGCAAGGCGTTTGGGCGAGAAGGCCAGCCTGCCGCCGGCCGTCATCACCGTCATCGGGTGGTGGGCGACGGGAATGGCGCCGGCGCCGCCGGAAAAGACGTGTTCCTGATAGAGAAAGGGATGATCGTCGCGCAAGGTCAGGATCTTGTCGACGGTTGCGCCCATGACCGGGCGCTGCAGGCGGAAGACGGCGCGCCAGCCGTCGGCGGTTGCCGCGCTGTCGACGACGTCCCAGCGACTATTTGCCGGCCAGCCATGCAAAGGTGCCGCTTCGACGTCGCTGATCGAGAACGGCGCGCAGAGGAAATCGCCGGACAGGTGGACCGTCCCTTCAGGCAGGTCTTTCGGCAGCATCTCGCGCGGCTCGCCGACCCAGGGTGCGCGATGCAGCGGCTTCAGCCGGCGGCCATCGATATCGACTGTCATGTCGGCGAGATGGCCGACGGCAAGATCGGCCGATACCGAAATGCCCTTCGCCGTGATCGTGACCGTATCCATGTGCACCTACCGATTCTGCCAGCCCGATTCCGGCTGCCCGATTCTGCCGGCGCCAGCAAAGCCCACTCGCCGCCGGTTGCGCAAGCGCGGTGGCCGGCAATTCACATCAGGCGGCGCCACGTCGGCATGTGGACAGGGCACCGTTCGAGGGCCAGACCGATATTAACCAAATGGACTGTGCCTTTGCGTTAAGATAGCTTCGCGTCGTCTCAGAAACTGCCTGCCTTCGGAATTGACTTGTCCGCCTTCCGGTTCTTTTCGTCCATCCACAAATGCGTCGCTGTGCTGGCGCTGCTGCTGTTTGCTGCCGGCTGCACGACTGTCACGCCGCCCGACAGCGTGCTGGCGGTACCGGCGCCACCGCAGAAATATGCCGCCATGGTCATCGATGCCGGCACCGGCAATACGCTGTTCGAGGTCAATTCGACGGCGCCGCGTTATCCGGCGTCGTTGACCAAGATGATGACGCTCTACCTTCTGTTCGAGGCGCTGGATTCTGGCCGCATCAGCAAGGAGACACAAATCCCGGTGTCGGACAATGCCGCCCGGCAGCCGCCGACCAAGCTGCGGTTCAGGCGCGGCGAGACCATCGACGTCGATTCGGCGATCCGCGCCGTCGTCGTCAAATCGGCCAATGACGTGGCGGTCGCAATTGCCGAATATCTCGGCGGCAGCGAAGAGGCGTTCGCCGGCATGATGACCGCCAAGGCGCGCCAGATCGGCATGAGCAGCACCGTGTTCCGCAACGCCTCGGGCCTGCCGGACGGCGACCAGCATACCAGCGCGCGCGACATGGCGGTGCTCGGCATGGCGCTGCACGCCCGCTTCCCGCAGCATTTCCACTATTTCTCCGAAAGCGACTTCATGTTCCGCGGCAGGCTGGTGCGCGGCCACAACGACATGCTCGGCCGGGTGCGCGGCGTCGACGGCATCAAGACCGGCTACATCAGGGCTTCGGGCTTCAACATCGTCACCTCCTATAATGCAGACGGGCACAGGCTGATCATCGTGGTGATGGGCGCCGACAGCGCGCGCCAGCGCAACGACCACGTCGAGGCGCTGATCCAGCGCAGCCTGTTGCCGACCTCCGAGGCAAAGACGCGGCTGCTGTACGCCGAGGAGCAGTGAGAGGTGACGTCCGAGTGTTGACCGCGTACGGGTTCAGGCGACAAACGCAGAGCCGCCGTTTTGCGCGACACTGCTGAGATACTTTGCCGGCGGCTTGCCAAGCGCTTTCTTGAACATGGTGATGAAGGCGGTGACCGATTCGTAACCGAGATCGGCCGAAACCTGCTGCACGCTGGCGCCGGAGGCCAGCTCGCGCATTGCGACGATCAGGTGCAGTTGCTGGCGCCAGCGCCCGAAGGTCAGCCCTATCTCTTTCACCACGAGACGTGCGAGACTGCTCTCGCTGAGCGCGACGCGACTGGCCCATTCCGCCAGGGTGCTGCGATCGGCAGGATCTTGCGCCAACGCCGCCGCGATGCGCCTCAAGCGCGGCTCGGACGAGATCGGCAAATGCAGCTGCTGGACAGGCATGCGCGGCAGTTCGGTGAGCAGAGCCCTGGTCAGGAGCTCGCCCCTCGCGTCATCGTCCTCAACGCGATCCGTCAGCTCTATGATGAGCTCGCGCAACAACGGCGTGATCGAAAGCGTGCAGCACCGGTCCGGCAAGTCGGTAGCTCCCGGTTCGATATAGACGAAGAAAATCCGGGCATTGGCGGTCGCGATATTGCTGTGCTCCATGTCGCCGGGAATCCACACCGCGCAATGCGGCGGCACCATCCACAGGCCGCTGGGGACGCGACATGTGACGCCACCGCCCAGCGCGAAGACGAGTTGCCCTTTGCGGTGGTGGTGGTCCGGCACCTCCGCCCTGGTTTCGGTAACGTCAACGCGCACGGCGATTGCCGGGGCGAGGACATCATCCGGATCGAAAGGCCAGGGGTAGCGGAGAGGCTGCCTCATATTGACTGATTTTAGCGATCGACTGCCAAGATATCTAAATTACTCACACAGGAAAGTCGATAGTTTAGGGATGAGCTACTCAGAAGCCGACAGGCGGGCTTCCAGTCATGCCCTGCTTGCGTTCTGAACGTCGGACCAACAAGCCCGGCGCACGAAAACAGGCTGGCGTCCGCCACGCAGCAAGAAGGGACGATACCGATGCTCGCCTTGGTCACATCTTCCGACAGCGCCACCGGGTTGCGGCTCGCCGAGCTTGGTGAGCCCGAGCCCGCCCCGCATGAGGCGCTGGTCTCGGTCCGGGCAGTCTCGCTGAACCGCGGCGAACTGCGCCTGCTCAACATCCGTCCGAACGGCTGGGTGCCTGGCCAGGACGTCGCCGGAATTGTCGAGCGCGCCGCGGCCGACGGCTCCGGGCCGGCCGTCGGCGCCCGGGTTGCGGCTCTGGTCGACGAGGCCGGGTGGGCCGAACGGGTCGCCGTTCCGACCGACCACCTCGCCGTCCTGCCGGACGACGTCAGCTTCGTCTCCGCCGCCACTGTTCCGGTCGCGGGCACGACCGCGCTGCGGACCCTGCGCCTCGGCGGTGACCTGGCCGGCCAGCGGGTCCTGATTACCGGCGCAAGCGGCGCGGTCGGCCGTTTCCAGATCCAGATCGCCCGCCAGCAGGACGCGTCGGTGGTGGCCGTCGCCGCTGAGCGGCATGCCGACGATCTCCGCGGTCTCGGAGCCGAGCGGGTCGTCGAAACGATCGAGCTGGCCGAAGGACTGTTCTCGCTGATCACCGAATCGGTGGGCGGCGATAGCCTCGCCCACGCGATCGAACGGATCGCGCCCGGCGGGACAGTCGTCATGTTCGGCTCGAGCAGCGGCGAACTCACGCCCATCGGCTTCCGCCAGTTCGTTCCGGGGCACGAAGGCGCTCGGCTGCAGACCTTCGCCTACTACGCCTCCGGTCCGGAGGTTGGCGCTGACATCGCCTCGCTGCTCGCGCTGATCGCAGCCGGCCGGCTCGAAACGCGTGTGGTCCTGACCGTGCCGTGGCGGGACGTCGGCCAAGCCCTCGACGCGCTGCGGCAGCGCAGCATCAGCGGCAAGGCAGTGCTTACCGTGACAGAATGAGCAGGCGGTGGCGCCGGACGGGACGATGTCTGTCTCCTCCGGACTGCTACGGCAACTTGAGCCCGCTGGCGATTGCCCGTTGAAGCCGGCGCCTGCTTCCGCTAAGAAGCCGTGGCTGGCCGGTTTACCGGCTGGTTCGTTTTTGGGATCACCGATCCTGAAGGCACCCGTAGCTCAGCTGGATAGAGCGCTGCCCTCCGAAGGCAGAGGTCACAGGTTCGAATCCTGTCGGGTGCGCCAAATCTCAAATTGTCCAACCCGGAGACATGGGTTGCGGTTTATACCGGAGACATGGTGGACCGCACCCCTGGGCGAGACACCAGTTCCCCAGATTTTGGATTGCGCACAGCCTCCTAGCGCAACGGTTAAGCAGGCGACCGCGGCAAGTCCGCGGGGGTCAAGCCTGTGTAAAAACGCCGGGCCTGGCTCCAATCAGATCCGTGGATCGTGTACTGTGATGAGACGTTGGGACCGAGGATCAGCGGATATGGACGAGGAGGGCTTGGCCGAGATCTCAGCCCGATATATTCGCTTCGCCGATACGGAAGCTCGCGGTCGCTCGCCGCTCTACGAGGAGTTGGCTCGGGCAGTCGCTGGGGATCGGGAGGCGCTCGGTTTCCTGTCGACTCTTCCGGACCTAAAGCGGCAACCGAACCTTCTACTTGCAGCGGTGCGTCACCTGTTCGGCACGCCGACAGGGTGGACCGAGCTTCGCCAGGCGCTTCAGGCTAATCCCGACGCTATCCGCTCGCTCATGCTCGAGCGCTCAACGCAAACCAACGAGCCGGGAAGATGCGCCACCCTGCTCCCCGTCCTGGCGCGTTTGCCGCAGCCGCTGGCCCTCATCGAGGTCGGGACCTCCGCAGGGCTCTGCCTCATGCCCGACCTCTACGGCTATGACTACGGACGCAAGGCGATCCGCGCACCTGCGATGGCCTTGGAGCCGCCTGTTTTCCGATGCCTCGCCAGCGAAACAACGCCATTGCCGACGGCCTTGCCGCAAGTCGTCTGGCGGGCGGGATTGGACCTGAGCCCGATAGATGCTTCGGACGACTCGCAAGTCGCATGGCTTGAGACACTGGTCTGGCCGGAACAGACAGCACGGCTTGCCAATCTCCGGGCGGCCCTAAAGATAGCTGCCACAGTCAAGCCTCGGGTGGTGAAGGGCGACCTGCGCGGGAGCGACCTCGTGCAACTCTGCAACGAAGCGCCAAATGACGCTACACTCGTCATCTTTCACACAGCCGTCCTCGACTATGTCTCCGACCTTGGTGACAGAGAAGCTTTCGCCGAGCAGGCGATGCGTCTCGCGCCTTATTGGGTATCGAACGAGTTCCCTCGTGTCTTCCCGTCCATCGCCACACGCGCCGGAACAAGCTGGCCGCCTGGCCGCTTCCTCCTATCTGCGAACGGCTCCCCTGTAGCTTGGACTGACCCGCATGGCGCCTCGCTCGAATGGATCGCGGACGAGGCGTAGGCTATAGGTCGATGCTCGTCTGCCACTGCTTGCGTCTTGAATTCGCGGCAAGCGCCCTTCGGACTTGCTACCGGGCGGTTGAACCCAGGAACAGCGCGTTGGGCGCGCGAAGACCGCATCCGCAGTCGGGAACCACAGCTATCGGCAAGCCGTTTACGCTGCAAACCCGCCTGTCGATCCTCAGAGCCGGGCGAGTTCTCCGAGATCCACAAATTGGAGATTGATCATGACTAGCGCTGCCGACCGCGATCCGCGCCACCACACGCAGAAAATGCAGAAAAAGTTGGAGGAGGTGAAGCAGCACCTTCGCGAGGACATCGAGAAGGTCGATGAGCCGCAGCTGAAGGCGATGTTCGAGACGTCCGCCGAGGTGATCGGCGGTCTCCAGAAGGCGTTCCAGGACTATGAACAGAAGAATGAACCCGCTTGGCGTTAAACGGCTTCTTTGCGGGTAGGTTTCAAAGGAGCGCCCCCGTGCCTGCACCACCTGAAATGGATGTCGTCCTCGAAAAGCTGCCTTTGAGGATCGGCGCCTATATCCCCGACGACTTGCTGGAGGACTGGTTTGCGCCGGGAACCGGCATGAACCCGGTCAGCAAAGAGGCGCTTGCCACCGCCAAGAACTATGGCTGGCGCTTCGAATGCGAGTTCAAGCATTACCCCGACCGCAAGGAGGGCGTGTTCTGGAAGTGGGTGCCGGCGATCTGACCGGCGCTGGACGGTTCATCGTTCCGCGGAAACGCAGAACCTGTCTATCTTATTGTTTGACGCAAATACCGGACGGAAAACCGCTTCACACTTTTCCTGGAATTGCTCAGCCTCCGCCTATCGGCGTCATCACCTTGCCGGTTCCGCCGCATTCGGGGCAGGTGCGGCCGTCGATCATGCCTGACCCTGCACAGCGGCGGCAAATATTCTCGCCAGCGCCTGGAGTGCCTGCGGGGACTTCGTCCGTGTTGGTCTGAGCGGCTTGCCGGGGGTTGCCCTGCAGCTTGTTTCTCAGCCGGGCGACCCAGCCTTCGTCGACCTCGAGCGGCCTGCTGCTGTCGTCCGGCAGGCCTTCGCCGGATTGGCCGATGGTTTCATGGCGCGGCCGGTCGTTCGCGCCTGTCGTGATCTTCTGAGCCATTGCGTTTTGCCTTTACGCCTTGCAATTTTCGAACGCCTCAGCTGCGCAGAGGTTCCGGTTGCGGCCAGCCGCTTTCAGCCGGGTTTTGCTCGCGCCGCCCTTCGGCCGCGGCTGGCAAGGATGGTGGTCAGCGTGACCGGACGAAAATCCCAGCTGTCGACGCCGACGTCATACTGGCGCGTGACCGGGGTCAGCCTGCCGTGGGAATGGCCATGCAGGTCGATCGATTTCCTGCCGATCTGGTTCCAGGTGCGAAAAGGATAGTGGCAAAGGATCAGCAGGCTGCCGTCGAGCGCCAGCTCCTTGTAGTGTTGCGTGCTCGCCCAACCTGTGGCCTCAATGGTGGCCGCAGCATCGTTGTTGCCGATGATCAAATGCTTGCTGCCATGAAGAGACGCCAGAAGCGACGACACGAACGTGGCCGATCCCCTGGCAAAATCGCCGAGATGCCAGACCTCGTCGTCCGGGCCGACAGTCTCGTTCCAGAACGCAATGAGCGACCGGTCATGTTCCGCCAGCGAGCCGAACGGGCGGCTGTCGATGCGTAAAATGCGCGGGTCGCTGAAATGCGTGTCGGCGGTGAAGTAGATCATGCGCTGGAGCCTGTTTCGAACTGCCGATCTGGGCGCGTGGCGCACCAAGTCCATGTTGCTCTCCCGATGCTTGCTCAACCCGCTCGATCGCCGGTTGTTCCTGTAAGCGGGCCCAGGCGGTTTCCGCTCGTCGGAACTTCAAAAAGGGGGAACTTTGAAACGGGGGAACTTTGAAATGAGACGCAGGTTAGAATGCTTGAGGCCGATGCTCTGAAAGGACCTCGACGATGACCGACGCAGCACCTCTTGGGCGAAGCCCGGCTCAGGCGCGGGGCGATATCGACGCCGGGCGCGAAGGGGACAAGACCCCGGGCATCGATCCGGCTGCGGCTCCCATGGAAACGGACGCGGAATCCGCCGGCAACGCTCCGCCGAAGAGCCCTGCCGCGCGCCATGAAACGGCGAAGTTTACCAACCAGGCGAGCTATGCCAATGCGATGCGCCCGCTGACGGATGAGCCCGACGTCCAACCGAGCAGATATTGGCCGGTGCTGGTGATTGCCGCCATCGTCGTGCTGGCCGCGGCGGTTTTCATCGGCGCAGCCATGCTGCGCTGAATACCTTCATCCGAGAGCTGTGGCTGGACATTTCGTGTCCGGTCCGGGAACTTGCTGACGCGCCAGGTCCAGGCGCGATCGAGTCTGCCGCACAATGACCACGACCCATCGTTTCTTTGCCCGTGACGCCACCACCGTGGCGCGCGACATGATTGGCGCCTCGCTGCTCTTGCACGGCGTTGGCGGCATCATCGTCGAGACCGAGGCCTATCGCCCGGATGACCCGGCTTCGCATGCGTTCGGTGGCAGGACGGTGCGCAACGGCGCAATGTTCGGCGCCCCAGGCAGCGCGTATGTCTATCGCTCCTATGGCCTGCATTGGTGCCTCAATGCCGTGTGCCTGCCCGGCAGTGCCGTGCTTGTCCGCGCAATCGAACCGCAATCCGGGCTGGAGGTGATGCGGGCCAATCGCGGCGTTGACGATCCCCGGCTGCTTTGTTCGGGACCGGGTCGCCTTTGCCAGGCGCTGGCAATCGACAAATCCCATGACGGGCTGCCGCTGGACGTGCCGCCATTCGAATTCAGGCAGCCGGGCGACGCCAGCGCCGTTCTGACAGGCCGCCGGATCGGCATTTCCAAGGCTGTCGATGCAGAGTGGCGGTTCGGCCTGCGCGGCTCGGACTATTTGAGCCGCAAGTTCTGACGCCCGCGGCAGCGGCAGAGCAGTTGCCTGGCATCACTCGTCGGGTTTGCCGAGATGCATGGGTGTCGCCTGCTGGCGGGCTTCCCTGGTCACCTCGTCGGCTCCGGCAGGTGAAATCCCTCGCAATGCCTTCGCAGCTACGGTCAGGCGCCCGCGATCATTGCCGAAGCTCTTGATCAGCTGGCGGACCTGATCGGCGGTGATGCCGTTCTGTTGGGCAAAATACTCGACTTCACGGTCGTCTTCCGTAGAAACGCGGTCGCGCTCGCGGAAATCTCGCTTGCTCTTATCGTCGGCCATTTTTTCCTCCTGGTGGAGCGTCGCATCCATCCATGGCAACGTGGACAACGAGCTTTCGTTGCCGCGATCGGGCGGACTTTTCCGCCGTTGTGCCGACTGCCCAGGAACCATGAGGCGAGCAGCCGGTTTGGCTTGGATGCAGACATATTCGGCCACAATTCATACCGATGGAGAATACGATGACGCTCGCAAGCAAAACCACTGTAATTGTCGCGGCGCTGGCCATGTTGGCCGCGCCGGCATTCGGCCAGACGAGCCCACCTGCGCCCGCCGCGCCGGCACCGGATCGTGGCGCCGAACCGTCGCCCGGAGTGATCGGGCAGAGCCAGGATGCCATGCGCGATATGATGCGCCAGATGATGACTGAGATGCTGGAGGAGAGAATGCAGGAAGATCGCGCGCCCTGGACAGAACGGCGAGGTCCCGACCGCTGGCATCGCGACTACAGGATGGGCCCGCCTGAGCGAGGGTGGGAGATGGGAGGGCGCGGCGGCATTCCACGCGGGATGCATGGCGCGAAGATGCGAATGATGTTCGCCATAGTAGATGCGGACGGCGATGGCGCGCTTTCTCAGAGCGAAGTCCAGGATTTCGTCGGGCGAATATTCAACGCCGTCGATGAGGACGGTGACGGCAGCGTCGACATGCAGGAAATCCGGTCCTTCTTCCACGGAGGCGGCGCCGAGGATCAGGAGTAAGTCTCCTGCCGGTCGGCAGGAGGCCTGTCTGGGGCAGCGCGAGCTCGTTCGGCCGGGGAGGATAAAAAGTCGCCGGCAACTGGATACCAGGCTGCCAGCCGGGGAGATGCGTTCCTTGGCTGGCCTTGCCGAACGCCGCGGACCAAGCAGACCGGCAGGAATTCATTGGCCATGACAGAGAAAGCTACGGAGAAAACCCCGACCATCGCTCGTATCTGGCGCGGCAGAACCGCGCCTGAAAAGGCGGATGCCTACGAGAGTTACAATTACGAGGCCGGCATCAAGCCGCTGATCGAGAAGGCGCTGGGCGTGCAGACCTTTCGCGAGGACACGCCGACCCATTCGGAATTCGTGACGATCTCCTATTGGGAAAACGTCGAGGCGATGGCGGCGTTCACCGGCGGCGATCCGACGAAAATCCACCATCTGGAGCGGGACGAAGAGTTCCTGATCGAGCTGCCGTCGCGGGTGCAGGTGTTGCGCATCCGCTCCAGTCACGGCCGCCTCCAATAGCCCTGAGGAACGCCGCCCGGTTCGGCCCGATCTAGGAAATCGCCTTCAAATCGATCTCGGTGATGTGCCAGCGGCCGAGATTTGCGGTGTAGAGCTTGTCGCCCTTGAAGGCGATGTTGGTTGGGTGGGCGAGCGTCGTTGCCGCCGGATCCTCGATCAGCACCTCGAGCCCGCTATCCTTTCGCCAGCGGTAGATGCGGCTCGGCTCGTAGCATGAGATGAACAGCGAACCGTCCGGCGCCAAGGCGACGCCATCGGGAACGTTGTTCACGCCGTCCACGACGAGCTGGCGAGGTCCTGCCGTGCCGTCGGCACGGATCGGCACATAGCTGAGGCAGGCTGCATGGCTTTCCACGACGTAAAGCCCATCGCCACCCGGCGCCATCGCCATGCCGTTGGCGAAGGCCATGGTCTCGCTGCACCACAGGCCGCCTTCGCCGGTCTTAAAATCGTAGCGAAAAATGCCGGAGCGGTTGTCTTCGCCTACGCTGTCCGACACGTAGAGCCAGCCGCGCGCCTCGTCGATCACGGGATAGTTCGGCACGCGGATGCCCGCCGAGGCGAAGCGCGTCATATCAGCCGTCGCGGCATCCCAGCGAAAGGTCGCCGAATGTCTCAAATCGCATGCAAAACAGTTTCCCGCGCTATCGAAGGCGATGCCGAGCAGAAAGCCTTCCGTGCCGCCCATGCGTTCGACCGAGCCGCCATCGGCGGCCAAGCGCAGCAGGTCGCCGGTTTCGGTGCCGCACCAGATCGAGCCGTCGCGATGGATCGCCACGCCTTCCGGATGCGCGACGCGCGGGCTGGTGAAGATGCCATCGAAGAAGACCCCCGCGGCCGACATTTCGAGCAACGGCTTTGCCATGCGCACCCCCTTCAATCCGGTGCAGTATGCGACCGCTGTGCGGCGATGCAGCGCTCGACCATCCGCCGGTCGGTGGCGAGGATCTCGGCGATCAGGGCGCTGCGCTCCCTCGCGCTGACGAATTCGAGGCGCCGCAGACCGAGCGGGTCGATGCGGTTTCGCAGGATGTCGAGCGTCTCGTTTGAGGGTAGCGCAACTTCGCGGCAATCGGCATCGAATGTCAGGGCAAAGCCGGTGGCATCCTGGAGCTGCTGGCGCGTCACGCACGGCATGGTCTCGATGACGGCCAATTGCCGGCTCTCCCCGTCGAGCCGAAACACGCAAAGGTCGGTGAACACCAATGCCGCGCCGGTCCGATAGCCCATCGGCTCGCGTTCGGCCTCAGTCAACAGGCCGCGCGCCGAGCTGGCAATCTCGACCGTCTCGACCAGCGACTGCACGGAATGGCGGGGGACGTAGAGCAGATAATCGCGATGCATGTTGGCGACGTCGGCCATGCCGCCTTGCCCGGGCAGCCGGATAAGGCTGCCGTCACACTTGCGCAGCGCAATGGTGTTGACGCGCCCACGGCGGTCGACCTGCGCGGCACCGACGATCTCATGCGTCACCGCGCCGGCCTGATAGTAGGTCGAATAGGTGTCGTCGCCGCCGGCATGCGCCACCGCCGTTTCGCAATCGAGGCTTTCGATCAGCGACAGGATCATCCGGCTCGGTGCTATGTCGAGATGGCCGCAACTCATGGTGGCGATGATCATGTCCGGCGCGTGCGTCGCTTTGGCCAGCCGGTAGGCGACATTGGCGAGCGGCGACACCGCGCCGGCACTGGCAAAGCTCTCATTGTCGAGCTCAGCGGCGATGCGGGCGGCGATGATCTCGTCGATGGACGCCTCCTTGTTGCCGTGCACGAGCCTGGGCATTGCGAGGACTGTTTCAGCGCAGACTTTTGCAGCATCTTGAACCCGCTCCGGCACGCCTTCCGAAGGCATGCCCAGGCTGTCCGACAAAGGTATTTCCTTGGCCGCGAACGCCCCCGCCAACGCTTGATAATCCGTCACATAGAATGGCAGGCAGGAGGCGGGATAGGCGCCGCCTGCTGCCAGCGCGATCGCCGACACCTGGTTGCGGGTCAAAATGCTCTGCCGACCATCATGCCGCAGCGCTCCGACCGGGACGATCTCCTCGACCGTCACCAGCACCTGGCGCGCCGCGCCGGCCATGGCGAAATCCAGCGCCCGTGGTCCGATGATCTGGACATTGCCGCTCTCGTCGGCACGCTGGGCATGGACGACGAACGTATCGAGCCGCAAGGCCGGGATGATCCCGGTCGTAATTCCCGCGATCGGATCGGGCGCGGCGATCGCACCCGGCACGCGCGCCAGCATGTCCGAACCCTCCGGAAGCTGAAACGGCATCGACGGCACGTTCTGCTGCCCCGCCCGCAGCGCCTGGATCATAGCCAGCGCCGTCCAGTCGCGGACCGGCACGGCATTGGTCTCGGCGGCCGCGCGGAAGCGCGGCGGCAAGCCAAAAATATCGAGGCTGGAAAAGCAGATATCGACCGCCGCCACGGCATTCGCTTCGAGAAGCAGTTCGAGCGGCAGGCCGCCGGCCCAGCAGACATAGCGAAGATCCTTGACGCCCAAGCGGGCGATGGCCCGCAGCAGGGCGATCGGCAGCCGGGCAAAATGATGGCCACCGACACCGAAGACGTCGCCGCCGCCGACCATCGCCGCCAGGCCCTCGACATCCGTGAAGCGCGGCCGGTTTTGCTTGACCAGGGACGTCATTGCCCAGCCTTCGCCCGCGCGGCGCTTTTTTCGGCGAACGCCTTCACCCGCTGCTGGCCGGTCTCGCTACGATAAAGCCCGCCCAGTACGTCGCGCTCCATGGCAAGGCCTTCCGCCAAGTCGCCCGACACGGCGTGCGCCGTCAGCGCCTTCAATGCCTCGATCGCGGCAGCCGGTTCGGCGGCTATCATGCCGGCGAGTTCCAGCGCCCGTGGCATCAGCTTTTCGGCGTCGACGACCTCGTTGACCAGCCCGGCGGCGACGAGCTCGGAAGCCGGCACGATGGCGCCGGTCATCAGCAAAAGGTTGGAGCGGTTGCGGCCGAGCTTCTGGACGCTGCGCTGCGTGCCGCCGCCGCCCGGGACCAGCCCGAGCTTGATCTCGGGCAGGCCGAGCTTCGCGAATTGGTTGGCGATGACGATGTCGCAGCACAGCACCAGCTCCATGCCGCCGCCGAGCGCAAAGCCGTTGACCGCGGCGATGACCGGCTTGCGGTTGTTCTCGACTGCCGCATACATGCGCGTGCCGGCGGCCTGGAAGGCGTCGAACTCGATAGCTGTCTGGGCAGCGTATTCCTTGATGTCGGCGCCGGCCATGAAGCCGCGCCCCTCGCCGGTCACCACGATCGCGCCGACGCTGTCATCCTGCGACAGCGCCTCGAAAACCTCGGTGATCTCGCTTTGCATCAGCCGGTTCATGGCGTTGAGCTGATCAGCGCGCCGGAAGGTGACGACTGCGACGCGCCCGGATATTTCCAAGGTGAGTGTCTGGTAAACGCTCATCGTCAGGCAGCGTCCACGGTCATGTCGCCGGACGCCTCCAGCGCGGCGATCTCGTCGCTGTGGAGGCCGAACTCGGCCAGTATCTCGCGGCCATGCTGGCCGACCAGCGGCGCCGGCCGCTCGATGGTTGCCGGCGTCTCGCTCATCTTGACCGCCGGCGCGACCACCCTGACCTTGCCGCCGCGCGGATGATCGTAGCTGGTGATCATGCCCAGGTGCTTGACCTGCGGGTCCTCGGCTGCGCGCCTTATGTCCTTCACCTCGGCACACCAGATGTCGGCTGCCAGCAGCCGCGCCAGCAGGTCCTGCGTGGCAAACTTCCTGGTTTCGGCGTTGACCTTGTTGAACACCTCGTCGCGCCTGTCGAACAGGGTCTTCAGATCGTCGTAGACGGCAAGCTGCGGCGCCTCCAGCACTTCATACAGCGTCTTGAACGGGCTCATGGCGATCGACACATAGCCGCCGTCCTTCGCTTCATAGACACCGAACGGCGCCTGCATGCCGGGGTGGCCGATGCCGGAATTCGGGCGCACGAAATCCTCGCCGAGATTGAGCACGGCGACATATTCCTGATTGAGATGCGCCAGCATGCCGGCGAGCAGATTGACCTCGATCTTCTGGCCCTTGCCGGTCTTCTCGCGATAGTAGAGCGCCGACAGGATGCCGTAGACCATGTTCATGGCGCCGATCTGGTCGGCCAGGCCGGCACCGGCCGGAACAGGAGCCTGATCGCCGCGGCCGGTGTTGGAGATCAGCCCGGACAATCCCTGGATCAGCATGTCCTGGCCGGGGCGCTCGACATAGGGGCCTTCCTCGCCATAGCCGGAGCCCGAGCAATAGATGATGGCGGGATTGACCGCCCTGAAATCCTCGTAGCCATAGCCGAGCCTGGCGAGCACGCCGGGGCGGAAATTCTGCACCACCACATCGGCCTTCTCAGCCATGTCCATGATGATGGCATGCACCTTGCGACTTTTCAGGTTGAGCGCGATGGAGCGCTTGTTGCGGTTCCAGGCGAGGAAATTCGGGCTTTCGGAGCCGCCGACCCATTTGGCGAAGAAGGTCATGCCGCGGAACATGTCGCCGGCGCCGGCACGCTCGATCTTGATGATGTCGGCGCCCATGTCGCCGAGCAGCTGCGTGGCGAACGGCCCTTGCAGCAGATGGCTGAAATCGAGAATGCGGACGCCTTCGAGGGCTTTGTTCATTTCATGTCTCGTTGGTTGTCAAAGCAGGTCGGGTACGTAGCGGGGTGCCGCGGTGAGGCCGCCGTCGACGCGCAGGTCGGTACCGGTGGTGAAGCCGGCGGCGTCGGAGGCGAGATACACGGCGGCTTCGGCCACCTCGGACGGTTTGCCGATGCGGCCGAGCGGATGCATCTTGACCCAGGCTTTGGCGAGATTGCCGCCGATCTCCTTGACCAATTTGTCGTTCATCGGCGTGTTGATGGTGCCGGGCGAGATCGAGTTGACGCGGACGTTGAGCGGGCCGAACTCGACCGCCATCTGGCGCGTCATCGCCATCACCGCACCCTTGGCGCCGGCATAGGCGGTCCAGCCGTCGAGCCCGATATGCCCTTGTGCCGAGGCCATGTTGATGATCGAGCCCGATTTCTGCGCGATCATATGTGGCAGCGCATATTTGCAGCCGCGGAACACGCTGGTAAGGTTGACCGCGATCAGCCGGTGCCACTGCTCGTCGCTCATTTCGTGAACCGGCATGCCGCCGATGGCGATGGCGGCATTGTTGACGAGAATATCGAGATGGCCGGTCTTGCCGACGGCTGCGTCGATCAGGGCGGCGATGTCGGCCTCCTCCGCCACGTCGCAATGGATGTAGTCGGCGCGGTGGCCGGCGGCGCGCAGCTCGGCTGCGAATTTTTCACCCTTCTCGTCGGCGATGTCGCCGAGGAAGACGTGCGCGCCTTCCCTTGCCATCGCCTCGCTGATCGCGTGGCCGATGCCGTCGGCGGCGCCAGTGACGATTGCGGTTTTCCCTTTGAGACGATCCATATCAGCCTCCAATGGCGCGCCGGCGCTTTGCTTCGTCGAAGGCGACGGCGGCAATGATGATCATGCCGGTGATGACCAGTTGCCACTCGGTCGGCAGGCCGAGACCGCGCAGGCCGTTGGACAGGAACTGCAGGATCAGCACGCCGAGCGCCATGCCGGTCAGGCTGCCTATGCCGCCGGCAAGGCTCACCCCGCCGAGCACGGTGGCGGCGACGACCTGGAACTCGAAATTCAGCCCGGCCGTATGCTGCGCCGAACCGACGCGGGCTGCCAGGATGATGCCGGCTACCGTCGCCAGCAGCGCGCTGATGATGAAGCAGGTGAACTTGACGCGGCGCACGTCGTAACCCGCCAGCCGTGCCACTTCCGGATTGCCGCCGACGGCATAGATCTGCCGCCCGAACGGCCGGTGCTGCATCACGTAGGCGAAGACGGCGAGCAGGACGATGGCGATGACAGCCGAATAGGGAACGACGTTGAACAGGCGGCCGTCCGACAGCGCGATGAAGCTGTCGAGCGCGGCGTCGTCTGGAATAGCACGCTGGCCGGTATAGAGATAAACGCCGCCGCGCATGATGAACATCGTGCCCAGGGTCACGATCAGCGAGTTGATGCCGGCATAGGCCGTCAGATAGCCATTCACGACGCCGATGATCAGCCCGAACAGCAGCGCGCCGCTGATGCCGAGCAGCAGAGAATTCGTGTCGTTCATGATGATGATCAGCGGCAGTGCGATCGTCGCCAGCAGCGAGCCGATCGAGATGTCGACCTCGCCTGATATGAAGACGATGGCGCAGCCGATGCCGGCTGTCAGCGCCAGCGAAGCCTGACCGAGCACATTGGTGATGTTGCGCACGGAGAAGAAATTCTCGGCGGTGAAGGAAAAGAACGCGATCACCAGGATGAGGCAGAGGAGCAATGCCAATTCCTGCCGCGCGACGAGCCGCGCCAGCATGGACGGCCCAGCTTTCATGGTGTCGGTGCTTGCCAGGCTCATCGCTTGGTCCCTTTGCGAAGCGTCATCGTCTTAGCCGATTGCCGCATTGAGGATGTTCTCCTGCGTGGCCTCGTCGCGAGGCATGATCGCGGTGAGGCGGCCTTCGCACATCACCGCGATGCGGTCGGCAAGCCCCAGCAGCTCGGGCATTTCGGACGTCATCATGACGACCGCCAGGCCTTCGCCGGCGAGCCGGTCGATGAGCGCAAAAATCTCCGACTTGGCGCCGACGTCGATGCCGCGGGTCGGTTCGTCGACGACGATCACCTTGAGACCGCGCATCAGCCAGCGCGAGATCAGCACTTTCTGCTGATTGCCGCCGGACAGATTCTTGACCTGCTGGAACAGGCTGGGCGTCCGGATGCGGAAACGGTCGACATAGTCCTGCACCGCCTTGCGTTCACTGACCTTGTCGACGAAGCCCATTCTGGCGAAGGCGCCGAGTGAGGCGAGGCTGGCATTCTGGTAGACCGGCAACTCGCCCATCAGCCCCTCGCTCTTGCGGTCCTCGGTGAGCAGGCCGATGCCGAGCCGGACGCCGGTGTGCGTTTCGTGCGGCAGCAGCCGGCTGCCATCGACCGAAATGGCGCCGGAAGTGATCGGGTCGTAGCCGACGATGGCCTTGGCGAGCTCGGTCCGGCCGGCGCCCATCAGGCCGAAGAAGCCGAGGACTTCGCCGGCATGCGCCTCGAACGACACATCCTTCAGCTTCTTGGCGGTGCTGAGCCCTTCAACGGAAAGCGCGACCTTGCTGCCCGGCGCGCCGCGCTTGCGCGGGAACAGGTTTTCGATGCGCCGGCCGATCATGTCCTGGATCAGCGTGTCGCTGGTGTGTTGGCCGATCGGCCTGGTCGAGACGTGGCGGCCGTCGCGCAGCACGGTCACGGTGTCGGCGATCTCGAAGACCTCATCGAGCTTGTGGCTGACATAGAGCACCGCGATGCCCAGCGCGGCCAGCCGGCGGATGACGGTGAACAGCAGCGAGACCTCGTTAGGCGTCAGCGAGGAGGTCGGCTCGTCCATCACCACGACGCGGGCCTCATGGGCGAGTGCGCGGGCGATCTCGACCATCTGCTGCTGGCTGACCGGCAGCGATCCCGTGCGCGCCGCCGGGTCGACGTTGAAGCCGATACGCTTGAACAGAGCGGCCGCATCGGCACGGATCTTCTTCCAGTCGATCGAGCCGCCTTTGCCGGTCGGATAGCCTTCGAGGAAGATGTTTTCGGCGACGCTGAATTCGGCGATCAGCGCGATCTCCTGGAACACCACCTTGATGCCCTCTTTCAGGCTATCGCGCGGCGACCTGATGTCGGCCTCGCGGCCGCGCAGGCGGATGGTGCCGGCATCCTTGCCGTAGACCCCGGCCATGATCTTGATCAGCGTCGACTTGCCGGCGCCGTTCTCGCCCATCAGGGCATGGATTTTGCCGGGTTCCAAGGTCAGATCGACATTGTCCAGCGCCACCACGCCGGGAAAACGCTTGCCGATGCCGCGCATCTCCAGCGCCGGCACGCTTTTGTCGACAGCCACGGTTTCGCCGGGGTGAAGGAAATCAACCGACATTGGCTCTGTTCCGCACGATGTCGAGATAGGTCGCCAGGATGATGACGATTCCGGGCACCACCATCTGCAGATCCTGGTTCCAGCCGAGGATGATGATGCCGTTGTCGATGACCTTCAGCACGAGCACTCCAAGCAATGTGCCGAGCAGCGAGCCGCGACCGCCAAGTAGGCTGGTGCCGCCGAGGATGACGGCGGCAATCACCGTCAGCTCGAAGCCGCGGCCGGCGGTCGGCTGGCCGGCATTCATCAGCGACGACAGGATCATGCCGGCGACGCCGACGCACAGGCCGGTGACGACGAAGGTGAACAGTTTCAGCCGTTGCGAGCGCACGCCGGAGAGACGAACCGCGCGCTCGTTGGCGCCGACAGCGTAGAGATAACGGCCGAGCGTGGTGAAGCGCAGCGTTGCCGCGGCCAGCGCGAAAATCACCGCGGCAACGACCACGGGCAGCGGGATCGCGCCCATATAGCCGGCGCCGAGATCGGTGAAGCCGGCAAGCCGGTGGTGGTTCTGCACCGCCTCGCGGGTGAACAGGTAAACGCCGCCCTGCAGCATCATCATGGTGCCGATGGTGGCAATCAGCGAGTTCACCTTGAGCCTGGTGACGACGAGGCCGTTGAACAGGCCGACCGCGCCTGAAAAGGCGAGCGCCGCCAGCAGCCCGAGCGTCAGGCTGTGCGTTGAATTGAGCACGGCCATGCCGATGCAGCCGACAAAAGCCAGCGACGCACCGACCGACAGGTCGACTTCCGCAGTGATGATCAGCATCGTCATGCCGGAGGCAACGATCAGCACCAGCGCGCATTGGCGCAGGATGGCGATGATGTTGGCCTCGGAATAGAATTGCGGCGCGGCAATCGAAATGGCGATGCAGAGCACGGCCAGGATCACGCCGAGCACCAGCTGGCTGCTGCCCAGCAGCTGTCCGCCGATGAAACGCCTTGGCGCAGAGGATTGCGTAAGCTCGCTCATGTCCATTTCATTTCCGGGCCATCGGGTGCCGTCGCGGTTTCGAACCTGCCGGCCAAAACAGGACGGTTGCCCTGTTTTGCCGTTCGGCATATCCGATCCGCCGCCCTTCCCGCCGTGCGGGAAGGGCTACCCGGAATCCTTACTTCTTCAGATCGGCGGAAGTTTTCATGCATTTTTCCGGTGGCTGAAGCGCATTGACGGCATCCCATTTGATTTTGCGTGTGGTGCCATCGTAGTCGTAGAACTTCTTCCAGTCGTCGCCGTTCATCGGCGCGGTCGGGCTGACGATGTGTTCCGGCACCTCTTCGCCATTGAAGAGCTTAACCGCTGCATCGATGGCGGTGTAGCCTTCCTTTTCCGGGAACATCGCGGCCTCGATGCGGTAGGACGGCTCGTTCTGCATCGCATTGATGAAGGCGAGGCCTTCGCCGCCGGTGCCGACAGTCAAGAGGCCGTCCTGCGACTTGCCGGCCGCTTTCCAGGCCTGAAGGCCGCCGAGCGAAGAGGAATCGTTGATGCCGTAGATGATGTTGATGTCGGCGTTCTTGGCAAGAGCCGCCGAAGAGACTTCGAGCGCGCGATCGGGATTGCCGCCGCCGTCGAGGTCGTGGACCATGACCGCGTCGGGGATGATGGTCTTGAGGCCATCCATGAAACCCTGCGACCGCAGCACGGTGGCGGACAGCAGCGGCAGGCCGACATTCATCACCTTGGCTTTGGCTTCGAGCTTTTCCTTGGCGTATTTGCCGGCTTCGACGCCGGCGGTGTAGCCGGTGTCGTAGTCGCAGATCGCGACCATTGTGGTCATGCCCTTGACCGGATTGCCTTCGAGCACGACCGGAACGTTGTTGGATTTCGCCTGGCGCAGCAGCGGCACGACGCCTTCCTCGTTGACGGGCGTGATGATCAGGACGTCGACGCCCTTGGCCATGAAATCTTCGGCGGCGGAGACCTCCTTGGCAACGTCCAGATTGGCGTCCTGCACCTCGAGCTCGATACCGAGTTCCTTGGCGCGGGACTGCATGCCCTTGATGACGTTCTGATACCACTCATGCGTGGCGTAGTTGGTGACGTAGCCGATGCGCTTCGGCATGTTTTCGGCGTGTGCCGCGGCGGCGCTCAGAGCAAGCACCGCCGCCGAGGCAAACAGCATCGATTTGGACCAGTTCATGTTTCTTCTCCCTGTATTTCTTGTCAGTTGCTGAACGGATAGTCCCGCCGTTCCGGGTCGGCACGTGAAGAGGCGGCAGCTTCGCCCGCGCCCAGCGCCGCCGATATCGCCTCGGCCGCCGCCTTCGTCCGCTCGAACACGGTGCTGCGATCGAAGCGGGCGGCCTTTTGCGGCAGGAAGGGGACGGTGAGCGCGGCAATGACGGCGCCGGTATGGTCGCGCACCGGCATCGAAATGTTGGTGCAGCCCTCGACAGCCAGCGAGGCGCGCATTTCATAGCCGAGCCTTGCGACTTCGTTCAGCCGCGCTTCGATTTCCGCCCGGCTGCCTTGGCCTTCGCCTGCAGCGACGATCCGTTCGACGATGCGGTCGCGCTCGGCGCGGCTCGAATGCGCCAGCAGCACCGCGCCGGAGCTCGTTTCGAGGATCGGGAAATGCGAGCCAAGGGCAACCGAATAACGCATCGGCAAAGGCGAATCGATCTGCAGCACGACCAGTGCGCTCTCGCCTTCGCGCACGACCAGATGGCAGCTCTGGTCGGCATTGGCGGCGAGGCCGCGCATCACCGGCAGCGCGCATTCGACCAGGCGGTTCACCGGGGGATGCATATGCGCCAGTTCGAACAGCTTCAGCGACAGGCGGAAGCGGTCCGATTGCGTCCGGAAAATGTAGCCGCGCTTCTCCAGCAGCAGCAGGATGCGGTATATCTCGTGAATGGAGCGCCCCATTCCGGTGGCGATCTCGGTCTGGGTCAGCGGCTCGCCGCTGGCAGCCATGAATTCCAGTATGTCGAGCGCCTTCTCCACAGCGGGCACCCGATAGCCGTTGCGGCCGCTTTCGCCTTCGTCGACGATCTGGGCAATATCGGCGGCCATTACGCGACGCTCCGTTGCGGCTGGCTATGCCTGGTCTCGCGATAGAGCCGGTTCAGCCGATCCGCGAGCTCGGCCGCCTGCAATTCGCCGGCGATCGCCGCCGCGGCATGAGGGGCGCATTGGCGGAAGAAGCTGATGAAGCCCGGATGGGTCGGGCGCAGATAAGAGGCTTCGATCGTCGCCAGCGTCGAGGCGAAGAAGCCGCCCGAGAGCGCGTTGACCTCGGTATCCTGCCACGCCGCCAGCGACCCCGGCTGTCCGCCGGATTTCACATAGTCGCCGCGCTGATAGCCGGGCGAGCACAGAAACAGCGCGTAGTCGATGGCGGCTTGCTTGTGTTGCGATTGGGCGCTGACGCCGATGCCGGCGCCGCCGAGCAAGGCGCCGGCGGATCGCGGCGTCGGCACGTCGGCGAAGCGCAGATACGGCCTGTCGGCCCTGGAGGCATAATTCACATAGCCGAAGGCGAACGGCACGTAGACCACGTCGTCATGCGCGATCATGTGATCGTAGCAACGGATCGGGTTCCATTTCGGCGAGTTCGGATGCGACAGCGCCGCAAGCTGGCGCAATTGCCCGACGGCCCGCTCGATTTTTTCCCCGGCGATGAACTCGTCGCCGTCTTCCCGGGGCTCACCCAGCGTCAAAAGCAGGCACATGGCGTCAGTCGGCACCAACGGCAGCCCAAGCCATTTGCCGTCCTTCAAGGCGCGCCGGCCGAGCTCCAGCACCTCGTCATGGCTGCGCGGCAGCGGTCCGTAGCGCTCCAGGAGATCGGGGCGATACGAGGCAACCTGACAGGCAGCATCGATCGGCAACGCCCATTGAAGCCCGTCCCTTGCGTAGGATTGCCAGGATGCGCCGACCGAATCCCGTTCGAAGCCGTGGCGCTGCTCGGCCGACAAATCGAACGGCACCATCAGCCCGCCTTCGGCAATATCGCCGATGAACGGATGGTCGAACACGACAAGGTCATAGGCGCCGAGCACCGGACCAAGCGCGCCCTCGCCGAACTCATAGAGGCTGCGGCGGTCCCATTCGATCTCAAGACCGGGATTGGCGGCACAATACGGCCCGATGCTGGCGTCGAGCGGACCCCAGCAGCGTCGGTGATCCCACGCGAGGCCGCGCAGCCTTGTCATGCCGAAATTCCTCCCAGAGGCGGCCATGCGCCCGCCCAGCCGATTAGTAGCAACTATTTTTACCTAGACAAGTAGTTTTTACATACGCAAAGGCAGTCCTCGCTTCCGTTTGGCGAGAAAGCCGCCCAACCATCCTTGGTGCGCATCGCGTTGCCGCCGGCCTGCAACCAAAGGCTGCGATGGATCTGGCTTTTTGGGAACTTTCGCGACGAACATTCGTTCGGTTGGCGCAGCCATCTGGAGCAGCATCATTGGAATCAGCAGCCACGTCGCAGGGAGCGGACTAAATGGACCAACCGTGGGCGGGGCCATGAACCGGTTTACCGCCTTGGCATTCGCCACGTTTCTGGCGATAACTTCGATCTGGGCACTGTTTCTGATTTCTTAGGATTTGGCTCTGGTTGCTTGGGATTTGCCGCTGGTTTTTAGGATTTGGAGGGTTCTCGACAGGTTGACCGCTTAACGATGACGTCCGCCGCGTGTGGTTCTGCCAGCCGGAGCCCCGTGCGTGAAGAAACTGTCGCCAGGAGCACACCGGCGCGCACATTCGGGGGTTGGCAGCCACGCTGCCTGCAACGTTCCATCGGTTTTCAGGAAACGGCGAGATCTCATGCTGCTGAGGGTGATCGTTCGAAACTGTGCCGCCATCCGTCTTGGCTGCCTCGGCGCGACGATTTTGCTGGTCGGGTTGCTTGCCGGCTGCCAGGGCGGTGTGCTCGACCCGCAAGGGCCAGTCGGCGCCGCGCAGCGGACGATCCTGCTCAATTCGGTTGCTATCATGCTGGCCATCGTCATCCCGACGATCGTGGCGACGCTGGGTTTTGCCTGGTGGTTCCGGGAAACCAACACAAGAGCGCGGTACCTGCCGGAATGGGCCTATTCCGGACGCATCGAACTGGTGGTCTGGTCGATCCCCATCCTCGTCATCCTGTTTCTGAGCGGCATCATCTGGATCGGGTCGCATGACCTCGATCCAATGAAGCCGCTGGATTCGCAGCAAAAGCCGCTTGTGGTGCAGGTCGTCTCGCTCGACTGGAAATGGTTGTTCATCTACCCCGAGCAGAATGTCGCGAGCATCAACCAGCTCGTGGTGCCGGCGGCCAGGCCGGTGCATTTCTCGCTTACCTCGGCAAGCGTCATGAACGCGTTCTTCGTGCCTCAGCTTGGCGGCATGATCTATACGATGAATGGCATGACGACGCAGCTTCACCTGCAGGCGGATCAGCCCGGCGAATTCTATGGGCGGTCGGCCCATTTCAGCGGTGACGGTTTTCCAGGCATGCAATTCGTGCTGCATGCCGTCGCAGCGGATGCCTTCGACGCGTTCGTCAATTCGGCGCGAAGCCAGGGACAGGCACTCGACAAGGCCAGCTACCAGGAACTGGCCAGACAGAGCATCGACGTGCCGCCTTCGACCTATCGCTCGGTCGAGCCGGACCTTTTCCATGAAATCGCGACGCAGGGCGTTCCGCCCGCGCCCGGTCCCCAGGCCGGTCGCCCCGAGCCGAGCGTACCGCCCAAGACAGGAGGCTGACAATGCTCGGAAAATTGAGCTGGGACGTCATTCCGTTCGATCAGCCTCTGCCGATGATCGCCTCGGCGGTCGTCGCCCTGGCAATCCTCGGCGTGCTGGCCTGGGTCTTCCTGGCCGGCCATTTCCCCTATCTCTGGCGCGAATGGATCACCAGCGTCGATCACAAGCGGATTGGCGTGATGTACACGCTGCTGGCGCTGCTGATGCTGCTGCGCGGCTTCAGCGACGCCGTCATGATGCGGTCGCAGCAGGCCCTCGCCTTCCAAGCGCCCGGCTATCTGCCGCCCGACCACTTCAACCAGGTCTTTTCCGCCCACGGCACCATCATGATCTTTTTCGGGGCGATGCCGTTCGTCATCGGCCTGATGAACCTGGTCGTGCCGCTGCAGCTCGGCGTCCGAGACGTTGCCTTTCCGACGCTCAACTCGGTGAGCTTCTGGCTCACCGCCACCGGTGCGCTGCTGGTCAACATCTCGCTGGTGATCGGTGAATTCGCGCGTACCGGATGGCTGCCCTATCCGCCGCTCAGCGAGACCGCCTATTCGCCGGGCGTCGGCGTCGACTATTATCTGTGGGCCGTGCAGATAGCGGGCGTCGGAACGCTGCTCACCGGGATCAATTTCGTCACCACGATCCTGAAGATGCGGTCGCCCGGCATGAGTTACCTCAGGATGTCGATGTTCTGCTGGACCTCACTTGCCGCCAGCCTGCTCATCGTCGCCGCCTTCCCGATCCTCACCGCCACGCTCGCGATGCTGACGCTCGACCGCTATTTCGGCTTTCATTTCTTCACCAATGAAGCTGGCGGCAACATGCTGATGTTCGTGAACCTGATCTGGGCCTGGGGCCATCCCGAGGTCTACATCCTCGTCCTGCCGGCGTTCGGCATCTTCTCGGAGGTCATCTCCACCTTCTCCAGCAAGCCGCTGTTCGGCTACCGCTCGATGGTGGCCGCGACGCTCTTCATCTGCATCGTCTCCTTCATGGTGTGGCTGCACCACTTCTTCACGATGGGCGCCGGCGCCAACGTCAACGCCGCGTTCGGCATCGCCACCAGCATCATCGCTGTCGGTACCGGCGTGAAGATCTATAACTGGATGTTCACCATGTATGGCGGCCGCATCCGCTTCGCGACGCCAATGCTGTGGTCGCTGGGCTTTATGGTGACATTCGTCATCGGCGGCATGACGGGTGTGTTGCTGGCGGTGCCACCGGCCGATTTCCTGCTCCACAACAGCCTGTTCCTGGTGGCGCATTTCCACAACGTCATCATCGGCGGCGTGCTGTTCGGCGCCTTCGCGGGATATACCTACTGGTTTCCCAAGGCATTCGGCTTCCGGCTGCACGAGGGCTGGGGCAAGCTGGCCTTCTGGCTGACGCTGATCGGGTTCTACGCCACCTTCGTGCCCCTCTACACTGTCGGCCTGCTCGGCATGACCCGCCGCATGCAGCATTTCGACGTGCCGGCCTGGCATCCGTGGGTGCTGGTTGCCGGCGTCGGCATGTTGATCACCACCGCCGGCGTGGTCGCGCAGATCGTACAACTCGTCGTCAGCATCCGGCAGCGCGCGGCGCTTCGCGACGCCACCGGAGATCCCTGGGACGGCCGCTCGCTGGAATGGGCCACGCCCTCGCCGCCGCCGGTCTTCAACTTCGCCGCGCTTCCGCATGTCGAGGGCGAAGAGCCCTACTGGAGCATCAAGCAGCGGGCACGCGAGCAAAACCGGCTGCGCGACGAGCCTGACTACGAGCCGATCGAGATGCCGCGCAACAGTCCCACCGGGTTCATCTGCGCCTTCTTTGCGACCGTGATGGGTTTTGCCCTCATCTGGCACATCTGGTGGATGGTGGCGCTCGGCGCGCTCGGTGCTTTGGCCACCTTCGTCGTATTCGCGTGGCGCGACATCCCCGAATACGTCATTCCTGCCGCCGAAGTCGCCCGGATCGACCGCGCCAACCGAAGTGCGCGCCGCGAGGCGCTGGCCACTTACACGGGGCCAAGGCCATGACCGCGATCGACGTTCGAGAGCGTGACCCCTACCGCCTCCATGGCGGGCACGGCCATGCACCCGGCCACGGCGACGGCGGCCCGGCACCGATCCGGATCGTCGTGGGCTACGGCTTCTGGATCTTCCTTCTGAGCGACATCGTGATGTTCTCGGCCTTCTTCGCGGCCTATGCCGTGCTGGCGGGCAAGACGGCGGGCGGGCCGAGCGGGGCCGAGCTGTTCGACCTGCGCAACGTCGCGATCGAGACGGCCGCTTTGCTGTTGTCGAGCTTTACCTGCGGTCTCGCCAGCCTTGCCGTGACAGCGCGGCGAAGCTCCTGGTTCTATGTCGCGATGGCTGTCACCTTCGTGCTCGGCGCCAGCTTCATCCTGCTCGAGTTGCGCGAGTTCGCGCATATGGTTGCCAGCGGTGCCGGACCGACGCGCAGCGCTTTCCTGTCGGCGTTCTTCACGCTGGTGGGATGCCATGGCCTTCACGTGACGGCGGGGCTGCTGTGGCTGCTCACGATGATGGCGCAGATCTTCGCCAAGGGATTCCGCGACGATATTCTTCGGCGTTTCATGTGCTTCAGCCTGTTCTGGCACGCCCTCGACATCATCTGGGTCGCCCTGTTCACGGTGGTCTATCTCCTGGGAGCAAGTCGATGAGCAATGCGGACGATCGCCACGCGCAACGGCGCGACACCGATGGCCTGGAGCGCTACGACATCGATACGGCGCCGGGTGACGAATACCTCGGCGACACCGAGGTCGGATCCGGGCTACGCGGCTATGTGATCGGCCTCGGGCTGGCAACGCTGCTGACCATCGCCTCGTTCTGGTTGCCCGGAACCAACCTGATATGGGCACCCGGCATTCCGGTGGCGCTGGTCGTGCTGGCGATCGCCCAGATGGGCGTGCATCTCGTCTTCTTCCTGCACATCACGACGGGACCGGACAACACCAACAACGCCCTGGCGCTTGCCTTCGGCGTGCTGATCGTAGTTCTGGTGATCGGCGGCTCGATCTGGATCATGGCCAATCTCGACCACAATTTGATGCCGATGAATGCGATCATGAACATGAACCGCTAGCGATTTGAGGCGCAGCGCAGTGCCTCCAGCCCGGCCTTGCCCGCCGCTTCAGACGCGTTGCCGGATGACGGACCGGTATCAGCTGCGCTGGCTGGAGTTTTGATTTTTGCGATCCTGCGGCGATATCGCGCCTTTCGAGGCCTTTGAGCCGCCGCCCCACTCCTGGGCTTTCCGTGCCTGATCGCCTGCTTCCTTCGATGCCTCGGCCTTGTCGCTGCCGCTGGCTTTCTTGCCGGATATGGGTTGGTCGACAGGGTTTGATTTGTTGTCCATCATGCTTCTCCGTTTGTGCCGAACCAGGCGACGGGGTGGCGTGGCGTCCTCAAGCCCGTTCGAACGTGCCGACGAGCTCGGCCTCTCCCACGACGTGCGGCTCGGCCTGTTTCAGCACGTCTTCGACGGCAGCCTTCTCGCCGAGATGAAGCGTCTCGGCGTCGAGTGCAAGAAGCCGGAAATGGTAATGGTGGAGCCCATGCCCAGGCGGCGGCTGGGGGCCGTCATAATGAGGATTGCCGAAATCGTTGACGCCGTGTCCGAGGCTCTCGGTCTTGGCGCCGGCGGTCGTGCCTTCGGGAAGAAAGTTGCGCTGTGCGTCGATGTTGTAGACCGCCCAATGACGGAACGTGCCTGAAGGGGCGTCGGGGTCCTCGACGGCCAGGACGAAGCTTTTGGTTCCTTGCGGGGCGTCCGTCCACTCCAATGGTAGCGAGACGTTGCCGCCGTCGCGGGAATAGCGCGGCGGTATTTTGTCGCCATCGGCAAAGGCAGAGCTTTTGAGCGTGAAAGCCATGGTCTCCATCTCCCTGTCTGACGTTCCCTCATAAACAGCTACGAGCCGCCGATGTTCCGGTCGCCGCCCCGGTCAAACCGGATAGCCGGCCGTTGGCCGGAACATTCGCCGAGGAAGCGGGTTTTTCGGTTCGGACGCATTGCCGCGGAAACGGCAATGGGCTCGGCAATGGACGAAGGGCGCGACATGACCGGGCTAAGCGGTAAGCAACCAAGCGGGGCGAAAGGTGTTGTGGTCGCATTCTCCGCGCCGGGCGGCGAGACCATCTATGCCCACGAACGGGAAACCGTCGCTGCCGTCGCGCGCACGATTGCAGCGTTGAAGGGATTTTCCTTCCGCGAGGGCCTGCGTGACGGCGGCGGTGACAGTCGCCGAGTGTATTTCGTGCCGGACGACAGCCTGCTTGCCGCCGATGCGGTCCAACTGGGCATCAACGGGCCCGACGACCTCTTCGGCGGCGTGGTGCCCTGGCGCCTCGCAACCACCAAGGCCATAACCCACGAGCTGGTGGACGGGTCGGCGGCACGACCAAAAGAATGGCCAGCCGGCTTCGGCAGAGCCGTCGGCGCGGCCGTACTGCCCGGCTATACCGCATTTTCACGCGATGACGCGCTGCGCGCAGCGGAACGTCTGCTGCAGCTCGGGCTGGTCCGGTTCAAGCCACCGCGCGCATCGCGCGGCCGCGACCAGCATACCGCCGCGACCGTTGCCGACATCGAAAGGCTGCTGGAACGATATCCATCCTCCGACCTGACGGAATACGGCCTTGTTCTCGAAACGGAGCTTCGCGACATCGTCACGCTGAGCATTGGCAGAACGGCGATCGACGGAACATCGGTCGCCTATTACGGGGTGCAGCGAATGACGGCGGACAATGCCGGACAGCCCGTTTACGGCGGATCCGATCTGGTCGTCGTGCGCGGCGGATGGGAGGCGCTGGACGGGCTGCAGCTTTCTCCGGCGCTAGGTTTGGCTGTGGCGCAGGCGAGGATCTACGACGCCGCGATGGATGGCTATCCCGGATTCTTTGCGTCACGGCGCAACTACGACATCGGCCAAGGTGTCGATTCCTCGGGCATCTGGCGATCGGGAGTGCTGGAAGCCAGCTGGCGGATCGGCGGCAGCAGCAGCGCCGAGCTTGCGGCAATGGACGCCATGAAGCGCGACCCCGACGTGCAGATCGTGCATGTCTCCGCCGTCAAGCAGTTCGGCAGCACTGCCCACCTGCCGCTGAACGCAGCAATCCATTTCCACGGGGAGGACCCCGAGGAGGGTCAAATCACGCGTTATACCGTCGTCACCCAGGCGATCCGAGCGCCGGTCGGGGAGGCCGGCCGATCGTCATTTTAGGTCGAAGTGAAACACGCTTTTGGCAGGGAACATCCGCGAATGGCCCGAGTTTGTTTCGGGCAGGCAGCAAGTCAGAGACCGGAGGAAAAAATGATCGAGATGATTGCCGCTCCCCAGAACGTAGCCGCCTTTCGTGTCGCCGGCACTGTGACGGCGGGCGACTACGACAAAGTCATCCCGGCAATCGAAGCGAAATTGAGCGACCATAAGGACATCGGCGTCCTGACCGATCTTGCCGATTTCGAGGACATGACGGCTGGCGCCTTGCGGCGTGACCTGCAGTATGGGCTGAGCAAACTTGGCGAGCTCCACCGCTTCAAACGTGCCGCGGTGATTTCCAACAAGCAGTGGATCAAGGCCGCCACGGAAATGACGGACGCGCTGTTTCCGCAAATCGAGGCGCGGGTTTTTCCGGAGGGCGAAAAAGCCCAGGCCCTGAAATGGGTGGCGAGCGTGCAATAGCGGTGTTGGGGATTGCCATGCCGTTCGACAAACGACAGGATCCGCAAGGCCTCTGGGAGGTCTATGACAGCGAGAGCGACGAAGCCGTCGTGGTCGGCGGGTTGCCGCTTTCCGGTCTCGACGAAAGCGAAGCCGATGAAGCGATTGAAAAACTCAATCGGGGCGATCTGACGTCGGACAACATCCCCGAGACGGTTCGGTCAGGGTGGCCTCCGACCAAGGACGGTTTGTGATGACAGCCTGACGGACGTCACCGAGGACCGGTCGCGGATCTACGACGAGGCCTTGACCCCGAGCTTGCGGGCTTTGTCCTCAAATTCGTCGCGAATATCCTCGATCGTCGGCAGATGCAGGCGCCGCAGCTGGGCGTGCAACTTTTTGGCGGCATCTGAGCTCAGGTCGCGCTTGAAATTGGTCGCGACCTCCTCGGCCGAGCCGTAATGGCGATAGCGCTCGATCTCGGTCTTCGTGGCCTGCTGGACGTGTTCGAGCGTCTTGCGTCCGGCATCGGATTTTCCGTCTGGTTTGGCCCGCATGACCGGATTGAACGCTTTGCTGATAACGAATTCGACCAGTTCCTGCTAGGCGTGAGCCATGATTGTTCTCCCTCGAAGAAGGGCTGTCCGAGCCCAGAACGGTTCATAGGCGGGAAACGCTGAACCGATCTCTCTTGTTTTGATGCAATTCCGAACGGAAAACCGTTTCACACTTTTCCTGCAATTGCTCTAACCGCGGCGGCAATTGAAGGTTCCCTGGCTTGGGATTTCATTGCCGCTGGAGGTCAAGGGCGAAGATCACAGCCGCGCCTTGGTGGTGCGCGGCGTTGCCAGGAGCAGGCTTGTTTCGCTGCCGGTAATTCCGGGAATCAGCCGGATACGTCTCAGCACCGCATCGAACTCGCTCAGCGTCTGGGTTCCGAGTTCTATCACCAGGTCCCACCGGCCATTGGTCGTGTGGATGGTCGAGACCTCGGAGAAGCCGCCCAGCGCCCGGATGACGCGATCGGCGGCATGGCCCTCGATCTCGATCATCATGATGCCACGCACCCGCTGATCGACCGCGTCGGCGCGTAGAATGACGGTGTAGCCGACGATGACGCCGTCTCTTTCAAGTCGCTCGATCCGGGACCTTACCGTTGCCCGGGAGACACCCAGGCTAATGGCAAGGTCGGAAATGCTGCGCCGGGCGTCGTGCCGCAAAGAGGTGATGATCTGCTCGTCGAGACGGTCCATGTTCGCTCACAACGGAAGTAGATGCTGCCGCTATGGTAAGCCACTTCGACAAATTTGCCAATTTGACATGTTCATTCTGCCAGCGATGCGGGCTTCACTAAAGGCATCGTAATTTGGTGGGTTATGAGAATGCATTGCACGATCGTGGGAGCACCGATCCAGGCCGGCTCCGGCAGGATGGGCTGCGAGATGGGGCCGAGCGCGCTTCGCACGGCCGGTCTGGCCGGCGCGCTGACCGAGCTTGGCCATACGCTGACCGACCTCGGAACGATTGTCCCTGCCGATATGCGCCCTGTCGTACACGGCAACGCGGCGGTGAAGGCGCTGCCGGAAATCGCCGCCTGGACGGCAGCGATCAGCGAAACCGCCTATGCCGCAAGCGCCGATGCGATGCCGATCTTTCTCGGCGGCGACCACAGCATTTCGGCCGGCACGCTCGCCGGCATAGCCCGCCGCGCGGCGAATGCCGGTCGCCCGCTCTTCGTGCTGTGGCTCGACGCCCACCCCGATTTTCATACGCTCGACACGACGACCAGCGGCAATCTGCATGGCGTGCCGCTGGCCTATGCCAGCGGGCAGCCCGGCTTCGAGGGCTATTTCCCCCGGCTTGCAGCACAGGTGGAGCCGGCTTGCATATGCGCGCTGGGGATCCGCAGCGTGGACCTGGCGGAACGGGATGCATTGCGCAGAGCCGGCGTGACGGTCCACGACATGCGTTCGATCGACGAGCACGGCATAGCGCAACTGCTTCGCGCCTTTCTCGAACGGGTGAGCGCCGCCAATGGCATGCTCCATGTCAGCCTCGACGTCGATTTTCTCGACCCGTCGATCGCCCCGGCGGTGGGCACCACCGTTCCCGGCGGCGCCACCTTCCGCGAGGCGCATCTGGCGATGGAAATGCTGCATGACAGCGGCCTCGTCACCAGTCTCGACCTGGTCGAGCTCAACCCATTTCTTGACGAGCGCGGCCGCACCGCCACGCTTTTGGTTGACCTGACCGCAAGCCTGATGGGCCGGCGGATCATGGACCGCCCGACGAGGGGGTTCTGAGCCATGACTGCCAATTTGAACATCGTCCCGTTCGTCAGCGTCGACCGCATGATGAAGCTGGTGCTTGCCATCGGCATCGAGCGCTTTCTGGTCGAGCTTGCCGCCTATATCGAAGAGGATTTCAGGCGCTGGGAGCTGTTCGACAAGACGCCGCGCGTCGCCTCGCACAGCATTGACGGCGTCATCGAGCTGATGCCGACCAGCGACGGGCAGCTTTACGGCTTCAAATATGTCAACGGGCATCCGAAGAACACGCGTGACGGCCGCCAGACCGTGACCGCTTTCGGCGTGCTTGCCGATGTCGGCAACGGCTATCCGATGCTGCTTTCGGAAATGACCATCCTGACGGCGCTCAGAACCGCCGCAAGCTCGGCCGTCGCGGCGAAATACCTCGCTCCAGAGGCCGCCAGTTGCATGGCGATCATCGGCAATGGCGCGCAATCGGAATTTCAGGCGATCGCCTTCAAGGCGCTGCTTGGCGTCGACAGGCTGCGCCTCTACGATATCGACCCGGCGGCCTCGACCAAATGCATGAAGAACCTTGCCGGCCTGGGCTTCGACATCAAGCTCTGCGCGTCGGCGCAGGAGGCCGTTGAGGGTGCAGAGATCATCACCACGGTTACCGCCGACAAGCGGTCGGCAACAATCCTGACCGACAACATGGTGGGATCCGGCGTGCACATCAATGCGGTAGGCGGCGATTGCCCGGGCAAGACCGAGCTGCATCGCGACATTCTGCTGCGCTCGGATATTTTCGTCGAATACCCGCCGCAGACGCGCATCGAAGGCGAGAGCCAGCAGCTCGATGCGGATCATCCGGTCACCGAATTGTGGCAGGTGATGACAGGAAAGGCAGCAGGCCGGACGGACGCCCGACAGATCACATTGTTTGATTCCGTCGGCTTTGCGATCGAGGATTTTTCCGCGTTGCGTTACGTTCGCGATCAGCTTCAGCGGACCGGCCTTTACGAGGAACTAGACCTTCTGGCCGATCCCGATGAGCCGCGTGACCTGTTTGGCATGCTGCTGCGCGCCGAAAAAGCGACCGGGCTGGCGGCCGCCGGCAGCTGAGCTGCGATCCTGTCGGTCAGTCCTTCTTTTCCTGATACAGGCGCTCGGTGGCGCGCTCGCTTTCCCTGCGCTCCGCCGGGCCGCGACGGCGCTGCGTGAGCAGGGCGTAGGCGATCAGGATTGCCAGCAGCAGTGGACCGCCTGCAACAACGAGCAACCACAAACTATTCCCAGACATCGACCGTCTCCTTTCCCTCACAACCGGGAAGGACCCGAACCGTTCCTCCGTCTTGTTGGGAGTCGTCAGCGGGGCGCGGTGCAATTCAGGATTTTATGCCTCGGTCAGGACGTTGCACGCCTTGTCTGCACTCAGGATGTCCTTATCTAGACTCTTATCCTTCGATCACATGCACTCTCTGCGAAGTGAAGGGAACCACAAGGGCTTTCTGACATTTGGTTGTTCAAGAGACAAACGTGCAGCCACACCGGCTCCGGGGCTAGGAATACCATGCGTGAGAATCAATCCGACGTCTTCGATCTGTTTTCCGAGGTTTACAAGAATGCGGCTCAGGAGGAGATAAGCCTCCAGCAATATCTGCTTGCCTGCCGCGAGGACAAGTCGATGTACGCCTCGGCACCCGAACGGATGGTCGAGGCGATCGGCGAGCCGACCTTTGTCGATACCAGCAAGGACGAGCGGCTCGGCCGTATTTTTTCGAACCGGACGATCAAGATCTATCCAACCTTCGCCGACTTTTACGGCATGGAGGATACGATCGAGCGTATCGCCGGTTATTTCCGCTATGCCTCGCAAGGGCTCGAGGAACGCAAGCAGATCCTCTATCTGCTTGGCCCGGTCGGCGGCGGCAAGTCCTCGCTTGCGGAGCAGCTGAAAAGGCTGATGGAGCAGCGTCCGATCTATACGCTGAAGGTCGGCGGCCAGGTCAGCCCGGTCTTCGAATCGCCGCTCGGGCTGTTCGACCCCGACCGCATGGGCGACCTTTTGGAGGACAAATACGGCATCGCCCGACGGCGGCTGAACGGCCTGATCTCGCCCTGGGCGGCCAAGCGCCTCGACGAATTGTCCGGCGACATCTCCAAATTCAGCGTCGTCAAGCTGATGCCGTCCAGGCTGCGCCAGATCGGCATTGCCAAGACCGAGCCGGGCGACGAGAACAACCAGGACGTTTCGGCCCTGGTCGGCAAGGTCGACATCAGGCAGCTGGAAAACTTCAGCCAGTCCGATCCGGACGCCTACTCCTATAGCGGCGGGCTGAACCGGACGACGCAAGGGCTGCTCGAATTCGTCGAGATGTTCAAGGCGCCGATCAAGGTGCTGCATCCGCTGCTGACCGCCACCCAGGAAGGCAGCTACAACGGCACCGAGAATTTCGGCGCTTTCCCCTATCAGGGCATCATCGTTGCCCATTCCAACGAATCGGAATGGCTGCAGTTCAAGAACAACAAGAACAACGAGGCGTTCCTCGACCGCATCCTGGTGGTCAAGGTGCCGTATTGCCTGCGCGTCACCGAAGAGCGGCAGATCTACGAGAAGCTGTTGCGCGAAAGCGAATTGGCTAACAGCCCCTGCGCTCCGGAAGTGCTCGATATCCTCAGCCGGTTCACCGTCTCGACCCGCCTGGCCGAACACGACAATTCGCCGCTCTACACCAAGATGCGCGTCTATGACGGCGAGAACCTCAAGGAAACCGATCCCAAGGCGAAGTCGGTCCAGGAATACCGAAACGCCGCCGGCGTCGACGAAGGCATGACCGGCGTCAGCACCCGCTTCGCCTTCAAGATCCTGTCGCAGACCTTCAATTACGACACCGAAGAGGTGGCGGCCGATCCGGTGCATCTGATGTACATCCTTGAAGAGGCGATCAAGCGCGAGCAGTTCCCGAAGGAGACCGAGGCGGACTATCTCGATTTCATAAAGTCGGAGCTGGCCACCCGTTATGCCGAGTTCATCGGCCACGAGATCCAGAAGGCCTATCTGGAATCCTACAGCGAATACGGCCAGAACCTGTTCGACCGCTATATCGCCTACGCCGATGCCTGGATCGAGGATCAGGACTACAAGGATACCGATACCGGCCAGATCCTCAATCGCGAGGTCTTGGACAACGAATTGTCGCAGGTCGAAAAGCCGGCCGGAATCGCCAATCCCAAGGACTTCCGCAACGAAGTGGTGAAGTTCACGCTGCGCGCGCGGGCCAGAAACCATGGCCGCAACCCGTCATGGACAAGCTATGAGAAGCTGCGCGAAGTCATCGAGAAGCGGATGTTCGGGCAGGTCGAGGACCTGCTGCCAGTGATCAGCTTCGGCTCCAAGCAGGACAGCGTGACGGAGAAGCGGCATACCGAATTCGTGCAGCGGATGATCCAGCGCGGCTACACCGAGCGCCAGGTCCGCCGGCTGGTGGACTGGTACATGCGGGTGAACAAGGCGGGTTGAAGCCAGCCCGGGGTAACATATGCCGATCTTCATCGATCGCCGACTGAACCCGAAGGACAAAAGCCTCGGCAATCGGCAGCGTTTCCTGCGTCGGGCGCGCGAAGAGTTGAAGCGCACCATCCGCGATCAGATCCGCGCCGGCAAGATCGCCGACGTGGACGCCGAGCATGCCGTTTCGATGCCGGCGCGGGGTACCGGCGAGCCGAGCTTCAACGATGCCAGGAACAGCGGCAGCCGCCAGCACGTCCTGCCCGGCAACAAGCATTTCACCCCAGGCGACCGGCTGCCCAAGCCCGGCCAGGGCGGCGGCATGGGATCAGCCCCGGGCAGAACCGAATCGGAGGACGATTTCCGTTTCGTGCTGTCGCGCGAAGAGGTTCTCGACCTCTTTTTCGAAGACCTCGAACTGCCGGACATGGTCAAGCTCAACCTCAAGGAGATCCTCGCTTTCAAGCCGCGCCGGGCCGGCTTCGCCGCGACCGGCTCGCCGACCAACATCAATGTCGGGCGCACGATGCGCAACAGCCATGGCCGCCGCATAGCACTCAGGCGCCCCAAGCAGGAGGAACTCGACGCAATCGCGCAGGAGATCACGTCGCTGGAGGCGAAGCCGCAGAACGCCGAGAGGCGCCAGCGCATCGTGGCGCTGCAGGAAGAGCTTGAGCGACTGGAGCGCCGCCGCAAGCGAATCGCCTATGTCGACCCGGTCGACATCCGCTTCAACCGCTTCGACGCCCAGCCGGTGCCGAATGCCAATGCGGTGATGTTCTGCCTGATGGACGTGTCCGGCTCGATGGGCGAACGCGAGAAGGATCTGGCCAAGCGCTTCTTCGTGCTGCTGCACCTGTTCCTGAAACGGCGCTACGACCGGACCGAGGTGGTCTTCATCCGCCACACGCACGAGGCGCAGGAGGTGGACGAGGAGACCTTTTTCTACAACACCCAGAGCGGCGGCACGGTGGTTTCCACGGCGCTCGAGGAGATGCACCGCATCGTCGAGCAGCGCTATCCCAGCCGCGAATGGAACATCTATGTCGCCCAGGCCTCGGACGGCGACAATTTCGTCACCGATTCGGAGCGCTGCATCACCCTGCTCGACGAACAGATCATGCGGCTTTGCCAGTACTTTGCCTATGTCGAGATCCTCGACGAGCGCGAGAGCCACATCTTCGGCGCCACCGACAACGGCACGTCGCTGTGGCGTGCCTACAGTGCGGTCAAGCTGAGGTGGTCGAACTTCCAGATGAGCCGCATCGCCACGGCGGCCGACATCTACCCGGTTTTCCGCCAGCTCTTCGCCAGACAGCCGGGTTATCAAAAGAGCGGTGAAAGAGGGGGCTGATGGCGAGCAGATCCGGGTTGTTGTTTTCCGGTTCCGACTGGGATTTTAGGACGCTGTCGCGCGCCTACGAGACCATCGAGGCGATCGCCACCGAAGAGCTCCACCTCGACGTCTATCCGGTACAGATGGAGATAATCTCGTCCGAACAGATGCTCGACGCCTATTCCTCGGTCGGCATGCCGCTGATGTACCGGCACTGGTCGTTCGGCAAGCACTACCTCTACCAGGAATTGCTCTATCGCAAAGGCGGACGGGGGCTCGCCTATGAACTCGTCATCAATTCCAATCCCTGCATCGTCTATCTGATGGAAGAAAACACCATGGCCTTGCAGGCCCTGGTGACGGCGCACGCGGCACTCGGCCATAACCATTTCTTCAAGAACAATTATCTGTTCCAGCAGTGGACGGACGCCAGCGCCATCCTCAGCTATCTGGACTTTGCCAAGGGTTACATTGCCCGCTGTGAGGAGCGGCATGGCGTCGATGCGGTGGAAGAGATCCTCGATGCCGCACATGCGCTGATGGAGCAGGGCGTGTTCAGATATCACCGGCCGCCGAAGCTGTCGTCGGAAAAGCAGCGCGAGGGCGTTCGCGAGCGCCTGGAATACGAGGAGCGTTCCTACAACGACCTATGGCGCACGCTGCCGCCTTCGAAGGACGGCGCCAAGCCCCGCGAGACGGACATCATGGCGGAGCGCAAGAAATCGCTCAAGCTGCCCGAGGAAAACCTGCTTTATTTCCTGGAGAAGAACAGCCTGATCCTGGAACCCTGGCAGCGTGAGGTCATCCGGATTGTCCGCGTCATCGCGCAGTATTTCTATCCGCAGCGCCAAACGCAGGTGATGAACGAGGGCTGCGCCACCTTCGTGCATTACACGCTGATGAACCTTTTGTTCGACCGCGGCCTGATCGGCGAAGGTGCCATGCTGGAGATCCTGCGCAACCATTCGAACGTGATCTTCCAGCCGGGCTTCGACGATCCGCGCTTTTCCGGTATCAACCCTTACGCGCTGGGTCTCGACATGATGCAGGACATCCAGCGCATCTCGACCGCGCCGACCGCCGAGGACCGCGACTGGTTTCCCGATATCGCCGGCAATGGCGACTGGCGCCAGACCCTGCTGGACGCCTGGGCCAACCATCGCGACGAGTCCTTCATCCGCCAGTATCTGAGCCCTACCCTGATCCGGAAATGGCGGTTCTTTGTGCTTGCCGATGCGGCCAACGATCCGCACTACGAAGTCGCCTCGATACACAATGAGCGCGGCTACGAGAGCATCCGCGCCGCACTCGCCCACAGCTACGATATCGGCGCCAGCCGGCCGGACATCCAGGTGGTGGACGTGGACCTGCTCGGCGACCGGCATCTGCGCCTGCAGCATAAGGTCAAGGACGGCATAGTGCTGGAAGGCGGCAGCCGCGACGCCACACTGCGGCATATCCGCAAGCTCTGGGGCTACGAGGTCAGCATGGTCGCGGTCGACGCGCAGACCGGCGCCACAGTCCACGAACGGTCGACCAGCCAGATCGGGGAATGACCGAACCGGACTTGCCGGCGAAGTCGGGTGTCGTTGCCTTTACCGGATCACCAACCACCCTATCTACGCGCGCACCACGAGGGCATGGTCGGGAGCAGGAACATGCGCGCATTGACGATCGCCACGCTTCTGTTGGTCGCCGTGTCGATGGCGCTCTCGCTCGCGCACGCTCTAGAATTGCCCGGCAAGTTGCGCCTCAAGGAGGCCACCTACAGATCAGTGCAGGCGATCTACTATCCCGGCTTCACGATCGGCGGGTTCGCCGAGATCGGCGGCATCATTGCACTCGCCGTCCTGCTTTACCTGACGCCCTATCCAAGCGCCCGATTCTGGTGGACCTTGGCGGCGCTTGTCTTCCTGCTGGCGGAGCACGCGACCTATTGGTTGGTCACGCACCCCGTCAATAATTTCTGGGTGCAAGACACTGCCCTGCCGAAATCCGCCGCGACGTTCTTTTCAATGTTCTCTCGAAAGCAGACCGGCGACTGGAGAGATTTGCGCAACGTCTGGGAGGCTTCGCATGTCGCCAGGGCAGGCCTGGCGATGCTGAGCCTCGTCTCAATTGCTGTCGCCGCGACATTTTTTGTCGAATAGCGCCAGGGATCGAGACGGCGCCCTCGTCCGCCAATTTTGCGGCCACGAACGCTGCATCCGTCAGATCAGGGAACGGACCCGGCGCCGTATTGTCTTAACGTCAAGCGATCCGGCCGTTCAGCGGTCGGCGCGATGCTTGTTGTGGGCGCTTTCCTGGTGCTCGCCGCGGATGATGTTGCGATCGTCGGGATCGGCAATATCCTTCGGGTCCGATCTGAGCTCGGCACCGCGCCGGAACGCCTCGCGCTCTTGCCTGGTCTTTTTCAAATCCGCTTCCGCGTCGAAATCCTTGCCGGCGTTTTTGGTGTTCTCGCGCTCTTCGATGATGCGCAATTGCTGCTCATGAGTCTTTTTTCCGGCCATCGGTGACCTCCTTCTTTTGATTTTCCGCTTTCCCAGGGTCCAAATTCGCTACAGCCCGAAAGGATAGGTCTCGGGAAGGCCTGTCCCCGCATGTTCCGGCCCAAGCGGCGTCACGGCACAGGTTTCATCGAACCAGACGAAAGCATCGAACTGGCGGGCGAGCGAGGCGTCCGCATAATGGCTGTGGAGCTCGGTTTCGGGCCGGTAGATGACGCCGATAAAGCGTTCCAGCCGGCGCTCCAGAAGCCGTTCGCGCAGCGTGTCGTCGCGCTCGAAATCGAGCAGGAAAGGCGAGACGCCGCTGTCGTGGCAAAGCCGCTCATAGCTGTCGTTGTGGGAAGGCCGAACCGGTTTCACTTCCATGTCGCCGTCCCAGTCGGTGGCGGCGGCCACCGTCCCGGAATGCGTACTGAGCCCGATCAAGGCAACCTCGTCGCCAAAACGCTGGCGGCAGAGCTGGCCGATATTCAGTTCGTCCCTGACGATCCCCATTTCGGTATAGCGGGCATCGCCGATATGGGAATTATGTGCCCATACCACCGCCTTGGCATTCGGGCCGCGGGCCTGCAGCAGGTGCTCCAGCGTTTCGAACATGTGGGTGTCGCGCAGGTTCCAGGATTGCGCGCCGCCATAATACATGGTGCGGTAATAACGCTCGGCGGAGGCGACCAGGCGGGCGTTCTGGGTGGCGTCGAGGAAATCGATACCGTCCTGCTGCGCATAGTCGAGCTCTCTGGAAAGCAGTTCCCGGCATTGCTCGAGCACGGCCTTCTCGCATTTCTGGTAACCGGAGGTGAGTGCGACACGGCCATAGGTGGCCGGGTCGTTCTGCCACGGCGTCAGGCAGCCATAGCGTTCGCGCGCGATCCTCGCCGCCTGCGGATCGACCCGGTCGAGATATTGCAGGACCGCCGCAATCGATCCGCCCATATTGTAGATGTCCAGGCCATTGAATCCGGCCCGCCGGGAGGATTTGCTGATCCGCTCATTACGCACTCGCATCCAGTCGACGAACGCCGCGACGTCGGTGTTGCGCCACATCCAGGTGGGAAAGCGCTGGAACGGCGGCGCGGCGCCCGGCCGCGGCGGCCGATGGCGGACATAACGGTCGATCGCCGCGGCATCGGGCCAGTCGGCCTCGACCGCGACGATGGTGAAGCCATGCTTCTCGATCAGCCTGCGAGTGATCGCGGCGCGCGCACGGTAGAACTCCGACGTGCCGTGGCTGGCTTCGCCGAGCAAGACGACGCGGCGGTCGGCAAACCGGTCGAACAGCGCACCGAAGGCCGGATCGTCGAAATCCGGAAGCGGCTCGGCGGCGGCCGCGATCATCTGCGGCAGGCTGCTCCTGCGCTGATGCCGGTGCGGAAGCTCGGCCGCTATCTGGCTGTCGCTGCCTGGCTCGCCCCAGCCTTGCTCGCCGATCAGCGGAACAAACCGCACGCCGCCGAAATCCTCCTCGGTGTAGGTTGCGGCGCCGGTCCGGGTGACCTTGAGCAGGCGCTGCGAGTCGAATTCGTCGCCGACCGGGATGACAAGCCGGCCGGCGACGTCGAGCTGTTCCTGCAGAGCGAGAGGTGCGCCGGGTCCGGCGGCCGCAACCAGGATCGCATCGAAGGGTGCCGCCTCTGGCCAGCCCTTGGTGCCATCGCCGGTGCGGACTTCGATATTATCGTAGCCGAGCTTTTTGAACCGTTGCCTCGCCGTTTCAGCCAACGCGGCGTGGCGCTCGATCGTGTAGACGCGTTCGACGATACGGCTCATCACGGCAGCCGCATAGCCTGATCCGGTGCCGACCTCGAGGACGTGGTCACCGGCTCCGACCTCCGCCATTTCGATCATGAACGCAACGATATAGGGCTGCGATATCGTCTGACCTTCGGCGATCGGCAGCGGCCCGTCCTCATAGGCGAATTCTTCGAAACCAGGCTCGACGAAAGCCTCGCGCGGGACCTCGCGCATCGCTAGAAGGACATTGCGGTCGCGAATGCCACGGCGGCTCAGGTGGATATCGACCATTTGGTTGCGGGCATGGGAGAGATCGAGCATCTTTCTGCTCCTCCTAGGGCTTCCGCTGCAATCGCCCAACCTGCTCAACGGCACTTCGGCCGGCTCATATCTCAGGGCCTCGGCGGTCCCCTTGGATTCAAGCAATGCGGTGCATCTTCCTAACCGTTGGCAAGCCCCGAGGTTCCCTAAAAGACCGACCCGCTTTTGTCTGGCGAGGCGCGTTGCAGGATCGACAAGCGGGCGCCGGCCGCGCCGCCCAAACTTATTTCGAGGCAAATCCTTTCTCCGACGCGACGCCACTCCAGATAACGACGGACGAGGGTATTCCGGAGGCATTTCCATGAACGACGAGGCCCGCACCGCAGCGCACACGACCGGCCTTGACCAGATCGATCTGATGGACCGCTACTGGCGCGCCGCGAACTACATCTCGGTTGGCCAGATCTATCTGCTCGACAATCCGCTCTTGCGCGAGCCCTTGCGGCCCGAGCACATCAAGCCGCGGCTGCTCGGCCATTGGGGCACGACGCCCGGCCTCAATTTCATCTATGTGCATCTGAACCGGATCATCCGTGAACGTGGTCTCGATGTCCTGTTCATCTGCGGTCCGGGTCACGGCGGCCCGGCAATGGTCGCGAACACCTGGCTCGAGGGCACCTACAGCGAGATCTATCCCGAGGTCGGCGGGGACGAAGACGGCCTGCGAAAGCTGTTCCGGCAGTTCTCGTTTCCCGGCGGAGTGCCGAGCCACGCCGCTCCGGAGACGCCCGGCTCGATCCACGAAGGCGGAGAACTCGGCTATGCGCTGGTCCATGCCTTCGGCGCCGCCTTCGACAATCCGAACCTTGTCGTTGCCTGCGTCGTCGGCGACGGCGAAGCCGAGACCGGCCCGCTCGCCGCGGCCTGGCATTCCAACAAGTTCCTGAACCCGGCATCCGATGGTGCCGTCCTGCCGATCCTGCATCTCAACGGCTACAAGATCGCCAACCCGACGATCCTCGGCCGCATGGAAGACGAGGCGTTGCGCAGCCTGTTCCTCGGCTATGGCTACGAAACCTTTTTTGTCGAAGGTCATGAACCTGCCGCGATGCATCGCGAGATGGCCCGCACGCTCGATACGGTGCTCGACCGGGTCCACTCCATCCAGGAGCCCGCACGAGCCGCGGGCTGGAAGGGAGAGCGGCCGCTGTGGCCGATGATCGTGCTGCGCAGCCCAAAGGGCTGGACCGGGCCGAAAGAGGTCGACGGCAGACGAGTCGAGGATTTCTGGCGTTCGCACCAGGTGCCGGTGTCGAATGCACGCGGCGATGCGGCGCACCGCCAGATCCTGGAAGACTGGATGCGCAGTTACGAGCCGGAAAAACTGTTCGATAAAGGCGGCCATCTCCTGGCGGAGCTCGCGGCGCTGGCGCCCACGGGGTCAAGACGCATGGGCGCAATCCCCTACGCCAATGGCGGCCTGCTGAAACAAGACCTCGTGCTTCCCGACTGGAAAGGCCTGGCGCTCGACGTACCGCGTCCGGGCGGCACTGTCGGGGAGGCGACGCGGACCGTCGGGAGCTATCTTCGCGATGTGATCCGCTTGAACGCCGAGGCCAGGAATTTCCGGCTGATGGGACCCGACGAGACGTCCTCCAACCGCCTCGACGACGTGTTCGAGGTCACGGATCGGATCTGGATGGAGCGGATCGAGCCCTACGACGTCCATCTTTCCCGTGACGGCCGCGTCATGGAAGTGCTCAGCGAGCACCTTTGCCAAGGCTGGCTGGAGGGCTATCTGCTGACCGGCCGCCACGGCCTGTTCTCGTGCTACGAGGCGTTCGTCCACATCGTCGATTCCATGGTCAACCAGCACGCCAAATGGCTGAAGACCTCCGGTGAACTTGCCTGGCGCAAGCCGATCGCCTCGCTCAACTACCTGCTGACCTCGCATGTCTGGCGACAGGATCACAACGGCTTCAGCCATCAGGACCCGGGCTTTGCCGATTTCGTCGCCAACAAGAAGGCCGACACGGTAAGGCTCTATTTCCCGCCCGACGCCAACACGCTGCTGTGGATCACCGACCATTGCCTGAAAACCTACAACCGCATCAACGTCATCGTCGCCGGCAAGCAGCCGGCGCCGCAATGGCTGTCCGCCGAGGACGCGGAAGCGCACTGCCAGGCCGGTGCCGGCATCTGGGAATGGGCCGGGACGGTTGCCAAGGGCGAAGAACCGGATGTGGTCCTGGCTTGCGCCGGCGACGTGCCGACACTGGAGACGCTTGCCGCAGCCGACATCCTGCGCTCGGGCATTCCAGACCTGAAGATCCGCGTCGTCAATGTCGTCGACCTGATGATCTTGCAGTCGAATTCCGAGCATCCGCATGGCTTTGCCGACGACAGATTCGACGCACTGTTCACCAGGGCCAAGCCGGTCATCTTCGCCTATCACGGCTACCCCTATCTCATTCACCGTCTGACCTACCGGCGCGCCAATCACGACAACATGCATGTGCACGGCTTTCGCGAGGAAGGCACGACGACGACGCCGTTCGATATGGTGGTGCTCAACCAGCTCGACCGCTATCATCTGGCACTCGCCGCGATCGCGCGCGTGCCGGGGCTGGCCGAGCGGGCGAAGGATCTTGCCGCGGCGTTGCACGGGAAATTGGCTGAGCACACGACCTATGTCCGCGAACATGGCGAGGACATGCCCGAGATCCAGAAATGGTCCTGGCCGCAGGACGGCGCGACGAGGGCCGGCGATTGATGCGACGATCGATCCTTGCGTTGAATGCCGGCTCGTCCAGCATCAAGTTCGGACTTTACGACCTTGCAGCGTCCGCCGAGCCGGATCTTGCCTCGCGCGGTTCGCTGGATCTGGGCGATGCGCCAAGACTGACCGCGAAAGCCGCCGATGGGGAGCTGCAGTGCGATCGGCCACTTGCCGCGGACGCATCAGGCGACATGGGCATCGGCCAGATGCTGCAGTGGATCGAGAACGAACTTGGCGGAAGGAAACTGATCGCCGCCGGCCACCGCATCGTCCATGGCGGACGCGTGTTCGTCGAACCTGTCCGCCTGACGCCGACAATTATCGAGGCTCTCGACAGGCTGACCCCGCTTGCGCCATTGCACCAGCCACGCAGCCTCGCACCAATCCGGGCGCTTGCCGCGCTGCGGCCCGACCTGCCGCAGGTCGGATGCTTCGACACGGCCTTCCATCGGACCATCGAGCCTCTGGTCAGCCGTTTTGCGCTGCCGCGCCGCTATGAGGCGGACGGCATCCACCGCTACGGCTTTCACGGGCTTTCCTACGAATATGTTGCCGGCCGGCTCAAGCAGATATCGCCCGATCTGGCGGCGAAAAGAACCATCGTCGCCCATCTCGGCAACGGGGCGAGCCTGTGCGCCATGCGCGACGGGCGAAGCGTCGATACGACGATGGGCTTTTCGGCGCTTGACGGCCTGGTCATGGGCACACGCTGCGGCGCCATCGACCCCGGCGTGCTTTTGTACCTGCTGCTGGAACGAGGTGTTTCGGGAGAGGCGCTGCAAGACATGCTCTATGAGGAATCCGGCCTGCTCGGCGTGTCCGGCATTTCCGGCGACATGCGCACGCTGGAGGCCAGCGACGACCGCCGGGCGCGCGAAGCGGTGGAGCTTTTCGCCTTCCGCGCCGGCAGGGAAGTTGCCGCCCTCGCCAACACGCTGGGTGGGCTGGAATGCCTGGTGTTCACCGGCGGCATCGGCGAGCACTCGGCCCCGGCCCGCAAAGCGATTTGCGGCAGGCTTGGCTGGCTCGGCGTGGCGATCGACGAGGCCGCCAACAAATCCCATGAAGCGCTCATGAACCAGACGGACAGCAAGGTCGAAGTCCGCGTCGTCGCAACCGACGAAGAAGGTGTCATCGCCCGCCACACGCGCAAGGTGATGGAGGGGCCCGGCTGAGGCGGATGGCCTCGGCTCAGCTCGAATGGCTCTGCTCGACCAGATGGTATTTGTACCGGTCGCGAATATGCGCGTTGAAGAACCGGCCCTTCGACGAGGCTTTGCGGAATGCCGCGTGGACCTGCGGCGGCACGTCCTCGTAATCATAGCGGTTTCCGCTCGGGACGAACCATACGGAGAGTACCCTCGTCGCCGGCTGGTAATCGATGCTTCTGATCGCAGTTGAAGGCATTCTCAACAAGTCCAATCCACGCCGTCGTGTGAATAACCCTGCACGGAGAGCGAGGTTCCTTCCTGCCGAAGTAGCCTTGCCGCTACGGGCCGGCTTCACCAAATACGGTTGATGCCACCGCTCAAGACATCGGCTGCAGCCCGCCAGGGCGATCTCTTTGCCGCCGCCGACGACCTGCCGGAAGGATTCCGCTACCAGCCCGAACTGATCACGCCGGACGAGGAGGCAGCGTTGGCGAGCCAGCTCGCAACCCTGCCTTTTCAGCCCTTCGACTTCTATGGCCATCTGGCAAACCGGCGGGTGGTCGGTTTTGGGCAGCGTTATGATTACGACCGGGGCGAAGTCGTCGAGGCACCGCCGATACCCGGCTTTCTGCTGCCGCTCAGGGAAAAGGTTGCAGCCTTTGCCCGCTTGCCCGCCGAAACCTTCGTGCAGGTGCTGATCAACGAGTACCGGCCGGGCGCCGGTATCGGCTGGCACCGCGACAAGCCTCATTTCGAGGCGGTCGCCGGCGTTTCGCTGCTGGCCGCCTGCAGCTTCCGCCTGCGCCGGAAAAACGGCACGCGATGGGACCGCAAGACGGTCACCGTCGATCCAAGATCGGCCTATCTGATGACGGGTGCTGCGCGCAACGAATGGGAGCACAGCATTCCGCCGGTTGCCGAGCACCGCTATTCGATCACGTTGCGCACGCTGCGGCCGCAACGCGCTTAAAGCAGAGCGGGAGCAAGCCCGAGCACTGCCCTTAAGAACTGGGCTGAAACAAATTCATCCGTCGCCATGCCGACCGGCAAACTCCGCCAGCATGGCGCGCTGGCCTTTCAGGATCTTGAGGTTGGCTTCAGGCAGGGAGAACCAGCCCGCTCTGTCGACTTCGGCAAATTCCTTCATCGAGCCGGACCTTGGCGGCCATTCCATGACGAAGGTGTTGCTGTTGATGGCGTCGCTGTCGAAATCCGCCTCGACGCACCATGCGATGACGAGCTTGCCGCCCGGTTGCCTGTAGCTGCCAAGGTGTTCGAAAACGCCATCGATGGCGACGCCTAGCTCCTCTTCGGCCTCGCGTTTTGCTGCCGCCAGGTCGTCCTCGTTCTCGTCGACCAAGCCCTTCGGGATCGACCATGCGCCGTCGTCCTTCTTCGCCCAGAATGGTCCGCCCGGATGCACCAGCAAGACCTGGAGATGTCCTTCCCTTCGGCGAAAGATGAGCAATCCTGCGCTGCGTTGGGCCATCCCGCTATTCCCCTGACGAAACTGAAACGAACGTCCGGGCCGGCATATGGAACAGCCTGCCATGGCGGAACGATTTCGGCTCGCAGCCGTTCCGTCCGTTCGACAAATGAGTGATCGACATGGCGACGCCGCGAGCTGCCTGGAAGGGCTTTATGAAAGTCGGATCGGTTTCCTGTGGCGTCAAGATCATTGGCGCCGTCAGCGAGGCCGAGAAAGTGCATTTCAGGATCCTGAACCGCAAGGACGGTCTCCCGGTCAAGAGCGCCTATCTAGACGAGGAGACCGGCGACACGGTCGAGGCGGCGGAGCAGGTAAAAGGCTATGAGGTCGAAAAGGGTGAGTTCATCCATATAGAGCCGGACGAAATCAAGAAACTGAAGATGGTATCGCAGCATACGCTCGAAATCGGCGAGTTCGTGCCTGCCGCCGAAATCGACGCACGCTACCTCGAAAAACCCTACTATCTCGTTCCGGCCGACGCGCCCTCCACGGAGGCTTTCGCGGTGATCCGGGACGCCATGGCCAGGAAAAAGGTAGCAGCCCGCTCCTGCGTCGTGCTCTACCAGCGAGGCCGAGAGGTGCTGATCCAGCCGCTGGGCAAGGGCATGGTAATGACGGAATTACGCAACCACAATGAAGTGGTCGCGGCGGACGCGGTGTTCGAAGGGCTGAAGGCTCGCAAGGTCGATCCCGAGATGCTGGAAATCGCGCAATTGCTGATCGACAAGAAGCCGGCCAAATTCGACCCGTCGAAGTTCGACGACACTTATGAACAGGCGCTGGTTGCAATGATCGACGCCAAGCGCAAGGGCAAGAAACCGCCCAAGCCGGCACCTGAGCCCAAGACGAACGTCATCAATCTCGCCGATGTTCTGCGCAAAAGCCTGGCGCAGGAAGGCGGCAAGGCTCCCAGCAAAAAGCCGAGAACGGCCCCGAAACGCAAATCAGCCTGAATGTCCGAAAGCGGATCGAACGGAACCGAAAACGCTCGCGCGCATTTAGATGACGTAGCAATCCGTCGGCAAGCCAAGCGGAGCGGGGGACTGGTGGACGTCGTTGAACTAAGGACTGGCGGGATCCCGCAAGTTTCCTCCGCCGATCTGATGCAGGCGTTGCCTGTGGCCGTCTACACTACCGACAAACAAGGCTACATCACCTTCTTCAACGAAGCCGCTGCCGATCTGTGGGGATATCGTCCGGTTATCGGCCAGGATCGCTGGTGCGGGTCATGGAAGCTTCGCCACCTCGACGGGCGACCGATGATGCATGACGAGTGTCCAATGGCCGTTGCCTTGCTCGAAGAGCGGGACGTTCGTGGGGGCCGGGCGATCGCCGAGCGGCCGGACGGCCAACTCATCCCGTTCAGTGCGCATCCGGTCCTGCTTCGCAATGAAGCCGGCGAGGTTGTCGGTGCCATCAACACCCTGCTCGACCTGCGCATGCAGACGCTGGCCGACGACGCCGGCATAAGGCTCGCCGCCATCGTCGAATCCTCGATGGACGCCATCGTGTCCAAAGACCTGAACGGCATTATCACCAGCTGGAACGACGCGGCACAACGCCTGTTCGGCTATACGCCCGCCGAGGCGATCGGGCGCCCGGTGACGATCCTCATCCCGCCCGACCACCTGGATGAGGAAGCCATGATCATCAGCCGCATTCGCGCCGGCGAACGGATTCCTTCATACGAGACTATCCGGCAGCGCAAGGACGGCACCCTGGTTCCGGTTTCGCTCACCATCTCGCCGATACGCGACGGCATCGGGCGTATCATCGGCGCCTCCAAGATCGCGCGCGACATCAGCCCCCACAAGGAAAGCGAACGGCGCATCCGCACACTCATGCGCGAAGTCAACCATCGCGTTAAAAACCAGTATTCGGTGATCGTCTCGATGATCCGCGAGACCAGCAAGCTGGCGGGTACGCCAGAGGCCTTCCTTTCACGGGTCCGGGAACGCATCATGGCCCTTTCGGAATCGCACGACCTCCTGGTCGATGCGGAATGGCGTGGCGCGACCATCGGCGAATTGATCCATGCACAGACCAAGGCCTTCGCGACACAGGCCCGTCTGTCGATGAGCGGGCCGACGATCATGCTGCAGCCGAACGCGGTGCAATATCTCGGCATTGCCTTTCACGAGCTGGCCACCAATTCGGTAAAGCACGGAGCGCTGTCGCACCATGACGGACGGGTCGAGGTCGAATGGACCGTGACCCCAGCCGCCGATGGCAGCGACGGCTTCCGCTTTGTCTGGCGGGAACTGGACGGACCATTGGTGGATGAAAACACGCGACGCGGTTTCGGAACGGTTGTGCTCAAACGCGTCACGCCGCAGGCGCTCAGCGGCACCGGCCGCCTGGAATTCGCCAGGCACGGCATCACCTGGACGCTGGAAGCGCCGCTGCGCTTCGTTCAGATGTCGATGGCTGGCATCGCGGCTGATTGAAGGCCGCTACACCGGCCGCGGCTTGGCGGCCGTGTCGCAACGCAATCCCCATGGAGGCAATCAGGAGGAGCAGCGATGAGTTGGCTGGGCATCTGGCAAAACCAGTACGGGTCGGTGGTCGAACTGACCAGCGAAGAGGGCGGACGGATCAACGGAACCTTCAGGACGGCGCTGGAGGACAGCGCCTTTTTCGGCATGACGTTGCCGCTGTTGGGAGCCTGCCATGGAGATGTCATCGGCTTCACTTGCGCGGCCGAAGGGCGGGTCGGAGCCGCAGCGGTGAGCTATACCGGCATTCTCAGGGATGGGAAGCTGGAGATGCTGTGGCACACCGTTGCGGATGCCGCTTTGTCGGCGGAAAAGGAAGGTGCCCCGGCCCGAGCCAGGAAACTGCCCGCCTGGCGCGCCTTTGGAACCAGCCTCGACAGTTTTGAACGCGTGTCCTGACGCGTCGCGCCCGCCGCTCGCAAGTGAGGCAGCAGGGTCCCGCGGCGCGTAGGAACTCGCACCGACGATGGCGCGTTGGTGCGCCAGGACATGCTCTGTTCGTTACGGGGTCGACCCAATGAGCGTGCTTTATCGCGCAGCGAAAATCGCCGAACAGGCTCATGCCGGGCAGACGGACAAGACAGGGCGGCCATATATCGAACATTGCCGCCGGCTCGTCGATGCCGTCGAAACGCTCGACCAGAAAGCTATCGCCTATCTTCACGACGTCATCGAAAAAGGCGACGGCTGGAACCGCGACCGGCTTGAGGCGGCCGGGTTCGGGCCGTCCATCGTGTCTGCCGTCGACGCCATGACGCGGCTGCCGAACGAGGACGATGCCGCGTTCGTTCGCAGGGCTGCGGCCAACCCGCTGGCGTTGCCTGTCAAGCGCGCCGATCTTGCCGACAATCTATGGCAGGCAAGGCAGATCGGGGCCTCGACGGCGAAATACGAAGACGGCTTGCGCATCCTCAGAGAGGAGTTCGCGAGCTGACGGACCGCTGGCGGCTGTCGCCGATGTGGGTCTACTCGGTGACGTGCGGCGTGTGTCGCTTGTCTTCCGCGGGATCGGCGTCGATCCGCGCCCTGCCGGGATCGAACGCACCGTGGCGGGCGATCGCCAATGCCGGGGTGTCGGGCGTCTCGTAGGCCCACATGAAGTCTTCTGCCGACGAACCGACCGCATGAACACGCCAATAGCTTGCCGTGCCCTTCAGCGGGCCGTGGCTCGTCGTGTTCGTCTTCTCCAAGAGGTCGAAATAGATGTCCTCGAAGGGTATGTAGAAAACAGGATCATGGCCGTCTTCATAGAGCACCTTTGCCCGCTCGCTCGACGCAATAATGGCGTCGGAGAACCGGACGGTCACGGTGCCATCGAACGGGACAATCCTGAGCGGGCCTGGGCGGGGGGCGGAATCTGCGGCTAAGGACTGCATTCGACTTCTCCGTTGACTGCGCTGCCTTCCCGAAACGTGTTGTTGCCCGTCAGGGTTCCAGACCGCCGGCGCGCCGAGCCCGGGTGGTGGAACGGTTCTGCAAGGTCGTCGTTGTTTCAGACCTCCGCACGCGTCATAATCGCAATGGCCGCCACTCACCGACTCAACAGCAAATGGATAACATGCTGGATCGATCGCCTACCCTTCCAAGGTCGCTTGGCGCTGCGCTGCGAAGGGAAGTGCCGCGGTTTACGGCACCCGGCAATGAAATTTCGTGCACCACGGTCGCATCCTACAATGTGCATAAATGCGTCGGCACCGACGGCAGGTTCGATCCGGAGCGGGTCGCGGCCGTGGTTAAGGAACTCGACGCCGACATCATTGCTTTGCAGGAGGCCGACGAAAGAACCGGAAGCAGGCAAGGTTTGCTGGATCTCGCAGCGCTCGAGCGGGACAGCGACCTCGTCCCCACCCATGTCCCGGAAAACCGCCGCAGCCATGGCTGGCACGGAAATCTGATCCTGGCACGCCGCGGCGTGGTCGAAAGCGTGAACCAGATCCGGCTGCCCGGCCTCGAGCCGCGCGGTGCGGTTATCGCGGACCTGGAACTGAAGGGCGTCTCCCTCAGGATCATAGCCGCACATTTCGGCTTGCTGCGGCGGTCGCGCTCGCAGCAGGCCAACGCGCTGGTCGAAGCCACGCACCCGGTTCTGCGGCCAACAATCCTGCTCGGCGACCTCAACGAATGGCGCGTCCGCAACAGGTCTTCGCTGCTGGCCCTGCTGCCGCATTTCGGTCCGATCGATGCGGTTCTGCCGAGCTTTCCGTCGCGCTTTCCGCTGTTTGCGCTCGACCGCATCCTGGCCAGGCCGCCGCACCTGATTTCCAGCATCGAGGTGCACAAGACGCCGCTGGCGCAGCGGGCTTCCGATCATCTGCCGATCAAGGCCCGGCTGAACCTGGACGCGATACGGCAGCCGCGGCTGCAACCAGAATGAACCTGAAGGGTTGTTAGTCAGATTTCAGACGGTTTGCTTCGCTGATGTTTATCGGTGCACTTCATGGATACAGCCATCTCGCGGTTTGCCCGGGACAAGATCGCTGCCGGCAATAGCGGGCTGCTGCTGATCGCCGACAATTATGACGCGTTTGCCGCGCGAATCCTTGCTGCGCGCAGTGCCACAATCAGCCTCGACCTGATGTACTATCTCTGGCACGACGACCATAGCGGCCGGCTGCTGATGCAGGAGGTCGTCAAGGCGGCGGAGCGCGGTGTCCGCGTCCGCATGCTGCTGGACGATATCAATCCGCGCAACAGCGACGCTGCTTACCTGGCGCTCAACAGCTACAAGAACATCGAGCTGAGGCTGTTCAACCCCAGCGGCATGAGGAACGGCAGCATCTTTCGCTCGCTGGAGATGGTCGCCCGGCTGTTTGCGATGACCCGCCGCATGCACAACAAGGCCTGGATCGCCGATGAGGGCTTGGCCATCGTCGGCGGAAGAAATATCGGCGATGCCTATTTCGACGCTGCGGAGACGAATTTTCGCGATCTCGACCTGTTGCTTCTCGGTCCTGCCGTAGGGCAGACGATGCAGATATTCGAGGCGTTCTGGAATTGCGAGGCGGCAAAGCCGATCCAGCTGCTCAACCCGGCTGCGGTGGGCTCGCGCGCCGATTTCCTCGACAATCTCGATGCGACCGCAGACGGCCAGCTTTTGAACAGCCTCAGTGCCTGGCGCACGATCACGGAGTTCATTGCAGCGCACAGCGACGTCTGCTGGACGAAAGGCGTTCGCGTCATTTCCGATCCGCCGGAAAAGGTGCGCGGCAAGCGGCGCAGGAACTGGCTGACGAAAGAGCTGCTTCCCGCTATCGCGGCGACCAGGCAGCGCCTCGAAATTGTCTCGCCCTATTTCATCCCCAGCCGCACCGGGTTGGCCATCCTGTCGAAGCTGGTGGATCGTGGCGCCGAGGTTGCAATCCTGACCAACTCGCTCGCCGCGACGGACGTCGCCGCCGTGCACGGCGCCTATGCCAAATACCGCCGCAAGCTGCTTAAAAAAGGTATCCAGCTTTTCGAATTGCAGCCCTTCGACCGCCAGGCCAACATCTCCGTTTTCGGTTCAAAGGGAGCCAGCCTCCACACCAAGGCCTTCACGGTCGACGATACGCTCGGGTTTGTCGGCTCCTTCAATTTCGATCCGCGTTCGGTGTCGTTGAATGCGGAAATGGGCGTGCTTTTCCATGATACCAATCTGGTGATGGAGTTGCGCCGGCTGTTCGAGCACGAAAAGTCACCGCAGACGAGCTATCAGCTGGTCCTGGACAAAGGCGCCTTGCGGTGGCTCGGCATGGCGGATGGCGAGATGCGGCAATATTCGCGTGAACCGGAGGCCAGTCTCTATCGGCGCATCGTTGCAGCGCTGGTTGGGTGCCTGCCGATCGAATCGCAGTTGTAGAAGCGACGGATTTGTCGGAACGCAACTCTTTGTCGGAACGGAACTCGGGGATCACGAGTTGTAACCCGTGTCCGGAGCATGCCGATGAAGACCACGATATACAGTTTTCTTGCTGAGCTCTTGCCGTTCTGGATGGCGCATAAACGCAAAATGCGCGCCGACCGCGCCGCCGAGTGGCCGGCACGACCGGCTGCTGCGGATGACGATGTTCGGCCGTCAGGCGATCCTAATCGAGCAGCACCGGCGCGGCGGCGCAACACGTCCTAAGGGCAGAATGATCCCGCTCCAACTGTCTGGCTAGCCGCATTTCCGCGACGCCGATAATCCCATTTGGCTGCAGAAGCTCGAGCCCTTAGGGCGATCACGCTATCGTCAAGTATCGCTATTCGAAATCCGGCGTTGCCAAGCATCCATTTTGCAGCACGTACGTTAATGTGCACTACAGGTTGCCGCTATAGGTGAGCGCCATGAGTGATAGTGCGATAGAATTCTTGCAGGACTGGATCCACGAAAACGTTCATGTGCCGCCGCCTCCGATCAAGCTTGAAAGGGAGGCGGAAATCCTCGCCAGGGAATGCAAGGAAGAGGCTGCCGATGCCGGCGTACCCATCGAAGACATCGAGGAAGAGGTCGGCGACCTCAAGGACCTGCTCGTCGCCAAGCTTGAAGACGCAGCCGAGGACGAGGCCCGGCAACTCAACGGCCACGGCCAAAAGATTTCTACGCTGGCGGCCGGGCAAAAGCGGGCCGTATGAGGCCGGTCCGAGCGCAGGCAAGGCATCACGAGGTGCGCCGCTTCGGCCTATTGTCCGATCATGTCGTCGACCTCGCCATGGCACGTCTCGCAGGCGACGCCTTTAGCGATATGGATCGAATGATTGAAATAGACGAAGTCAGGGACACTGTTCACCCGCTGCCACTGCAATGGCTGCCCGGAGGCAAGGCTTGCCCGTACCGGAGCCAGCATGTTCGCGTTGGTGAAAAGCTGCGAATGCCAGGTCATGCACACCTCGCTCGCCGGCAGACCCGCCGATGACGAAGTCTCGGCGCCGCTATGGCAATAACGGCAATCGACGCCAAGCTCGCCGACATGGTGCCTGTGGCTGAACGGCACTGGTTGCGCCAACGGCCGGCCAACGCCGGTGACGAAGTCCGAACGCAGGATGGCGGTGCCACCGAGAGCCGCAAAGATCGCCATGAAACACGCGCCCCACAGAGCGAAGCGTGAAATGCCGTTGGCGCTCCTCGAAAAGACCTGCGGCATTCCCTCGCCGATTTCGCATCCAGCAAATCGTATTCACCCCCCAAAACCCCTAACTGCGGCTGCGTGGGTAAGTTCCGGCTGGAGCAGCGGAGATCACAGAATGGTTACCCCGCCCTGGCCCATCAGGTCGGGCTGACCGGAAACCATCGAACCCTCCATACGTTCGGATGAGGTCACGTTCTGTTTCACCCGGATAAGCATCATGACCATCCCCCACCCCCATCCCATTCGCCGCCGGTCCGGCGTTGCCTTCTGGTGGACGATGTTCGTCGGCGCGCTGCTGACGATCCTCGGCCTGCTGATCGGAGGGGGTGGTGCCTGGCTGATCGCGCTGGGCGGATCCTGGTACTATCTGCCCGCCGGGATCGCCCTGCTGGCCGCCGGCAGCCTGCTGCTTGCCGGCAATGCCGCCGGTGTATGGCTTTACGTCCTGACCTGGCTGGCGACCCTTGCACCCGGCAGCCACCATTTCATGGAGAGACCAGGATCGGCGACGCCATCATTGCCTACGCACTGCCAAAAAGCTGACGCCCGACGATGACGGCTTCGCGGGACGCTTCCATCCTGATCGTCGGTGCCGGCCCGACCGGGCTGACGGCGGCAGTCGAACTGGCAAGGCGCGGCATTGCACCTCGCGTCATCGACCGCAAGGAAGGCCCTACGCCGCTCGCCAAGGCGGTCGGCATCAGTTCGCATAGCCTGGACGTCCTTGAACCGTCCAAAGTCGCTGCCCGGTTGCTCGCCGAGGGATTGAAAATTCGTCGAGCCCGTTTCTACTTCGAAGGACGAGCACTCGGCGAGATCGATTTCTCGATCCTGCCGCACCGCCATAATTTTCTGCTGTCATTGCCGCAGCGCGACACCGAATCGCTGATGACCGACACGCTCAAGGGATTCGGCGTCGACGTCGAATGGCGAAGCACATTTGTCAGGATGGCCGAGCACAAAGGCCGGGCCGAGGTGCGGATCGAGGCGCCAGACGGCCGTGACGAGGCAAGTTTCGACCTTGTCTTCGGAGCCGACGGTGCGCAAAGCACGGTGCGTGATGCCATCGGCATCGGCTTCGATGGCTACACGCATCGGCGGCAATGGAGCATTGCCGACGCCGACATCGACGATTGGCCTTATGAGCCGATGGCCGCCCACGCATTTCTTCACAGGAACGGCGACGTCGGTTTTATCATCCCGATCGGCGAGAAGCGCTATCGCGCGGTTTCAAACAGCGAGGATGCGTTGGCGCGCATCCCCGGCAATTACCGGATCACGCGGTTGTTGCGGGCCGACCGCTTCCATATTCCGGTACGACAGGCGCCGCGCTATCAAACCGCATGCGTCTTCCTGGGAGGCGATGCCGCGCATGTGCATTCGCCGTTGGGGGCGCGCGGCATGAATCTCGGCATCGAGGACGCCGCGTCATTCGCCAGGCGTTTCGTCGACGGCACGCTTGCCGGCTACACAAGCGAACGCCACCCGGTGGGGCAACGGTGGATCACGCTCAGCGAGCGCATCCTCTCGGTGGCCCAATCGGACAACGGCATCATGCAAGGCGTCAGAAACGCGGCCTTCAGCGTCGTCGGCCATCTGCCGCTGCTGCAACGGCCGCTGCTGGAGCGTGTCGCCGGGCTCAAGGAATGACGTGGTCGCATAAACCTTTTCGCCGGACATGCGTTGTTGGGTTTCAAGCCAGGGAGATGACCATGCAGATGAAATCGGAAGTCGCCGGCGAGGCCGCCAAGCAACGGCACATCCAGCGCCGGATCGACGAGAAGGACAAGTCCAAATCCAATGGCAGGCAAAAAGGCGCCATGCAGGCCGGTGCCCGCAAATATCCCGAGCCGCCCTTCCCCGAGCAGCACCAGCCGAAGCCGGGGCATGAATGGGCGATCGAGCCGGCGCCGCTTTACGATGCGCCGTACTATATCGGATCGAAAAAGCTCGATGGCAAAGTGGCCGTCATTACCGGCGGCGATTCAGGCATCGGCCGTGCGGTGGCCGTGCTCTATGCGCGTGAAGGCGCCGATGTGGCGATCGTCTATCTCTCGGAGGATAGGGACGCCAGAGATACCAAAAGGGCCGTCGAAGCGGAAGGCCGGCGCTGCATCCTGATCAAGGCGGACGTCAGCGAACGCAACCACTGCCACAACGCGGTGGCTGAGATCGTGCAGGAGTTTGGGCGGATCGACGTGCTGGTCAACAACGCCGCTTTCCAGATCCACTCCAGCGATTTCAGCGAGCTGACCGAGGAGCATTTCGACACGACGCTGAAGACCAACCTCTACGGCTATTTCCACATGGCGCAGGAGGCCGTGCCGCACATGAAACCCGGTTCGGCGATCATCAATACCGGTTCAGTGACCGGCATCGAGGGCTCGAAGCAACTGGTCGATTACTCCATGACCAAGGGCGGCATTCATGCCTTCACCCGCGCGCTCTCAGGCAACCTTGTCGAGAAGGGCATAAGGGTCAACGCCGTGGCGCCAGGCCCGGTTTGGACGCCGCTCAACCCCTCGGACAAGGAAGCCGGCGATGTTTCGAAATTTGGCGCTGACACGCCGATGAAACGGCCGGCCCAGCCGGAGGAGATCGCGCCGGCCTACGTGTTCCTCGCTTCGCCGCACTGCTCGAGCTACATCACCGGCGAAATATTGCCGATCGTGGGCGGCTATTGACGGCATGTATTTCATTGCCCTGGCCACTGATTATGACGGCACGCTGGCGCATGAAGGGGTCGTTGCCGAGAAGACGCTTGCGGCGCTTGAACGGTTCAAGAAGAGCGGCCGCAAACTCATTCTCGTCACCGGGCGCGAGCTGCCCGACCTCAAGCGCGTCTTTCCCGAAGTCGCGATTTTCGACAAGGTGGTCGCCGAAAACGGCGCGCTGATCTACACGCCGGCCAGCGAGGAGGAGCGGACGATATCTCCGCCGCCCGCCCCCGAGTTCATCGCCAAACTCAGGAAACGCGGTGTCAAACCGCTTTCGGTCGGACGCTCGATCGTCGCAACCTGGGAACCGCATCAGGCTACCGCGCTCGAGGTCATCAAGAAATTGGGGCTGGAGCTGGAAATCATCTTCAACAAGGGCGCGGTGATGATCCTGCCCAGCGGCATCAACAAGGCGACCGGGCTGACAGCTGCGCTTCAGGACCTCAGACTGTCGCCGCACAACGTCGTCGGTGTCGGCGACGCCGAAAACGACCACGCCTTCCTGCGCGCCTGCGGCTTCAGCGTGGCCGTCGACAACGCACTGCCGGCAGTCAAGGATATGGCGGATCTCGTGACACGCGGCGCGCGCGGAAAAGGCGTCGAGGAACTGATCGCCAAGGTGGTCGAGCGCGATCGCGAGCTTGTGCCGAGCCGCGACGGCATTGTGCTTGGCTCGGAGAATGGCAAGGAGGTGTATCTGTCGCCAACCGATACGGTGCTGATCGCCGGCAGCTCCGGCATCGGCAAATCGACCCTGGCGACCGCACTGACGGAGCGCTTCGTCGAGAGAAAGTTCCAGTTCTGCATCTTCGATCCGGAAGGCGACTACGATGGCCTCGAAGGCGCCGTCCGGCTGGGCGACGGCTCGAACACGCCGACGAAGACTCAACTGCTCGATCTCCTGGGGAAGCCGGACAACAATCTGGTCGTCAATGGCCTGGCGCTGCGCGTCAACGAGCGGCCGGACTTCTTTGCCGACCTGCTGCCGGGCCTTGGCGGTGTTCGCTTCCGCACGGCACGACCACACTGGCTGATCATCGACGAGGCGCATCACCTCTTGCCGAAGCGGCGCGACGACACGCCAATGGTGCTGGCCATGGAATTGCCGGGCACGATCCTGATCACGGTTCATCCGGACGCGATCTCAACCGAGGCATTGCGGCTGGTCACCGCCGTCATCGCACTCGGCCCCAAGGCGAAAAAGGTCATCAAGACGTTCTGTCGCGAGACCGGCACCGAACCGCCAAAGGACAAGGACCTGAACTCTCCAAAAGACGAGCGCGTGCTGTTCTGGCGGCCGCAGGCGCGCAAGAAACCTGCCATGGTCGAGCCGATCGAACCGCGGCAGTCGCTCAAGCGCCACAGCCGCAAATATGCCGAGGGCCAGCTGGACGAGAAGGGCAGCTTCTATTTCCGCGGCCCCGACAATGCGATGAACCTCCGCGCCCATAATCTGATGATTTTCGCCCAGATCGCCGAGGGCATCGACGACAGGACCTGGGAACATCATCTGCGCGCCGGCGACTATTCCGAATGGTTTCGCCACCAGATCAGGGACAAGGAACTGGCGCGCGAAACCGCCGAAGCGGAGAAAGACGGCACACTTTCGGCGCAGGAGAGCCGCAACCACATCCTGGACGCAGTGCGCCGCCGCTATACCGCGCCCGCCACCGCGCCAAAGGAATAGCTGCAACGGCGCCCCGCCGTGGAACCTCATCCGCCAAACGAGATTGTGTTCTATCGGGCGCCAGATCCATTCAATGCCGAATAATGCCCCGGAAGGAGACGATGGATGAGCAGCGACCGGGACAAGAATGGTCCTGTCTTTTCGGCGGAGCAGGCGCGGCAGGGCGAGATCATCCTGCGGACGCGGGCGCGCCGGATCATTTTCATCGCCGGCCTAGTGGGTCTCGTCTTGCTGGCATTGCTGGTGTGGTGGATTTGAATTCCTGACGCTGGAGCGAAATCATGAAATCACAGCTTGTTGCCGAAAGCGCCGGACAGAGAACGTTCGTCGTTGTGCTTGATCCCGGCGAAGAGGCGTTTGCGCAGCTGACGTCATTTGCGGTCGACCGTGGCGTCGGCGGCGCGTCGCTGACCGCGCTCGGCGCTTTCGAAAGTGCAACCGTCGGCTGGTTCGACCCTGGAGAAAGGACCTACCGGAAAATCCCCGTCCGGGAACAGTGTGAAGTGCTGAGCGCGATCGGCGATGTTGCCATCGGCGACGACGGCAGGCCCAGCTTGCACGTCCACGCAGTCCTTGGATTGAGTGACGGCACCACGAGGGGCGGTCATCTGCTGGACGGCATCGTGCGGCCGACGCTCGAGGTCACATTGGTGGAGACGCCTGGCCATCTGCGCCGCAGGCACCGTCCCGAACTCGGCGTCGCCCTGATCGACTTGGAGGCTTGATCCGAGCCGATCACTTCGTTGATTTGACTGCGGCCGTTTCGGGTACGACCTCCCAACCGAAGACGCTGCGGCCGCCGAGCAGATGCGATTGCTCGAACTCCCCGGCGACGATTTCCTTCAGGCTTGGGCCGGTGACATAGCGCTCGACCTGCCTCGACTGGTCGTCCAGCCGCCGCAACGCGCCGATCTCTTCATCACGGCCGAGCCTGGCCTTCTGGACAGCCGACTTCAGCACGCCGATCGTCTCGTCATAGACCTTCAGCGGCACCGGAAACGGGTGCCTGTCCTTGCCGCCATGCGCCAGCGAGAAGCGGCCGGGATCGGAAAATCGGCACGGCGCGCCATGCACCACTTCGGCGACCAGCGCCAGCGCCCGCACTGTGCGCGCGCCGACATTGGGCACCAGGAGAAGCCCGGCGAAATCTGTCGGGCCGCGCTCGGCCGCCGCGGCGATGTTGCCGTGCAGGCGGCGCATGACGACATCGCTTTCGTGTACATCGTGGTGCGCCGGCATCACCAGATGCGGCAGCAGCTTTTGTGCCGGCTCCGGCGCTGGCGCCGAACCCCGCTCCAAAGCGGCAAGCTCCCTCACGATGCGATCCGGTCCAAGGCCGTGCAGAAGGTCCAGTTGTCCCTGGCGCGACGCTTCGGCGCGGCGGTCGGTCAGGTTGACGATCTCGCCCTGATTGGCGCCCTCGATGGCAGCATGCGGTTGGTCGACAAAGCTCTTCAGGCCCTCGGACAGCCAGTGATAGCGGCGCGCCACCTTGCTGTCGCCGTTCATGCCTTGCTGCACCACCACCCAGTTGCCGTCATCGGTGACGATGAAGCCGTGCAGATAGAGATCGAAACCGTCCTGGACCGCGGCGCTGTCCACCTTGGCGACAAGCCGGCTGGCAGTCGCGAGGCCTTGCCCGTCGAGGCCGACACGCTCGCCGATCAGGGCAAGCTCGTGCGGGGTCTTGCGCGAATGCGCGCCGCGGCCGCCGCAAACGTGGATGCCGAGTTCGCCGGAAAGCGGCGACAGACCGCGCTTCAACGCTCCGACGACGCTGGTGGTGATGCCGGAGGAATGCCAGTCCATCCCCATCACGGCGCCAAAAGACTGGAACCAGAACGGATGCGCCAGCCGGCGCAGCAATTCATCGCGGCCGTAATGGTGGATGATCGCCTCGCACATGACCGCGCCAAGCCGCGTCATGCGGTCGCCGAGCCATTTCGGTACGCGCCCGCCGTGAAGTGGGAGATCAGCACTTCCCGATCGCTGTGCCACGGTCTTTTGCTTGCTCCTTGAGTCCTGCCTCGACAGATAGGTATCGAAAGGGGTGTGGAGAAGCTATGGCCTGATTCAGGCCGCGATCGTTGCGAGCCGCTAGAGCAATTCCAGGAAAAGTGTGAAACGGTTTTCCGTCCGGGATTGCGCAGAAACAAAGAGATAGAGCGTTTCGGCGTTTCCGTGAAACGATGAACCGCTCTAGCGGGCAGGTTCGCTGAGGAGATCAAACTTCTGGATCTCGCAATGCTCGCCCACCGATTCCAGCAGATCCATTGGCGGTGCCCCAGTGTCCGGCCGCCTCCAACTGATCTCGAACGAGAAAACAGGGTCTTTGAGATCCGGGCGCCTCTCTATCGCGACGAGGCGTGCCCGGTAGCCAAGCGGCCCGATCATCGTATCGAGTTCCTGTCGGGCTGCGGCCTTCCAGGTCAGTGCCAACTGGGCATGGTGTTCGCGCGACATTCGAAGGTCCACCCATTTCAGGACCAGCAAGGTGGCCAGCGTCAGCGCCGTGCCGGCCGCGCCCAAGCCGTATTGGCCACCACCGAAAGCCAATCCGATCGCCGTCATCACCCACAACGTGGCCGCCGTGGTGACGCCGCTGACAAGATTGCCGCGGCGAAGAATGGCGCCACCGCCGATAAAGCCGACGCCGGTCAACACGCCCAGCGGAAAGCGCAAGACGTCCATCGATGCAAACGAATCCGGGTGCTTGCCAACGGTCTCGAGCAGAATACTGGCCTGGATCATTGTGATGGCGGCGGCCAATCCGACCAGCACGGTGGTGCGTAGCCCCGCCGCGTGCCCGCGCGCCTCGCGGTTGAGGCCTATCAACAGGCCGGCGAGCGCGGTCAGAAGCAGTCGTGCCGCGATGTCCTGCCAGACCGGAACAACGAGGAGCATCGCGGTCACCCGTCAGGCCAAGCGCTGCTGGCCAGGAATAGCGCCAGGGTCAAAGCGAACAAGGGCAAGAGCGTCTTCATCGCAAATTCTTTTCGTCGATGAGCAACAAACGATGCGCTTGGATTTTGGTTGCGCCGCCGACGATTCACCCCGGCGATTGGCAGCGGCGGAACAAAACCTTCGGCCTGGGGTTGGTGGGTTCACGCCAACGAAGGATTTGCAGTCATGGTCCGCTTGCTGCTTGCTGGAGCCGTCGCTTATCTGGCCTATCGCATCACCAAGGAGATCGGCGGGACCGACGAGGTCGATCCGCTGTCGCCTTCAGCCGACCAAGCCGGCCGCAAGGCGCCGAGGCGGCAAAGCGGGGCACAGAGGAATGGCCGACGGCGGTAGCGAATGCCGTAGCGGCGGCGCGGACCAGCCATGACCGCATTTCCGTTGCCGCTCGACCTTCGTCCGATGGAAGCCAAAGCCGCCGATGCAATCCCTGGCGGCGACAGGCTTTGGCAATACGAGCCGAAATGGGACGGGTTTCGCTGCCTCGTGTTCAAGGGCGACGATGCCGTCGATCTGCGTGCAAAATCGGGCAAGCGGCTTGGCCGCTATTTTCCCGAACTGGTCGCGGTGCTGCGCGATGTGAGCTCGCGACGGTTTGTTGCCGACGGCGAGATTGTCATCGAGGTCGACGGATCGTCCTCGTTCGAGGCCCTGCAAATGCGCCTTCATCCCGCCGAAAGCAGGATCCGCAAGTTGAGCCTCGAGACGCCTGCCATGCTGGTCCTGTTCGACATGCTGGCCGAACCCGGCGGCAGGATCATCATCGAAGAGCCTCTCACCACCAGGAGGCAGGCGATTGAGGCCTTTGTCGCGTCGGCGGCACGGCCCCAACTGCACCTGTCCAAATATACGCACGACGCCGCCACCGCCGAGCGCTGGCTGCAGGGCGCCGGCCACGGCTCGACCGACGGTGTTGTTGCAAAACTGATCGCCGAGCCATACCGGCCCGGCGAGCGCGCCATGGTCAAGGTCAAGCGGCTGCGCACTGCGGATTGCGTGGTCGGCGGCTTTCGCTATCTCGCCGGCAGCAACGAAGTCGGATCTCTGCTGCTTGGCCTCTACAATAACGAAGGCAGGCTGGATCATGTCGGATTCACTTCGACCATCGGCAAGAACGACAGGGCGGCGCTGACCAGACGGCTGGAAAAACTGCGGGCCAAACCAGGTTTCACCGGCAAGGCGCCGGGCGGACCAAGCCGCTGGAGCACGGAGCGGAGCGGACAATGGGAACCGATAAAGCCTGAACTGGTGGTCGAGGTTCGGTTCGACCATGTGACAGGCGACCGGTTCCGGCACGGAACCAAGCTGTTGCGCTGGCGGCCGGACAAGCAGCCGCGGCAATGCACGTTCGAGCAGATCGAGTAAGTCCGTCCCGAGTCACCGCTTCAAGGCGCTTGCTGCCCGCTCTACCGTTCATGACGGACCAATGCAGAATTTCACCGGTTCGCCGCGGCCAACCGAGCCTTGGCAACCAAGGCTCGGTTGCGGTTTTGAAATCAGGCGGCTTCCTGCATGGCGCGCTCATTGACGCCGCTTTCGCCGAGCTTGGAAAGCGCTTCGTCGGTCGCGATCTCTTCCTTGAGAGTTGCCCTGAGCAGCTCGACAACGTCGCTCTTGCCAAGTTCTTCCGCCCACGCGATCAAAGTGCCGTAGCGAGCGATCTCGTAATGTTCGACAGACTGCGCTGCGCCGACAAGTCCGGCGTCGAGTGCAGGAGCACCATTATACTCCTCGAGCATTTCCGAGCCCTCTTCGATGATGCCGTCAATCGCCGGACAGGTTTTGCCGCGGGCCGGCTTGCCGAATTTGTCGAACACCTCCTCGAGGCGGTCGACATGTCCTTCGGTTTCCATGCGGTGTTTCTCGAAGGCGGCGGTCACTTCTTCCGACTCCGCGCCCTTGGCCATTTTGGGCAGCGCTTTCAGTATCTTCTTCTCGGCGTAGTAGAGGTCTTTGAGCCCGTCGAGGAACAGATCCTCAAGGCCCTTGCTTGCCGCCTTCGCGGCCTTTTTCGTAGTCGCCATGATCCTCTCCCGAATGGTTGGTGCCGCCTCGCAAAGTGGAGGCGTCCGATAACCCTCCGACAGGAAACAAGTTCCCTGACGGTCCGGCAGCTTTGCAAATTTTTCCGACCCGCCGTGTGGTGTCGCAGGGGCCTTCGACCTACGGCAGCAATCGGCCAGAAAAGCGCCGTCAGCGCTCGCCGATATGCTCGACCAGGCGGGTATATTCGGCCTCGGCCAGGCCGTAGCCGCCATCCGCCAGTGCGACGAGACCATCGCGATCGCGGATGATAATTTCGCCGCGGCGGGACCGGATGAGCCCTCGCCCCTCGAGCAGCTGCAACGCGACCGTTACACCCGGGCGCCTTACGCCAAGCATGATCGACAGGAATTCGTGCGTGATCGTCAGCCGGCCGCCATCCACCCGATCGTCACACATGAGAAGCCAGCGCGCCAGCCGGTCTTCAAGTTTCGATCGCGCGTTGACCAGCGCGGTATAGCCAGTCTGGACATGCAGATATTGCACGTAGCGCAGCAAGAACAGCCGCAGCGTCGGGCTTTGCGTCAGCGCCGCCTTGAACGGCTCGGCGTCGATCCTGGCAGCTTCTCCCGCCAGCTGCACATAGCAATCATGGACCGTACGGTCGTCGCCCATTATCAGGGCCGAGCCGGTCATACCTTCCAAGCCGACAAGGCCAACTTCCGCATCGCTGCCGTTCGGCATTTTCGCAACCACCGAACCGATGCCGTCCTCAAGGAAATAAATGGCCTCGATCGGCGATCCGGACACTTCGAGCGATTGCCGTAACTCCAGCGAACAGCGCTCGATGTGCGGCTCGAGAGATGCGAAATCGCCGGCGCTCATTCGGCGCAACAGCTTGTTTTTGTACGGATTTTTATTGGAATTTGCTGGATCAGACATAGCTGGGCCCAAAACAGGGCAAGAGCCTTTTTATCTCCCAGCCGTCCGCGCCCGGTATAACCTGCGGACGATAACGCTTATATAAGCACTGAAAGGTATGGAGCCTACTAAATAAAAAAATGAATCGATGCACGGCAGTTTCTCCTGCCGCTTGCCTACGAAAACATCCGACTGAAAGTTAGAGTTGGAAACGTACCAAAGTCGGTTTGGTACGAAAACGACAATTGAGATCGCCGGGCTCGAAAAGAGCCCGTCGCGAGGGATGCAACGGGCTCCATTCGGGCGTCGTGGGCTACGCCCAGTGATCCAAATGAGGGGTGGGTTGGATCGCAGCAACAATGCAGGTGCAAGGCAGTCGTTCCCAAACTGTCTGCTTGGTAATTTCCGTACATTGAGTTTGGACGAGAGCGGCGCTAATTGAATTGGAGTCGTCCACACAGGCACGGCGAGTGGACGCTTGAAAGACGCTTCGCGCTTTCGCCCTTTTCAAGGGAGGATGGCATGCCGATGCAAGGTGCAGCAACTCCAGCCGAACTGAGCGTGCTGAGAAAAGCGCTCGACGACTGCTGCCGCGAGTTGGGTGTTGCGGACGACAGTCCTGTCCGCGAGCGGTTGGCAGCCCGTATCATGTCGCTGTTCAACGAGGGTGTGCTCAACGCCGATCTGAAAGAAGCGCTGGCCGCCGATCGCCAACAATAAGCTGCTGCTATGGTGGCGTCCTCGGCGCCGAAAGGTTCGGCACCGAGTCGCCCTTTCTAGCCAGGGTCCCGGTTTGCCAAGGATCTTGGAAATCTAGTCTTTTCACGACAAAACGCCCGGCGCTAGTTACCAAGCGGCAGGCGTTTTTGTCGCGAGCGTGACACTAACGCGTGTCGCGTTTGGCCGGCCTCATGCGACGCGCTTACTTCCTGTTTTATGCATGTCGTTATCACAAAACCGCTGCATACTTTTGCACGACATGCATCAAATGCGCCCAAGCAGGACCAGGATAATGACGATAAGCAGCACCAAGCCGAGGCCGCCACCACCGTAATAGCCGGTGCCATAGAACGGTCCGCCGCCCAAGCCGCTGAAGCCGCCAAGCAAGGCAAGGACCAAGATGATGATGAGAATGGTTCCAAGGCCCATGATGTCTGCTCTCCTTGTTTGCGCTGCCGCCATTCGCATCAGCGCGTCGCATTGTACAAAGGTATGAACTCACAAGGAGCATTCCTGTTCCGGCGGGACGGTAAGGCGTACGCTCATGCGGCGAGCAAAATACCGGGCCGGGCCGTCAGAAAAGTCCACAGATGCATGCCCGCGGAGAATGGCATGGCGGCCGCCTTGAACACCCAAGAACATGCTGAAATTAATGGGGAATTTGTCGGAACCTTCGCCCGCCCGAACGGTTGTTTTCGTAGTCGCAACGCGACGACCCTCGTAAAAAGGAGAAGCATCATGCTCACGAAAATTCTCGCAGCTTCGGCGCTTACGATCGGTCTGGCCACGTCAGCGATGGCCCAGAACGTCGGCGATCCCTCCGGAGCCGCTGCCGACGGCAGCGGGCGGACGATAGTAGTCCCGGATAATGGCGGCCCTGACACCGGCACGGATTCGACCATCACCAACAGCATTCGCGATTTCTCAACGACGAATTCGAATGCCGACCGGAATTGCCCACCAGGCCCGCAGGGGGCTCTGCCCGACGCGACCGGCAAGTCTCCGGGCACGATGGCGCCGACGGTGAACGACAACCACTGCGGCAAGTAAGCGCCCGGTTTATCATAGTCTGTGATGAGGCTGCGGAGCGTACGCTCCGCGGCCTCATTGGTGATGAAAATCGGCCGTCTAACGGCAGCGGTGGTCGAAGCTGACCGCGATCTCCCGACCGTCCAGCGCCCGAACGATGAAGCCAACCAGTTCCTCGTCGGTTTGCCGGAACCAGGGAAAGCGTTTGCGCAAATCGGCTATGACGACAGTGGTCGAGAGAATGTCGCCCGAATTGTAGTCGGCCATGACGATATGAACGGCTTTGTCGGTATCAATACCGATTCCAAGCGGCGACTTGATCTGCCCCACGGAAGCCTCCACCCATCTGTCCCGGCAGACGATAGCAAGACTGCGGCAAAGCGAAAGAGCTTGTACGATTCCGTACGGTCCTACGGGTTGCGTTGCACTTTGCAGGACCCAGCCGGCGTGTTTTATTTAAATCATTTGTTTGGCTCGCGGCGGCTGTGGCCACTGCGACCAGGCAACCTCGTCGCAGCTTCCGCGTTGAGCCATCGGAGGGATGACATCAGCCTCGGAGAACCCCCATGAAAACGCTTCTATCCATCACTGCGGCAGCGATGATGGCCGGCGCGCCTTTGGCTGTTTTTGCCCAATCGGCGACGCTGACGCCGCTGACGACCGACACCATGAGCAAGGTTGACACCGCGACATTCGTCAAGACCGTGCCCATCGCCAATACATTTGAAATCGAATCGAGCCGACTTGCGCAGACGCAGGCGACGGCTGACGATGTGAAGGCCTTCGCGGCGCAAATGGTCACGGACCATACCAAGGCCGGCGAGGACTTCAAGGCGGCGCTCAGCAAGGGGCAGACGACTTCGGCCACCGCGCCGGCCGGCCCGTCGCTGGACACCAAGCACCAAGCGCTGCTCGACCAACTCAAGGAGGCCAGCGGGGACAGTTTCCAATCAAAATATATCGACATGCAGACCCAGGCGCATAAGGAAGCGGTGGCGCTGTTTTCCGCTTACGCGAATTCCGGCGACGATCCGGCGATGAAGGAGTTTGCCAAGAAGACGCTGCCGGTGCTGCAAATGCACGAACGTCACGTCAAGGACCTCGCTGCCGCACATCAATGAGAGCGAAGAGTGCCTTTTGCAAACGAAAGGCCGCCCCACACACGGCCTGTGTGACGCGGCTGTCGTCCGGCCACACGGCCGGGAACAAAGCACCGAGAGTGCCGTTATTTACCCGGCTTGTTCGGGGAGGATCCAATGGAAGGCGGCGTTCGCGGGGCGTCAAGGATAGTAGCGCCGGCTTTCGGCGCCGTCCTGGTCGCCGCTGTCACAGGCTGAAATCGCTTTCCGAACGGGACAGGCTGCCTTCATGCGCTACGGCGAGATATTTGCAAATGTTACGGCACTCATGTTGCTGGCCTTGATGATTGGCGGCGTCTTCGTCCTGTTTGGAGAGCCGCTGTGGCCGCGGCACTACGCGAGAATGGTGCTGGTTACGGATATCGATGCCATGACCACCGCGTCAGTCCGAACAAGCTGCCTGCCCAGTCCCTGCCTGCCCGACACCATCGATCATACCGTGCTCACTCCTCGCCCCGAGGACGGACCTTGATTTGCGATTTGCAGACGCTGGAGCTGGGTACGGAAAAGCCCGCCGCGCAGCTCGGGCGGCGGGCTTTTTTGGTGAATCAACCCACGGTAGACCGTCTGGCCACGACTAGGTCAGGATAATCACGATCTTGTAGGTATTCGGGTCGACGATGACGATCCGGCCGTCGGCGAGCACGAAATACTCATAGCCTTCGTAAGCCGGAACGATCTTGACGATGCGCGCCGGCAGGCGATGCAGCCGGACCTTCTTTCGCGGGACCTCGACACCGACGGAGATGTCGAAATCGACGTTGGAAACGGGTTGGACGTTCGTCTCCTTGATGACCTGAGTGATCTCTGTCTTCTGCTCAACGGTCACATTGCTGATGGAAGCGGTCGAACTCTGGTCCTGCTGGGTAGAAGTATTGCTCTGAGCCTGGTTTGTGGTCGTGGTCCCAGCCTTACCCTGAGCCTGCTCTTCGGTCTGCATCTTGGAGCTGCCCTGAGCCTGCTCGGTGGTGGTGGTTCCAGCCTTGCCCTGGGCTTGCTCCTCGGTCTTCATCTTCGTGTTGCCCGTGGCCTGCTGGTCAGTCGTGGCGCCAGCCTTGCCTTGGGCCTGCTCTTCAGTCTTCATCTTCGTGTTGCCCGTGGCCTGCTGCTCAGTCGTAGCGCCAGCCTTGCCCTGAGCCTGCTCGCCGGTCTTCAGCTTCGGTTTGCCCTGCGCCTGTTGATCAGTGGTGGCGCCGGCCTTGCCCTGAGCCTGCTCGCCCATCTTGGCGCCGTTCTGGCAATTGGCAGTGCCGGCTGCACAATTGGCGCCGGACTGATCGTCGGTCGACTGCTGCATCTGGGCAAGTGCGGCCCCGCAGCTGACGCTGATTGCTAACATGCTGGTGATCAGAACGCCTTTCATGAGAGATCTCCTTGGAAAACGCGTCCCTTCACCCCGCAAAACTGCGTCTAAAAAACTTTGTTCCAAACTAATGGAGGGAAACGGCAAGCGATCCGAGTGGCGGAACAAGCTCCACCTGATGACGTTACCGGCCTATAGCGACCCCGCTGCGAACAGCATGACGCGGCGCAGCGCAGAGGTGGCTCACGAGGAAAGGAGACTATCATGAGAATGCATCTTTCGGCGGCCGCGGCTGGGTTTTTGCTGCTTGCGGGTGTCGGCGCCGCTGCCGCTCAGGACGTGGTCATCGAACCGCAGCAGGAGACGATCGTACGCGAGTATGTGAAAAAGCAGCCTCTGGCGTCCGTCCAGCTTCCCGGCGTGGAGCTCAATGTCGGCTCGACCCTGCCCGATACCGTCGAGCTTCATGAGGTTCCCGACGTCAAATACCGCTATGTCGTCGTCGACAATCGGACCGTCCTGGTCGATCCTGGCACGCGCAGGATTGTAAAGGTCATCGAGTGAGCAAGCGCGTCGCTTTGAAGGGACATGCGGCGCGTCCAGCATTGTCGACATCCCGACGCAGAAAGGCCCGCCGTTTCGAAGCACGGCGGGCCTCATAGCGGAGACGAGGTCCGGACAATTTCTGAACCAGCATTGGCCTAGAACGCATGATCCCAGCACGCCCTGTGCTCGCCAGGCCCGAAACTTTGAGAGAATATTCCCGGCTTCGCATCTCGCGGGAAATACGGTGCTTTGATCCGACGGTCAGCATTCCCGATGATGCCGACAAGGCTTGGCACTCCGCCTGGCCGCAACGACTTCAGAACCGACGGGATAGATCATGTCTGGGAACACCAACACTTTGCACTCATTTTTCTCCGCAAGTATAAACCGGCGCGCCGGTCTCGCTGTACTTCTCGCATCAGCGGTTGCGATTGTCAGCCTTGCTGCGCCGTCGCTCGCCGAGGACAAGACGGCGGTCAAGGTCGGCATCATGAGCGGCGAGGACGAGGACGTCTGGCGCGTCGTCACCGCCCAGGCGGCGGATAGGGGCCTGACAATCGAGACCGTGGTGTTCAACGACTATACCCAGCCGAATGAAGCGCTCGAGCGTGGCGAAATCGACGCCAACGCCTTCCAGCACAAGCCCTATCTCGACAACCAGATCAAGACGCAGGGCTATCACATCGTCCCGGTCGGCTATACCGGGGTCTGGCCGATCGGCCTTTATTCCAAGAAGTACGCGAAGATTGCCGACCTGCCAGAAGGCGCGGTCATTGGCGTGCCGAACGACCCGTCCAATGAGGGCCGCGCACTGCGCGTCCTGCAGAGCGAACATCTGATCAAGCTCAGGGAAGGCACCGGCATTCTGGCGACGACCACCGACATCGCCGAAAACCCGAAGCACTTGGTCATCAAGGAGCTGGACGCAGGCATCGTCGGGCGCTCGGTGGAAGACCTCGACGCGGCCGTAGTCAACACGGATTGGGCGCTTAAAAGCGGCCTCACACCGGAGAATCGCATCGCCCAGGAGGCGGTGGCCGACAATCCCTACCGCAATTTCATCGCGGTCAAGGCCGGCAATGAAAACCAGCCCTGGGTAAAGACATTGGTCGCCTCCTATCAGAACGAAAAGGTGAAGGCCGAATTCGATCGGGTCTACAAGGGAACCGGCATCAGCGCCTATTGATGCCGAGCTCGACTGGGCGCCGAAGCCCGGCATGGTAAAGCGGTCCGCGCTTCAACGCGGACCGCGATCGCGTTTGCGGGACACCAATACAGGAACTTTCATGAACCAGCATTTCGCCTCGGTCACCGAAGTCATGCGTCCCGTCGGCGGCCGCTCCGCCGGACCGAACGATGTCGTGCGCCTCATCGAGCTGAAACGCCGCTTCGGCGCGACAGCGGCGCTGGACGGCGTGTCGCTCAGCGTGCGCCAGGGCGAGATCCTCGGCATCATCGGCCGCAGCGGCGCCGGCAAGTCGACGCTGATACGCTGCCTGAACGGCCTGGAGCGGCCGGATTCAGGACAGGTCTACATCGAAGGCCGCGACATCAGCCGGCTCGGCGAGCGCGAATTGCAGCCGCTGCGCCGGCGCATCGGCATGATCTTCCAGCATTTCAACCTGCTGTCCGCCAAGACGGTCGAAGACAACGTAGCGCTGCCGCTCAAGATCGAAGGCCGGCCCAGGGCCGAACGCCTGGCGCGCGCCGCCGAGCTGCTCGAGCTCGTCGGGCTGTCGGAGAAGGCGAAAGCCTATCCGGCGTCGCTGTCGGGCGGGCAGAAGCAGCGTGTCGGCATTGCCCGGGCGCTTGCGGCGCGCCCGGCGCTACTTTTGTCCGACGAAGCGACCTCGGCGCTCGACCCGGAGACGACGCGCTCCATCCTCGCCTTGCTGAGGGACATCAACCGGCAGCTTGGCTTGACCATCCTGCTGATCACGCATGAGATGGAGGTGATCCGCTCGATCGCCGACCGGGTCGCGGTGATCGACGCTGGGCGGATCGTCGAGCAAGGGCCGGTGTGGTCGGTCTTTGCCGACCCGAAATCGGCGATCACACAAAGCCTGCTCGGCGGCATCCGGCCGCAATTGCCGGCGGAGATCGCAAGCCAGCTAACGCAGAACGCCGGCGTGGAGGCGATCCTCAGGATCGACGTGGCCGGTGAGGCCGCGCGAAGCCCGCTTTTGTCCGATCTTGCCTCGGCAGTTCCCGGCTCGTTCCGCCTCGTGCATGGCGGCATCGATCACGTCCAGCAGCAGCCTGTCGGGACACTGTTCGTGGCGGTCGCCGGCAGCAATGAAGCTCACCTGGCAGAGGTGATCGCGTTCTTGAAAGCCCGCCAAGCGCGGGTGGAGGTGCTTGGCCATGTCGCCGGTTCTGTTTGAGCTTCTCGTCCGTTCAATCTGGGAAACGATCCTGATGACGGCCGCCTCCGGCCTCGTCTCGCTGACTTTCGGGCTGCCGCTCGGCCTGGCGCTGGTCGCCACCGACCGCGGCGGCATCGCCGAAAACCTGTGGGTGAACCGCGCGCTTGGCGCTGTCATCAACGGCTTCCGCTCGGTGCCTTTCATCATCCTGCTGGTTGCGCTGATCCCGGTGACGCGGCTGATCGTCGGCACCTCGATCGGCACCTGGGCAGCGATCGTGCCGCTGTCGATCGCGGCGACGCCTTACTATGCCCGGATCGCCGAAGTGTCGCTGCGCGAGGTCGACCATGGGCTGATCGAGGCAGCACGCGCCATGGGCGGCAACCGCTGGACGATCATTCGCGAGGTGCTGGTGCCGGAAGCGTTGCCCGGCATCGTCGCCGGCTTCACGGTGACGCTGGTGACGCTGATCGGCGCCTCGGCCATGGCCGGTGCCATCGGCGCCGGCGGTCTCGGCGACCTCGCCATCCGCTACGGCTACCAGCGCTTCGAGACGTCCGTCATGATCGCCGTTGTCATTGTGCTGATCATCCTGGTCTGCGGCATCCAGTGGGCCGGCGACCGGCTGGTCGCGAGGCTGGACCACAGAGCGTGACCGGCGAACCGCGGCCAATCAACGCCTTTAATTTCTGAGAAAGTTCAGATTGTTCTCGATGCTCTCGCTGGCCCAAGCGAGCTTTTCGCGATCGTCGGGGCGCAAGGGAGCCTCGACCGCGACGGTGAACAAGTGCCAGGCGAGACTGTCGGATAGAAGCCATGTGGTGACCTGTTCGCTGAAGATCACGTGCCCATTATCGAGTGTCTTGATGTTGCCGGTAATCAAGTCCGCACAGTGCAACATGCCCTCGGGGTAAGGGCTATCACGCCATGCCGCTAATGCAGCTGCTACATCCATTCCGGCAAGCACTATGCCCTCCAGCCAGGGAACCGCGTTCCCTTCATCGGGATGCATGGTCATCGCTTTTCGCCAGGCAGCCTGAAACAGCTCCTCGACAGCCTGCTGTTCTTCCAACGGCCAATCGCGCCAGGAGGTCCTTTCGAGCTTTGCGGCAATCACGTTGGCGTCGAACCCCATCGAAGGTTCGCCTTGGATGGCAAGTTCAAGCACTCTCGGCAGAAAGTGCCGGTAGTCATCGACGCCGCCGACCGTCCATATGGCCGATCCGGCATAGGCGCCGAGGTTTTCACCACTGAGCTCCCGAAGCGGACCACTGGATACTCCCCGAAAGATCGATTCCAAATCCTTGTACGGCGAGCCATGCAGGTGGCGGGGCGATGGATAAGACGCGAAAGCGGCATAGACGCGTTCGACTGCGTGGGCCAGTTCAGACGAGAGATCAGCCTCCAGGGGATTTGGGTTGCTCATCCGCTACGACTCCGAACAGGTCTCTGGCTTGCTCTGCGGTATAGTAGCCAAGCTTGACATCCCGAGCGACCAATTGCGGATCGCGCTGCAACGGATCGCCGTAGCCGCCGCCGCCCGGCGTGCCGACGCGCACGCGGTCGCCTGTCTTCAGCGCGATGTCCTGTTCCTTGGAGAGGTGCTGCGGCACATGTTCCTCGCCGTTGCGGAACACGGTGACCGTGTTGACCGCGCCGTCCTTGCCGCCGAGCGCGCCTTGCGGGCCGAAGCGGCCGTGATCCATGACGAAAGAGGCGCGGGCGTCGCCGCGCAGGATCTCTACCTCATAGGCGAGCCCAAACCCGCCGCGGTGCTTGCCGGCGCCGCCCGAGCCTTCGCGCAGCGCATAATGCCGGTAGAGCACCGGGAAGGCCTGCTCCATGATCTCGACCGGCGGCGACTTGGAGATGCCGATGGTAGAGCAGCCATTGGTCAGGCCGTCGTGACCGGCATTGCCGCCATAGCCGCCGCCGGAGATCTGGTACATGACATAATCGCGGCCACGGACCGGATCGTTGCCGCCGAGCGCGAAATTGCCGCTGGAGCCAGCCGGAGCCGCCGTCACCCTGTCCGGCAGGGCCTGCACCATCGCCGCGAACACCGCCTCGGCGATGCGCTGCGAAACCTCAGCCGCGCAGCCCGATACCGGCCGCGGATATTTGGCGTCGAGGAAGGTGCCTTCCGGCCGCTTGACGATCAGCGGCTCGAAGGCGCCGGCGCTGATCGGCACATCGGGGAAAATGTGCCGCATGGCGAGATAGACCGAGGACAAGGTCGTCGCCAGCACGCTGTTCATCGGCCCAGCGCAGGGCTGTGATGAGCCCGAGAAGTCGAAGCTGAGCGTGTCGCCCTGTTTTTCGACGGCCAGCGCGATAGTCAGCGGCTCGTTGACCACGCCGTCGGAATCAACAAAAGCCTGCGACCGGTAAATGCCGTCGGGAATGGCTGATATGTTCGCGCGCATCTGTTCGGCGGCGCGGCGGCGCAGTTCGGCGATCGCATCGACGACCGTTTCATCTCCGTAACGATCCAGGATTCCGTTCAGTCGGTCTTGACCGATCAGCAGTGCCGCCGCCTGCGCCCGGATGTCGCCGATGCGCTGGTCGGCAACCCTGATGTTCGAGCAGATGATGGCGTAGATCTCAGGGTCGAGCACGCCCTTCTTGAACAGTTTCACCGGCGGCAGTCGCAAGCCTTCCTGCTCGACCGCTGTTGCCGAGGCGGAAAAGCCGCCCGGCACCGAACCGCCGATGTCGGGCCAGTGGCCGGTGTTCGACAGCCAGCAGAATATCCTGCCGTCGCGGTAGACCGGCATGGCGAAGCGCACATCCATCAGGTGGGTGCCGCCGAGATAGGGATCGTTGACGATGTAGATATCGCCCGGCTCGGGCGGCAGGCAGCGTCCGTCGGCGATCATCTCGATCACGGTTTTGGTCGAATACTGCATGACGCCGACGAACACCGGCAGGCCCTGGCTGCCTTGCGCGATCAGCGAACCATCGAGCGCTGAATAGATGCCATCCGAACGGTCATTGGCCTCGGCGATGACAGGCGAGAACGCGGCGCGCGAAAACGTCAGGTCCATTTCGTCGCAGACTTGCTGTAGCGCCGCCTGGATGACTGAAAGGGTGATGGCGTCGAGTTTTTCCATCTCAGGCCTCGCCGATATCGATGATGATGTTGCCGTCGGCATCCGATCGCGCCCGGTCGCCGGGCTCCAGCACAGTCGTCGCGTCCATCTGTTCGAGGATCGCCGGACCTTCGATTGTTGCGTCGAGCGGCAACTTCTCTCTGCTGTAGACCGGCGTGTCGTACCAGCGCCCGCCATACCAGACAGGCCGGATCTCGCGCCGCGCCTCTTGGAGCGTTTTGGCGCGCCCAGCCGGATCGATCAGCCGGGACAGATCGATGGTCGGCCGCACGCCAGTGACCGACGTGTTGAGGTTGACCAGATTGGCGCGGATCTCGGGTAGCTCGACCTTGAAGCGGGCGAAATAGGCACTCTCGAACAGTTGCTGCAGTACCTCGCGTGTCACCGCAGACGACGGCAGCGGCACGTTGATGATATGCGTCTGGCCGACGAACTGCATGTCGGCGGAATGCGTGATACGGATTGCTTCCGGCTTCACCGCTTCCTTGCCGATCAGCTCCTCGCCTTCGTTTCGGTGCCGTTCCAATGTCTCGTGGAGTCGGGTTTCATCGAGACTGGCCACCGGCTGGTTGACCGTGTTGACGAAATCATGGCGCAGATCGGCGACGACGCAGCCGAGAGCATTGGTGATGCCCGGCCGCGCCGGCACCAGCACTTTCGGCAGGCCTAGTTCGCGCGCCAATGCCGTCGCATGCAGCGGCCCGGCGCCGCCGAAGGCGAACAGCGCGAAATCGCGCGGGTCGTGGCCGCGCGACACCGAGACCATGCGGATGGCGCCAGCCATTTTCACGTTACCGAGCCGCAGCACCGCACCCGCCGCCTCGACGCCGGACAAGCCTGTGGCGCGGCCGATCCTGTCCTCGAATATACCGGTGACCCGCTCGACGGTGACCGGGTTTTCCACCGCGAGCAGCTTCTTCGGCGCCAGCCTGCCGAGCACCAGATTGGCGTCGGTGATGGTCGGCTCCAAGCCGCCGCGTCCGTAGCAGATTGGCCCGGGATTGGCGCCGGCGCTTTCCGGGCCGATCTGGATCAGGCCGGCCGCATCGACGCGGGCGATCGAGCCGCCGCCGGCGCCGACCGTATGCACCGCCACCATCGGCACGTGGATCGGCATCGCATATTCGATCTCGATCTCGTTCGACACCGCCGGCTCGGCGTTGCGGATCAGCGCCACGTCGGTTGAGGTGCCGCCCATGTCGTAGGTGACCAGATTTTCGAAGCCGGCGCGTTTTCCGGTATAGGCGGCAGCAATGACACCGGAAGCGGGGCCGGACATGACGGTCTTGGCCGACTCACGTGTGACAAAGCGGGCCGAGATCATGCCGCCATTGCCGTTCATGATCAGAAAGTCGCGGGCGTAGCCTTTTGCAGCCAGCTCCTTGCGCAGCCGTTCGACATAGCGTTCGAGGATCGGCTGCACCGAAGCGTTGACCGAAGCGGTCACCCCGCGCTCGAATTCGCGCGCTTCCGAAAGCAGGGCGTGGCCTGTCGTGATGTAGCCGTTCGGCCAAAGCTCGGCCGCTATCTCGGCGGCGCGCCGCTCATGCGCCGGGTTGGCGTAGGAATGCAGGAAATGGATGACCAGGGATTCGCAGCCGGCTGCGATCAGTTGTGAAATCGCTGTCCGCATCTCGGCCTCGTCGAGCGGGATGCGCACCGCGCCCGAGGCCTCGACCCGCTCCGACACTTCGAGCCGCAGATTGCGCGGAATGATCGGGACGAACGTGCCCGTCATGCCATAGGCCTGCGGCCGTGTCCGCCGGCCAAGCTCGATGACGTCGCGAAAGCCGCGCGTGGTGATCATGCCGGTCTTGGCCAGCCGGCGCTCCAGGACCGCGTTGGTGGTGGTCGTCGTGCCGTGCACGATGAGGTCGATGCCGTCGACCGGAAAGCCGGTGGCGCCAAGTGCTGCAACGACGCCGAACGCCTGGTTGTCGACCGTGGTCGGGGTCTTGGCGATATGCACCCGGCCACCGTCACGGCCGTCGATCAGAAGCAGGTCGGTAAAAGTTCCGCCGACATCGATGCCGGCGACGACGCCGCCAGTCGAATCCAGCGCTCGCGCCGAAAAATTCTGTCCCATTGTCGAAACCCGAAATGCCCGAACTGCCTACATGCCTTAGTTTGGAAAGCTGTTTTACGGCGGCGTCTTGACGCAAATATCGTTTGTATACTAATAAATTCCGGACACAAGAGCTTACCGCTTCGGAGTGTGCAAACGGCACGCTGGAACCTGACCGGTTCGGGCGCGCAGGTGGAGATTTGGCGCCGGCGCTGAGCCGGCCCAGAAGGTTAGGTTTGATGAACACCACATCCGCGTTCAACACAGCCGGCGCCCGGCCGTTGCAGTTCCCGATACCGGCCAATGTCTATGCCGAAACCGTCGTCTCGGTGAAGCATTATACCGACCGGCTGTTTTCGTTCCGCATCACCCGGCCGCAGTCGCTGCGCTTCCGCTCCGGCGAATTCGTCATGATCGGCCTGCCCAATGCCGAGAAGCCAGTGTTCCGCGCCTATTCGATCGCCAGCCCGTCCTGGGACGACGAACTCGAATTCTTCTCGATCAAGGTGCCGGACGGCCCGCTTACCTCGGAGCTGCAGAAAATCGAGATCGGCGATACCGTCATCATGCGGCAGAAGTCGACGGGCACGCTGGTGGTCGACGCGCTGACGCCGGCCAAGCGCCTGTTCATGATCTCGACCGGCACCGGCATTGCTCCATTCGCCAGCCTGCTGCGCGATCCCGACACCTATGAGAAGTTCGAGCAGGTGGTGCTGACCCATACCTGCCGCGACAATGCCGAGCTCACCTACGGCCAGGAGTTGGTGGCCGCACTGGAGAAGGACCCGCTGATCGGCGAACTGACCGGCGGCCGCGTCACGCTGTATAATTCGACGACGCGCGAGACCTCCGTGCGCATGGGCCGCATCACCGCGCTGATCGGCTCGGGCAAATTCTACACCGATCTCGGCATCGACAGGCTCAATCCCGAGACCGACCGCATCATGATCTGCGGCTCGATGCATATGCTCAAGGACGTCAAGGAACTGGCCGAAAGCCTCGGCTTCCAGGAAGGCTCGCTGCACCATCCGGCAAGCTTCGTCGTCGAGCGCGCCTTCGTCGGCTGAGACGCGCAGCTCAGCGTCCACTGGTTCGAGACCCTGATTTTGATCATGCGGTCAAAAATCTGGCTGCCTTGACCGCCTTTTTCCGCTATGACTGCTTGAAGGACTCGTGAAGCGCTGCTTCACGGTCTATCTTCGGCATAAGTCGCTGAACAAGGGGCAGGAGATGAGCAGCACAATCCGCGAAACCGATCTCGGCACGTCCAAGATCACGCCGCTGCCGGCGCGCGCCGCCGCCAATGCGCCGATGCCGCAAGCCCATGGCATTGCTCGCAATCCCGGCATGAGGCTCGATCTCGGCTTCATGGAATCGATGCGCGGCGTCAACCGCTCGGCGCTGGAACGCCGCGTCGCCAGCCTGACCAAAAGACGCTCGATCAAGGCCGATAACCAGGCGGCCTGGCTGCTGCGCGCCGTCGCCTGCATGGACCTGACGACGCTGAACTCGAACGACACGGAAGAGCGTGTGCGCAGGCTCTGTGCCAAGGCGGTCAACCCGTTCCGTCGCGACATCGTCGAGGGGCTGGGCATTACTGGTGAAAAGATCCGCCCGGCGGCGGTCTGCGTCTATCATCCCTTCGTCGCCACCGCCGTAGAAGCGCTGCGCGGCAGCGGCGTCCATGTCGCCGCCGTTTCGACCGCCTTCCCGCATGGCCTTGCACCGCTTTCGACGCGCCTGCAAGAGATCGAAGCATCGGTCCGCGACGGCGCCGACGAGATCGACGTCGTCATCCCGCGCGGCCTGGTATTCGCGGCGAAATGGCAGGAGCTCTATAACGAGATCGTCTCGATGCGCGCCGCTTGCGGCGAGGCGCATCTGAAGGTGATCCTCGGTACCGGCGACCTCGCCACGCTGCGCAACGTCATGCTCGCCTCGATGGTGGCGATGATGGCGGGTGCAGATTTCATCAAGACCTCGACCGGCAAGGAAAGCGTCAACGCGACGCTGCCGGTCGGCCTTGCCATGGTGCGCGCTATCCGCGCCTATTTCGAGGAAACCGGCTATCTCATCGGCTTCAAGCCGGCCGGTGGCATTTCCACGGCAAAAGCCTCGCTCGATTGGCTGGTGCTGATGAAAGAAGAACTGGGCCGGCCGTGGCTGGAGCCGGAGCTGTTCCGCTTCGGAGCATCGAGCCTTTTGACCGATATCGAGCGCCAGCTCGAGCATCATCTGACCGGCCACTACTCGGCCAATCATCGCCACGCGATGGCGTGATTCGGAGCACTTCATGAACATCCTCGAACGCTATCACGCCATGGAATACGGCCCGGCGCCGGAGGCGCGCAACGAGGCCGATGCGTGGCTTGCCGCGCGGGATTTCGGCAAAGCGCTGTTCATCGGCGGCGACTGGAAGGCAGCCAGCGGAGGCAAAACCTTCGACACCAGCGATCCGTCCTCGGGAAAGCTGCTGGCCAAGGTGTCGGATGCCGGTGCCGCCGAGATCGACGCGGCGGTTGCGGCGGCCACAAAAGCGCTGCCGAAATGGAGCGCCAGCACCGGCTACAGCCGAGCCAAAGTGCTCTATGCCATCGGCCGCGCCATGCAACGCCACCAACGGCTGTTCGCGGTGCTGGAATCGATCGACAATGGCAAGCCGATCCGCGAAAGCCGCGACATCGACGTGCCGCTGGCGATCCGCCATTTCATCCATCATGCCGGCTGGGCGCAGGCGCTGGACAGGGATTTTCCCGGCCACAAGGCCGTCGGCGTCGTCGGCCAGATCATCCCGTGGAACTTCCCGCTCTTGATGCTCGCCTGGAAGATCGCGCCGGCGCTCGCTGCGGGCTGCACCGTGGTGCTCAAACCCGCGGAATTCACGCCGCTCACCGCGATCCTGTTTGCCGAGATCTGCGGACGCGCCGGCGTGCCGAAGGGCGTCGTCAACATCGTCCAGGGCGGGCCGGAGGCGGGCGCGACCATCGTCAACCATCCCGGCGTCCAGAAGATTGCCTTCACCGGTTCGTCCGAGGTCGGCAAGATCATCCGCAAGGCCACTGCCGGCTCGGGCAAAAAATTGTCGCTGGAGCTTGGCGGCAAGTCGGCATTCGTCGTTTTCGAGGATGCCGACCTCGACAGCGCCGTCGAGGGTCTGGTCGACGGCATCTGGTTCAACCAGGGCCAGGTGTGCTGTGCCGGCTCGCGCCTTCTGGTGCAAGAAGGCATCGCGGACGCCTTCATCGCCAAGGTCAAGACGCGGATGAGCCGGCTGCGCATCGGCAGTCCGCTCGACAAGAACACCGATATCGGCCCGCTGGTCGATTTGACTCAGCTCGATCGCGTCAAGGGCCTGATCGCCGAAGGCGCCAAGCAGGGCGCGATCTGCTGGCAGCCGGACTCGGCACTGCCCGCCGCGGGCTATTACCATCTGCCAACGCTGGCGACCGGTGTTTCGCCGGCTAACATCTTGGCGCAGGAAGAGGTGTTCGGGCCGGTGCTCGCCACTATGACCTTCCGCAACACCGAGGAAGCGATCGAGCTCGCCAACAACACACGCTATGGCCTGGCCGCTTCGGTGTGGAGCGAGAACATCAATCTTGCCCTGCACGTCGCGCCGCAATTGAAGGCCGGCGTCGTCTGGGTCAACGGCACCAATATGTTCGACGCCTCCTGCGGCTTCGGCGGCTACCGCGAGAGCGGTTTTGGCCGCGAAGGCGGGCGCGAGGGCATGTTCGAATATCTCTCGGCAAAACTGCCGCTCGGCCCGATCATCAAACCGGCAACGTCTTCGGCCCAACCTGTCGAGCAGGCGGAAGGTGGCGCCATCGACCGCACGGCAAAGCTGTTCATCGGCGGCAAGCAGGTCCGGCCGGACGGCAATTATTCCTTCGCCATCGCCAGCGCCAAGGGCAAGCTTGCCGGCGAGATCGGTCTCGGCAACCGCAAGGATATCCGTGACGCCGTCGCGGCCGCGCGCGCCTGCAAGTCGTGGCCGGAGGCGACCGCCTACAACCGCAGCCAGGTACTCTACTACGTGGCCGAAAACCTTTCCGGCCGCGCAGACGAGTTTGCCGCCCGTTTGACCCAGCTCACCGGCGCGACCGCCAAGGCGGCGCGTGATGAGGTCGAGCTGTCGATCGAGCGCCTTTTCCTCTATGCCGGCTTGGCCGACAAATTCGAGGCCCGCGTCCACCAGCCGCCGGCCCGCGCCGTCACATTGGCGCTGCACGAGCCAGTCGGCGTCGTCGGCATTATCGCGCCGGATAATGCGCCTCTGCTTGGCCTGATCTCGCTGGTGGCGCCGGCGCTTGCCATGGGCAACACCGTAGTCGCAGTGCCATCCGAAAAATACCCGCTGCTTGCCACCGACCTCTACCAGGTCATCGAATATTCCGACGTTCCGGCAGGCGCCATCAATATCGTCACCGGCCGTAGCGCCGAGCTTGCCGGCGTATTGGCCAAGCATGACGATGTCGACGGGCTCTGGGTGTTCGCCGACGCCGAGACTTGCGCCAAGGCCGAGGCCGAGTCCATCGGCAATCTCAAACGCGTCTGGACCGGCAACGGCCACAGCCTCGACTGGCCCTCGAACGAAGCAGCCGGCGATGCCTTGCTGCGCCGTGCGATCGAGGTCAAGAACGTCTGGGTGCCCTACGGCGACTGAGTGTCCCGGAGGGACGTCCGGGCTTGACGGGCCAACAAATGTTCTTTACCGAGAAAAAACATTTGGCCGGCAGGCGAATATCGAAACAGGCGGGATGGTAGTGCCCGGCTGGCACATTGCGCCCCGGCCTAATGCCGGTAAAAAGCCGAACGATCACAGACGGGCGAGGAGAGAAGCATGGCGGATCTGACAGGCAAGGTCGTTGTCGTCACGGCGGCGGCGCAAGGCATCGGCCGGGCGAGCGCGCTGGCGTTCGCCAAGGCCGGCGCCGTCGTCCATGCCACCGACATTAACGAGGTGGTGCTCGCCGACCTCGGCAAGACGCCCGGTATCAAGACCCGCAAGCTCGACGTGCTGAACGACGAGGCGGTGAACGCCGCTTTTGCCGAGATCGGCGCCGTCGACGTGCTGTTCAACTGCGCCGGCTTCGTCCATTCCGGCTCGATCCTCGAGATGAAGGACGGCGATCTCGACTTTGCCTATGATCTCAATGTCCGCTCGATGATCCGCGCCATCCGCGCCGTGCTGCCCGGCATGCTGGAGCGCGGCGACGGCTCGATCATCAACATGGCGTCGCTGGCCAGTTCGACCAAGGGCGTGCCGAACCGCTTCGTCTATGGCCTAACCAAGGCAGCCGTCATCGGCCTGACCAAGTCGGTCGCCGCCGACTATGTCGGCAAGGGCATACGCTGCAATGCGATCTGTCCGGGCACGGTCGAAAGCCCGTCGCTGCAGGACCGCATGCATGCGCAGGGCGACTACGAAGCAGCTCGCGCCGCCTTCATCGCCCGCCAGCCGATGGGCCGCCTCGGCACGCCCGAGGAAATCGCCGATCTCGCCGTCTATCTGGCCGGCGCCACCTATACGTCGGGGCAGGCTTATAATATCGACGGTGGCTGGTCGATCTAAGAGGCCATTTGAAAACCCTACTCCGCCGGGCGCCTGACGCGGCTTTCTGCGCTTCCGGTGCTCACGTACTTTAAGTACGCTCCGCTCCGGTTCTCGAAACCCACGCCATTCGCCGCAGCGGAGCGAGTTTGCAAACGGCCTCTGGTCGCAACTGGGAGAAAACTGCATGAAACTGCTGCGCTATGGCGAGGCGGGGAGCGAACGCCCCGGCCTGCTCGATGCGGATGGAACGATCCGCGACCTCTCCGCCCATGTCACCGACATTGCCGGCAAGACGCTCGATCCGGCATCGCTTGAGACATTGTCGAAGCTCGATCCGAAAACGCTACCGGCGGTTTCCGGCAAGCCACGCATCGGCGCCTGCGTCGCCGGCACCGGCAAATTCATCTGCATCGGTCTCAACTATTCCGACCATGCTGCCGAAACCGGCGCCACCGTGCCGCCGGAGCCGATCATCTTCATGAAGGCAAGCTCGGCTATTGTCGGGCCGAACGACGACGTGCTGATCCCGCGCGGCTCGGTGAAGACCGACTGGGAGGTCGAGCTCGGCGTGGTGATCGGCAAGACTGCAAAGTATGTCACCGAGGCCGAGGCGCTTGATTATATCGCCGGCTATTGCGTCGCGCACGACGTCTCCGAGCGCGCCTTCCAGGCCGAGCGCCAGGGCCAGTGGACCAAGGGCAAGTCCTGCGACACGTTCGGGCCGATCGGCCCGTGGCTGGTGACCAAGGACGAGATCAAGGACCCGCAGAACATCCCGATGTGGCTGACGGTCAACGGCAAGACCATGCAGAACGGCTCGACCAAGACCATGGTCTTCGGCGTCGCTTATCTCGTCTCCTATCTCAGCCAGTTCATGTCGCTGCACCCGGGCGACATCATCTCGACCGGCACGCCGCCCGGCGTCGGCCTCGGCATGAAGCCGCCGGTCTTCCTCAAGCCCGGCGACGTGGTCGAGCTCGGTATCGAAGGGCTGGGCATCCAGAAGCAGACGTTCAAGGCGGATGCGTAGGCGCTCTTCCTTCTCCCCTTGTGGGAGAAGGTGGATCGGCGCGCAGCGCCGAGACGGATGAGGGGTGCTGGAAGAAACGCGACGAGAAAACATCGAAGGATTTCCGTCGAGTTGTGTGCGTCAAGTTCTGCAAAATGGCGTGGCATTGCGTTGACGTCGGCGTGTCCGCCGCGCAGCCCCCGTGTTTAGCGGAG